>JAJPWY010000088.1 GCA_021205725.1 Clostridiales bacterium
AGACCCTGGAGAAGAACGGCGTGGAGCAGAGCGACATCGACGACCTGGTGAAGTACATCAATCAGGCCATCGGCCTGCTGGTGGAGGTGCCCGCCCCCACCCTGACCGGCGCAGTCAACGACAAGACCGGCGTTACCGTGACCTGGGAGGCCGTGGCAGACGTTGAGCAGTATGTGGTGCTCCGCCGGAACTCCACCACCACTCCCTGGACGGCATGGGAGGTGGTCGCCACAGTCAGCGGCACCAGCTACACCGATACTGACGTGGTCACCGGGCAGATCTATCGGTACACCGTAGCCTGCGCCAACGCCGACGGCGAGCAGATCAGCGCCTACAATACCAGCGGCGTCGCTGTCCGCTGGGTCGCTCCCACCACCCTGAAGGCTGCCAACAGCAGCGTGGGCATCGTCCTCACCTGGACAGAGGTGGAGAACGCCGACGGCTACATCGTCTCCCGGAAGACCTCCGGCGGCGAGTATAAGTGGGTCGCCACCCTGTCCGGCTCTGACGTTCTGACCTACACCGACCGGAGCGCCGTCAGCGGCACCTCCTACACCTACAAGGTGGAGGCCTATTCCGGGAATACCAGAAGCGCCTTCACCGCCGTCGGCCTGTACCGGCTGAAGGAGGTCACGTTGACCGCCGAGAACCAGCCCGGCAAGATCGTCCTCACCTGGACAAAGTCCGCCGGAGCCACCGGTTATTACGTGTACCGTCGGACGACGGACGGGGCCTTCACCAAGATCGCCACCCTGTCCGGAGCGGACACCCTGTCCTACATCGACTATGAGGTCGCCTCCTCCAGCGGCACCGGCTACTATTACGCAGTCCGGGCCTACAAGGGCTACAGCGCCAGCAGCTACACGGCGGTGAAGATCGTCCGTCTGGGCCATCCGACCCTGACCCTGACCAAGACCGACAGCGGTATCCAGCTGAGCTGGACGAAGTCCAACAACTGCACCAGCTATGTCATCTACCGTGTGGAATCTGACGGCAGCCTGACCCAGATCGCCAAGGTGAGCTCCTCCACCCTGACCTACACCGACAAGACGGTGAAGTCCGGGACGAAGTACACCTACGCAGTCCGGGCCTACCGGGACGGCTCCTACAGCTCCTACACTGCAAAGTCCCTCACCTACTAATTTGTATCGTTCCGCTCTGACCTGAGCGGATAAGCCCCCGCCCTGAAAAACGGGCGGGGGCTTGTCATGCCTGATACACATAGATACCAAAATATTGATGAAATACGTCGAAAAAAAGGTTATATGACACAATGTTTCAAAAAATGTCTACCAATCGTGGGAATGTCATGATATAATAGCGCACAAAGAAGGCGCCGAAAAGGGAGGGGCAGAGATGAGCAGAACTGTGCGGAGACATGACCGTATCATATTCTGGTGCGGGCTGCTCAACCCGGTTTTCCTCTGCTGGGCCTGGGGATGTCTGTCCGCCATTTTGCGCCTGTGCCGCTACGGTGCGGTAAAGTCCGGCATCATTCAGGGGATACTATGCCTGCTGGCCTGTGCCCTGTGGCTTTGGATATGGCCAAGGCTGTTCCGGTGGGGAAGACAGTGGCTTACCGGGAAATACTCTACCAAATGGATTGCCGCACTTCTGGCAGAGGTCGCCGCCCTGTCGGTCATGCTGGGTATCGTCGGCTATCGCACCTGGCAGTATGCCCACGATATCACCACACGTCTGGGCTGGCATCTCTATGAGTCGGCCAACACTGTCACCTTCGCTCTTTCTAACGACAACCTCTATACCGATGGCGGCGACGCTCTGTTGGAGGAGCTTTGGAACAGGCTTGGCCTGCCAGAGGATGTGTACATCAGCAACCTCTTTCAGCTGGATTTCACTGCCGATGGCACGGTGTCAGGGATGTACGCCTTTCTCTATGGCAGGGACGAGGAGGGGGAGCTGCGCAGCTGGCTGATCGATTACTCGTCAGAGGAGGGAAAGATCACGGTCTGGCTGGACAATGTGGTGACGGCCAGCTTTGACGATGGACAGCTGCTCCAGCCTATGGCAGAGCTGTTGGACTTATTAAACCTTCAGGCCCAGGCAGAAGCTCTGGGCGGCGAGGAGCTGACCCTGCGCTATTACGGCGTCCGCTCTGACTACCCGGTGGACGGCACCATGTATCTCGTCCATGAGGACGGGAGCCTTCTGGAAATCGCCGCCACCTATACCGGCTATGAGCTGCTGCTCACCAACGCTGACAGCAATGCAGGAGGCCGCATCTACTTTGCCTCCTGGCTCCCTGCGCCAGACGAATCAGAGATCTCATGAACACACAGAAGGGAAGGGAACACAGCATGACCCAAAAGGAGCTGAACGACCGGAACTGGGTAGCCTGGGCCAAGGAACTACAGTCGCTGGCCCAGTGCGGCATTGCCTATACCAAAAACCCCTTTGACCTGGAGCGCTATGGACGCATCCGGGAGATTGCCGGGGAAATCCTGGCCCAGTACACCGACCTGCCGGTAGAGCGGCTCTCCGGCCTGTTCTGCGGGGAGGAGGGGTATCAGACTCCCAAGGTGACCACCCGCTCGGCTCTGTTTGTGGGTGACCGGGTGCTGCTGGTCAAGGAGAACGACGCGGGCTGGAACCTCCCCGGGGGCTGGTGTGATGAGAATCAGACCGTCCGGGCCAATGCGGAGAAAGAGCTGTGGGAGGAGACGGGCATCCGGGGCCGGGCCACCCGGCTGGTGGCGGTGCAGGACCGGAACCTGCGCAACTGGCCGCCGTACATCCTCAATCTGTCCAACCACCTGATCCTGTGCGAGCCGGTGGGGGAGATGGAGCCCTTCCGTCCCAACCTGGAGACCCGGGAACGGGGCTTCTTCCCCATGGGCGACCTGCCGCCCCTGGACACCCGGCGGACGACCCGGGAGCAGCTTCTGCTCTGCTGGGAGGCCAGCCGGGCGGAGCACTGGGAGACGAGATTTGACTAAATGACCTGTCTGCTCATGCCTGAGACTCATTCCGGCTTGAGCAGTTCCATTTCCAACCCGTTTTGTCGGGCATTTTCCAGCGTTTGATGGGTGCCGCCGGTGGGGGAGCCGTCGTAAACGCCAATGATCTTGGCAGAGTGCTCCACCAGATAGCGATTGCGCAGGTAATAGCAGGTTCTGGAGTAGCTGGGAGATACCACCACAAGGTTCTCTCCGCACACCTGCAGGACCTCCCGATAGCGGCGGCGGTCCTCCTGCCTCCAGCGCTCCGCCTGGCCGGGCCAGGGGACGACGGGGATAAGCTCCGCCGCCCCGTCGGTCTCCGCACGGAGCCGCAGCACCAGCTCTGCGCATATCAAATCCACACCCAGGGCCATCCCGGAGAGAAAGCAGGTGTAGCCCCCCTCATAGCTGGCCTGGATGCGCCGCCACAGGGCGTCGGTCAATGCCTGGGTGCGATGGTCATATGGGTCAGCCAGCCAGGGGAGCCGGTTGGGGCGGTGGCCGGTAAAGCAGCAGCACTGTTCGATGGGGCGCATAAAATCCCTCCAAATAGAACGTTTGTTTTATCATATCGCACATATGGAAAAATAGCAAGAGGAAAACGGAAAAACCGGTTGCATTTTCTGACAGGGAGCGTATAATGGCGTTGAACAAATGGATAGACGTCTTCAGGGCAGGGTGAAATTCCCGACCGGCGGTGATGCAGCATAGCTGACAGGTCCGCGAGCCTACGAGCCGAAACGCTCAGGGTTGAATCGGTGCGAATCCGATACCGACAGTAAAGTCTGGATGGAAGAAGATGTGTGCGGCAGAACTCCTTTTTCGGGGCAGTTCCGGCAGAGCACGCCTGTAGACCTATATCTCAGGCGTTCGTATTCTGCCGGGGTCAATCCCGGGAAAAGGAGTCCTTTTTATGTACGCATCCAATACCGTCTCCCGCACCCGCTGCATCACCGTCACCGCCATGCTCTCCGCTGTGGCCTTCCTGCTCATGTTCCTGGAAATCTCCCTGCCCATGCTCATTCCCTCCTTTGTCAAGCTGGACGTCTCCGACCTGCCCGCCCTGCTGGGCTCCTTCGCCCTGGGGCCGGTGTATGGCGTCCTCATCGAGGTGTTCAAGAACCTGCTCCACATCCTCATCAAAGGCACCTCCTCTGCCGGCATCGGGGAGCTGTTCAACGTCACCATGGGGGCGGTGTTCGTTCTGGTGGCGGGGCTGATCTACTGGAAGGATCACACTCGCCGGGGGGCCATCATCGGCTCTCTCGCCGGGGCGATCTGTATGGCTCTGGCCTCCCTCCCCATGAACTATTTTCTGGTCTATCCCTTCTATGCCACCCTGTTTGGGGGTATGGACACCATCGTCAGCGCTTATCAAGCCATTCTTCCCGGGGTGGACGGACTGTTTGAGTGCCTGCTAATCTTCAACGTGCCCTTTACCCTGGTGAAGGGGCTGATCGACGTGGGGCTGTGCTTCCTCATCTATAAGCCCCTGTCCGGGATACTGCACCAGCGCTGACCGACTGACGTTTTCTGTCCCGCCCCTGTCCGGGGCGGGCGTTTTCTTTTTATGCAGGCGGAGAGAAGGCCTGTCTCCGGTCTTGCGTTTTTTCGACGCTTCGGGTAAAATAATCCAAACAGCCAAAAGGGAGGCCCTGCTATGGACGCACGTCTGGAGCGCATCCTGTTACGGGTACAAAAGCCCGCCCGCTATACCGGCGGGGAATATAACGCAGTCATCAAGGACAAGGCTCAGGTGGATCTCCGCTTTGCCTTTTGTTTTCCCGACACCTATGAGATCGGGATGTCCAACCTGGGCATCCGCATCCTCTATGGCGTCATGAACGGGATGGACGGAGTCTGGTGTGAGCGGTGCTTCGCCCCCTGGGGAGATATGGAGGCGGAGATGCGCAAGGCTGGCCTCCCCCTGTGGGCCCTGGAGAGCGGCGACCCCATCCGGGACTTTGACATGATCGGCTTCTCCCTGGGCTATGAGATGGCCTACACCAACGTGCTGAACATGCTGGACCTTGCGGGAGTGCCCCTGCACACCTGGGAGCGGGGCGACGACGACCCCATCGTCATGGCGGGGGGCACCTGCGCCTACAACGGAGAGCCGTTAGCGGATTTCATCGACCTGTTCTCTCTGGGGGAAGGGGAGGACGTGACGGTGGAGATGCTGGAGCTGTACCGGGAGGTGCGGCGCACCGGCTGGAGCCGGGCCGAATTTCTCCGCCGGGCGGCCCAGGTCTCCGGGCTCTATGTCCCCTCCCTTTACGACATCACCTATCACGAGGACGGGACTCTGGCCTCTGTCACCCCAAAGGAGGGCGCTCCGGCCGTAGTCACCAAGCGCATCATCCAGGACCTGGACACCGCCTATTATCCCGTCAAAACCATCATCCCCTCCACCGAGATCGTCCATGACCGGGTGATGCTGGAGGTGTTCCGGGGGTGCATCCGGGGCTGCCGGTTCTGTCAGGCGGGGTACTGCTATCGCCCCGTCCGGCCCAAAAGCCCGGAGGTGCTCATCGAGCAGGGGATTGCCTCCTGCAAGGACTCCGGCTATCAGGAGATGACCCTCTCCAGCCTCTCTACCAGCGACTACCGGCCCCTGGCGGAGCTGTGCGACGGACTGCTGGACTACTGCGAGCCGAGGAACATCAACCTCTCCGTCCCCTCTCTCCGGGCGGACAACTTCTCCATGGCCCTGGAGCAGCGGCTCCAAAAGGCCCGGAAAAGCTCCTTCACCTTCGCCCCGGAGGCGGGCACACAGCGGCTCCGGGACACCATCAACAAAAACGTCCGGGAGGAGGACCTGCTCCGCTCCTGCCGCACCGTCTTTGAGGGAGGCGGCAATGCGGTAAAGCTGTACTTCATGCTGGGCCTGCCCACCGAGACGGACGAGGACGTGGTGGGCATCGCCGACCTGGCCCAGAAGGTCTACATGGTCTGGAAGCAGTACGGCAGCAACCGGGCCAGGGGGGTGCGTATCACCGTCTCCACTGCCTTTTTTGTGCCCAAGCCCTTCACCCCCTTCCAGTGGGAGGCCCAGATCTCCATGGAGGAGTACCGCCGCCGGGTGGCCCTCCTGCGCCGGAGCATCACCAACAAATCCATCATCTACAACTGGCACGACCCGGATCTGAGCTACATCGAGGCGGTGCTGGCCCGGGGCGACCGGCGGCTGGGCAAGGCCCTGGAGTCGGTCTGGCGCAGAGGCGGACGGCTGGACGCCTGGAGCGAGTATTTCAGCTTCGAGCGCTGGATGGATGCCTTCCGGGAGGCGGGAGTTGACCCGGACTTCTACGCCTGCCGGGAGCGGCCCTATGAGGAGCTGCTGCCCTGGTCCATGATCTCGGTGGGCGTCCGTCAGAGCTATCTCTGGCGGGAGCGGCAGCAGGCCTACCGCTCCACCATCACGCCGGACTGCCGGAAGCAGTGTACCGGCTGCGGAGCGGATCGGCTGCTCTGCGACCGGAAGTGCGACGCCCTCTATCCCATCTCCGCAAGAGAACGCCACGCAACGGAAGGGGAGGTCTGACCTATGGCAAAAATGCACGCCCACCGGCTGCTCTATGAAAAGACCGGACGGGCCATCTATATCTCCCATCTGGACACCATGGCCCAGTTTCAGCGGGCTTTCCTCCGGGCGGGGCTGGAGATCTGGCAGACGGAGGGATATAACCGCCACGCCTACGTCTCCATCGCCCTGCCCCTGTCCCTGGGCTTTTCCAGTCGGTGCGAGATTCTGGAGTTCGATTTAGTGAGCCAAATCCCACTGGAAGATGTCCCTGCCCTGCTCAACCGGACGCTGCCCGAGGGATTGCGGGTGCTGTCCTGCTACCGGGCGGAACGGCCCTTTAAGCAGATCAGAACGCTGGACTGGGCCATCACTCTGGATTACGACAACGGCATTCCGGAGGGAGTGGAGGAAGGGTTTCGTGCGTTTCTCTCCCCGGAGCACCTGATCGTCCGCAAGCCCTCCAAAAAGTCCAAAAAGGGGTATACCGAGCTGGACCTGATTCCCATGGTCCACCGCTGGTTGATGGAGCCGGTGGGGGAGCGGCAGATGTCCCTCTCCTGCAATCTGGCCGCCCAGGAGCCCAGCCTGAACCCCCAGCTGCTGATGGAGACCTTCGCGGCCCGGTATCCACACCTGGCCCCGGACTTTGCCCGGTACCGCCGGGAGGAGGTTTTTCAGGAAAACGGAGAAATTTTTCGCTGATACCTCTTGCTTTTTCCGATTTTGTATGGTATTCTTGACCAGTTGAATAAAGGGTGGTCCTCTGGGCTGCTGCGTACTATATAGGAAGCGCAGGCAAATAACGGCGTCAAGAACACCTATGAATCAGGAGGAAACAGTTATGGATCTCATCAAGGCACTTGACCAGAAGAATGTCAAGGCTGAGCAGCCGGTCATCGAGGTCGGCAGCACCGTCCGTGTTCATGTCAAGGTGACGGAGGGCGCCAAGGAGCGTATCCAGATCTTTGAGGGCACCGTCATCGCCAAGAAGCATGGCGGCGTGAACGAGACCTTTACCGTCCGCCGCATTTCCTACGGCGTGGGCGTGGAGAAGGTGTTCCCCGTCAACTCCCCCAACGTGGTGAAGGTGGAGACCGTTCGCCGGGGCAAGGTTCGCCGGGCCAAGCTGTATTATCTGCGTGACCGCGCCGGTAAGGCCGCCAAGGTCAAGGAGAAGCTTTAAGACATCGCCGCACAAATGCATCTACGGCGCCTGGCGGCTATTTTCCGCCAGAAATGCGTTACAAAAACTTGAAATACACAAAGTATTCCTGCGTTTTTGCGCCTTTTTCTGGCAAAAAATATCTCGCCAATCGCTCTTGCTGATTCGTGCAGCGAAGTCTTTAAATCCCTTGGTCGAAACAAAAGGAGCGGGTGTCCGCTCCTTTTTTCGTAGGGAAATTTGCTGAAAAGAGGAGGCGAAAGCCGATGGACATTCAATGGTATCCCGGCCACATGGCCAAGACCCGGCGGATGATCGGGGAAAATTTAAAATCGGTGGACGCCGTCACAGAGATACTGGATGCCCGCATCCCCATCTCCAGCCGTAACCCGGAGATGGACAGTATGGTGGGGGACAAGCCCCGACTGGTCATTCTGAATCGGTCGGACCAAGCGGACGAGGCTATGAACCGGGCCTGGGTGGAGTGGTTCCGCAGCAGGGGACAGGCGGTCCTGCTCACCGACTGTAAGTCCGGGGCGGGGGTGAATCAGTTCTCCGCCGCCGTCCGCAGCCTGCTGAAGGACAAGATCGAGCGCTGGGCGGAAAAGGGCCAGACCGGCCGCCCGGTGCGGGCCATGGTGGTGGGGATCCCCAATGTGGGAAAGTCCACCTTCATCAATCAGGTGGCCCGGCGGAAGTCCGCCAAAGCCCAGAACCGTCCCGGCGTCACCCGGGGCAAGCAGTGGATTACGGTGGACGCCGGTCTGGAGCTGCTGGACACGCCAGGCATCCTCTGGCCCAAGTTTGAGGATCAGCAGGTGGGACAGCATCTGGCCTATACCGGTGCTGTCAAGGACACCATCATGGATCTGGAGACCCTGGCCTCCGGCCTGATGGCCCTGCTCTCAGAGCGCTACCCGGAGGCGGTGGCAGCCCGCTATAAAATCGACGTCTCCCCGTCGTCGGAGGGCTGGGAGCTGCTGGAGGCCGCCGGACGGCGCAGGGGCTTCCTCATCTCCGGGGGTGAGGTGGATCTGGAGCGGATGAGCCGGGTGCTGCTGGAGGAGTATCGCTCCGGCAAGCTGGGCCGGTTCACCCTGGAGACCCCGGAGGAGGCGAGATAGACCCATGCGCACAGAGCACGATTTCCTTGCCCTGGAGCAGGAGGCCCACGCCCAGGGCTATCCCCTGGTCTGCGGCGTAGACGAGGCGGGGGCCGGTCCCCTGGCCGGGCCGGTGTACGCCGCCGCCGTCATCCTGCCGGAGACGTTTGACCTGCCCTGGCTCAACGACTCCAAAAAGGTCACCCCCAGGCGACGGGAGCGGCTCTTTGACCAAATCAAGGAGCAGACCCTGGCCTGGTCGGTGGCCAGCGTGGACGAGAGGGAGATCGACGAAATCAACATCCTCAACGCCCGGATGAAGGCCATGAACCTTGCCATTGGCGGCCTGTCTCTCCGGCCCGACCTGGCGCTGGTGGATGGGAACCAGAGCCGGGGCATCTCCGTCCCCTGCCGGACGGTGGTACACGGGGACAGTCTCTCCGCCTCCATCGCCGCCGCCTCCATTCTGGCGAAGGTCAGCCGTGACCGGTTCATGGTGGAGCTGGCGAAGCAGTATCCTCAGTACCGGTTCGAGCAGCACAAGGGCTACGGCACGGCGCTCCACTATCAGATGCTGGAGCAGTACGGCCCCTGTCCGGCCCACCGGATGAGCTTTTTGAAGAAATTCTATGAGAAACGATGTTGACCGCCGCCTGGGGGCCTGGGGCGAGGCGGTAGCCGCCCAGTGGCTGGTGCAGCACGGCTATGAGGTGCTGGAGCATCACCTGGCATACCGGGAGGGAGAGATCGACCTGCTGGCCCGGAGAGGCAGGGTCCTGGCAGTCGTGGAGGTCAAGCTCCGCACCGGCAGCTTTACCACCGGCGGGGAAGCGGTGACCCGGCGCAAGCAGGGGCGCATCCACAAGGCTATGGGCCGCTATCTCTCCCAGCACCCGGAAATGGACAACTACTATATCAGCTTTGACGTCTGCCAGATCACGGCGCCCCGGGGGATGCAGACCCAGCGCCCCAGTGTGGTGTATCTGGAGAACGCTTTTTACTGAGCAAGCCTTACTTTCTCGCCTCGGTGGCTTGACCGGAGGGCCGTTTGATGTAATAATGAGGTATCGTCGGGCAATAAGACCTCCGGTCTGCGCCCGCTTCCCAACCAATACAGGAGGACAGTGATCGGCAATGTACTATGTAAGCACGAGAAACAAGAAGCTGGAGTTCACTCCGGCTCAGGCCATCTCCCAGGGGCTGTCCCGGGACGGAGGCCTGTTCCTGCCCGCCTCGCTGCCCCGTCTGCCGGGCAATGCGCTGGAGAGCTTAAAGGATATGTCCTATCAGCAGCGGGCGGTGTATGTCATGGGGCTGTATCTGACCCACTTCACCACCTCTGAGCTGACCGCCTACACCGGCCGGGCCTATGGGCCGGACAAGTTCGACACGAAAGAGGTGGCCCCCGTCCACAAGGTGGACGAGAACACCTACTGCCTGGAGCTGTGGCACGGCCCCACCTGCGCCTTTAAGGACATGGCCCTCCAGATGCTGCCCCATCTGCTCACCGCATCCATGCGGAAGAACTACGACAACCGGACGGTCTGCATCCTGGTGGCCACCTCCGGCGACACCGGCAAGGCCGCCATGGAGGGCTTCCGGGACGTGGACAAGACAAAGATCCTGGTGTTCTACCCCAAGGACGGCGTTTCCGAGATCCAGGGCCTTCAGATGAAGACCCAGGAGGGGGAGAACGTAGGCGTCTGCTCCGTGGTGGGCAACTTCGACGACGCCCAGACCGGGGTGAAGCGGCTGTTCTCTGACGAGGCGCTTCGGGAGGAGCTGGCCGAAAAGGGCCTGTTCCTGTCCTCCGCCAACTCCATCAACTGGGGCCGGGTGCTGCCTCAGATCGTCTACTATATCTCCGCTTACTGCGACCTGCTGAAGCAGGGGGCCATCTCCAACGGCGACGCCATCAACGTCTGCGTCCCCACCGGAAACTTCGGCAACATTCTGGCCGCCTACTACGCCTGGGAGATGGGTGTTCCCATCCGTCGGCTGATCTGCGCCTCCAACGACAACAACGTGCTCACCGACTTTCTGACCACCGGCACCTATGACAAGAACCGCCCGTTCTACAACACGGTCTCTCCCTCCATGGACATCCTCATCTCCAGCAATCTGGAGCGGCTGATCTTCGCCCTCTCCGGCAACGACGATGATCGTACCCGTGGATATATGAACCAGCTGGCGGAGACCGGCTGCTACACGGTGGACGAGGACATTCAGAAGAAGATTCAGGCGATCTTCTCCGCAGGCTACACCACCGAGGCCGCCACCAAGGAGACCATCGGCAAGATGTGGAGGGAGCACAAGTATCTCATCGACACCCATACCGCCGTCGCCTTCCACGTTCTGGAGCAGTACCGGGCGGAGACCGGGGACGAGACCCCCACTGTAGTCGCCTCCACTGCCAGCCCCTTCAAGTTCCCGGACGCCGTCCTGGAGGCCATCGGCGTGGAGGAGCTGTCCTCCGGCGCAGGGCTGCTGGATCAGCTCTCCCAGGTCACCGGAGCGGAGATCCCCCGTCCTCTGGCAGGACTGCGGGACAAGAAGGTACGCTTCGACGGCTGGGTGCAGAAGGAGCAGATGAAGGCGGTCGTCACCGGCTTTTTGAAGTGATATGGCCCTCTATGCCATCGGAGACCCTCACCTGTCCTTTGGAACCGACAAGCCCATGGACATCTTCGGCCCGGAGTGGAAAAACCACCCGGATCGGCTGAGACAGGGCTTTCTGGAAAACGTCCGGCCGGAGGACACGGTGCTTCTCTGCGGCGATCTGAGCTGGGGGATGAATCTGTCCCAATGTGAGGCGGACTTCCGCTTCCTCAACGATCTGCCGGGGCAGACCAAGCTGCTGCTCAAGGGAAACCACGACTACTGGTGGACTACCGCCCGAAAGATGGAGGCCTTCTTTCAGGAGAAGGGTCTGAGCACCTTCCGGCTGCTGCACAACAACTGCTGGCTCTACGGGGAGACCGCCCTCTGCGGCACCCGGGGCTGGTTTTACGAGCTGGAGCAGGCGGGACACGACGAGAAGATGCTCCGCCGGGAGTGTATCCGGCTGGAGACATCCCTGAAAGCGGCGGGAGACCGGGAGAAGCTGGTCTTTCTCCACTATCCGCCGATCTACCAGGGATACCGGTGCGAGCCGATTCTGGCCCTGCTCCGGCAGTACGGCGTCCGGCGCTGCTGGTACGCCCATCTCCACGGGCCAAGCCGCCGTCTGGCCATCGAGGGAACGGTGGGGGAGACGGAATTTTCCCTCATCTCCGCCGACCATCTGAATTTCGTACCAAAAAAAATTTTAGAATGAGACTGTTTTTTTACTTAAAACAGTAGAAATCTCTCGTCAAGTCTGTTACAATATCAGACTGATGATTTTGAAGAAACGGAGCGCATTGCCGCCCGCCAAGGAGGAACACCCCCATGAACGTGAAAAACGTAGAGAAAAAGGAAAACAACACCGCTGAGCTTTCTGTAGAGATCAGCGTCCAGGAGTTTGACGCTGCGGTCAACAAGGTCTATGCCAAGGTAAAGGGCCAGATCACCCTGCCCGGCTTCCGCAAGGGCAAGGCCCCCCGGAAACTGGTGGAGCGGATGTACGGCGCCGACGTGTTCTATGAGGACGCCATGGAGGAGCTGTACCCCGCCATCATGGAGGAGATCACCAAGGATGAGTCCCTGGAGATTGTGGGCTATCCCCAGACCAACGTCCAGACCATCGGCGCAGAGGGCGTGTCCCTCACCGTCACCGTGGGCCTGATGCCTGTGGCCACCCTGGGCCAGTATAAGGAGATCCCTGCTCCCCGGGCGGAGGTCACTGTCTCTGACGAGGATGTAGAAACCGCTCTCCAGCCCTATATCAGCCGGGCCACCACCCAGGTCGCTGTGGATCGTCCCGCTCAGCTGGGCGACACCACCGTCATCGACTTCGAGGGCTTTGTGGACGGCGTAGCCTTTGAGGGCGGCAAGGGTGAGAACCATGAGCTGAAGCTGGGCTCCGGCTCCTTCATCCCCGGCTTTGAGGATCAGCTGGTGGGCGTCTCCGCCGGAGAGGACAAGGACGTCATCGTCACCTTCCCTGAGGAGTATCAGGCAAAGGAGCTGGCCGGCAAGGAGGCCACCTTCAAGTGCACCGTCCACGAGGTTCGGGAGGAGCAGGCGCCCACTCTGGACGACGAATTTGCCAAGGACGTCTCCGAGTTTGAGACCCTGGACGAGTTCAAGGCCGACCTGAAGGCGAAGAAGCTGGAGGAGAAGAACAAGAACGCCGACGAGGCGTTCCACCAGTCCGTCATGACCGCCGTGGTCAACAACGCCCAGATGGAGATTCCTGACACTATGGTGGAGTATGAGACAGACAAGATGATGGAGAACTATGAGTCCCGTATTCAGAGCATGGGCATCACCCTGGACAACTACCTGAACATGATGGGCACCAACCAGACGGAGTTCCGTGTCTCCATCAAGGCCAGCGCCCTCCGGCAGATCCAGCAGGAGCTGGTGCTCAAGGCCATCGTTGAGGCTGAGGGCATCGAGGCCACCGAGGAGGAGATCAACGCCCATGTCACCGAGCTGAGCGAGGAGTACGGCATGGAGGAGGACAAGATCCGGGAGGCGCTCAACGACGAGACTCTGGCCCGGGATGTCCAGCTGAAAAAGGCCTCCGAGCTGATTTATGCCAGCGCTGTGCCCACCGCCCCTGTGGAGGAGACCCCCGCCGAGGCCGAGAGCGCCGACGCCGAGTAATTACAATCAGAGCAGACCGCTGCCGAATGTTCCTGCGGCGGCGGCAGAGAGAGAAACAGAAGGGCAGAATTTCGGTATATCCTCACAGAAGAGCCGGGTATACTGTACCATCATCTCTTCGTGTTTATGAAAAAGGAGCGTATCATTATGAGTCTAGTACCTTATGTAGTGGAGCAGACCAGCCGGGGGGAGCGGAGCTATGACATCTTCTCCCGCCTGCTCAACGACCGCATCATCTTCCTCTCCGAGGAGGTCAATGACACCACTGCCTCTCTGGTGGTGGCTCAGCTGTTGTACCTGGAGGCCCAGGATCCGGACAAGGACATTCAGTTCTACATTAACAGCCCCGGGGGCAGCGTCACCGCAGGCATGGCCATCTACGACACCATGCAGTATGTCAAGTGCGACGTGTCCACCATCTGCATCGGCATGGCTGCCAGCATGGGCGCTTTCCTGCTCTCCAGCGGCGCCAAGGGCAAGCGAATCGCTCTGCCCAATGCGGAGATCATGATCCATCAGCCCTCCGCAGGCACCCAGGGCAAGGTCACCGATATGGAGATCGACCTGGAGCACTTCCTGAAGATCAAGGAGCGGTTGAACGGGATTTTGGCCGCCAATACCGGCAAGACCCCGGAGCAGGTCAAGGCGGACTCCGAGCGGGATCACTGGATGACGGCGGACGAAGCGAAGGAATACGGTCTGATCGACCAAATCTTTGAGCATCGGTGAGTGAGCGGCCTCTCGCCTCACCGTGACAGAATGATGAGGAAAGCGATATGCCAAAAAAGGACGATAGAAGGACAGTCTGCTGCTCCTTCTGTGGAAAAAGTCAGGATCGGGTGGAGCGTATCATCGCAGGCCCTAACGCCTATATCTGCAATGAGTGTGTCCAGCTCTGCAATGAGATTCTGGACGACTCGGAGGACTATTTTGACGAGGATCAGGGCCGTTACGATGTAGAGATTCCGGACGTGATTCCCACGCCCAGAGAGATCCGCCAAATCCTTGACCAGTATGTGATCGGACAGGATCAGGCCAAGGTAGCCCTTTCGGTGGCAGTGTACAACCACTATAAGCGCATCTATTTCGGCGGCGGCGAGGATGTGGAGCTGCAAAAGTCCAACATCCTCCTGCTTGGCCCCACCGGTTGCGGCAAGACCTACCTGGCCCAGACTCTGGCCCGTATCCTAAAGGTGCCCTTTGCCATCGCCGACGCCACCACTCTTACCGAGGCGGGCTATGTGGGCGACGACGTGGAGAACATTCTCCTTCGGCTGGTTCAGGCTGCCGATTACGACATTGAGCTGGCCCAGCGGGGTATCATCTATATCGACGAGATCGACAAGATCGCCCGCAAGAGCGAGAATACCTCCATCACCCGGGATGTCTCCGGCGAAGGCGTGCAGCAGGCGCTGCTGAAGATCCTGGAGGGGACTGTGGCCAATGTCCCGCCCCAGGGCGGCCGGAAGCATCCCCATCAGGAGTTCATCCAGATCGACACCACCAACATCCTCTTTATCTGCGGCGGCGCTTTTGACGGCATCGAGAAGATCATCGAAAGCCGTCTGGACGACCGGAGCATCGGCTTCGGCGCCAGCGTCCAGACGAAGAAGGAGCGGGAGGAGCGGGACGTTCTCTCCCATGTCCAGCCCCACGATCTGGTGAAGTTCGGCATCATCCCGGAGCTGATCGGTCGTCTGCCGGTGGTCACCACGTTGACTGCCCTGAACCGGGAGCAGCTGGTGCGTATCCTTACCGAGCCGAAAAACGCCCTGGTGAAGCAGTATCGCAAGCTGCTGGAGTACGACCATGTGGAGCTGGAGTTCCAGCCGGAGGCTCTGGAGGCCGCCGCTGACCTGGCTCTGGAGCGGGGCATCGGCGCCCGGGGACTGCGGACGGTGCTGGAGGCCTCCATGAACGAGTTGATGTACGACATTCCGTCAGACCCCTCCATTGCCAAGGTCACCATCACCCCGGAGAGCATCCGGAAGGAGGGACAGCCGGAGATCGTCCGGGAGGAGGATCGTCTCCAGCATCCCGCCCCCCGTCTGGGAGCGAAAACCCTCAAGGAGATGCAGCACCAGCAGCGTCGCCGGGGCAACGCCTCCTGACCCACTGACCTACCATTCATTGGCCGCAAGTCCGCTTGAGGGTGGACTTACGGCCATTTTCCTCCATGGAGGTATTTTATGAGTGAAGCCAACATTACCGTTGAGGAGGGCACCGTTCTCCCCACATTGGCCCTGAGAGGGCTGACTGTCTTTCCCAATATGCTCGTCCACTTCGACGTGGGCCGCAAGTCGTCCATGAAGGCCCTGGAGCAGGCTATGGAGCAGGACAACCGGGTGTTCCTGGTGTCCCAGAAGTCGGTCACGGTGGAGCAGCCCGGGCAGAATGACCTGTATCAGGTGGGCACCATCGGCACCATTCGCCAGCTCCTCCGTCTGCCGGACGACAATGTCCGGGTCATGGTAGAGGGCAGCAGCCGGGCCATGCTGCTGGAGCTGGTGCAGGAGAGGCCCTGCCTCACCGCTGTCGTGCAGGAAGTCCCTGCCCCGCCTGTGGAGCCCGGCACCCCCAGGAGCGAGGCAGTCATCCGCCAGGCCTATGAGCTGTTCGCCCATTATGGGGATCTGTCTGAGCGACTCTCCGCCGATCTGATGCTGAGCGTGTACAACAGCCGTGACCCCGGGTATATCGCCGACTATATCGCCCAGAATATCCCCCTGCGGGGAGAGGACAAGCAGTCCATCCTGGACGAGTTCCGCCCGGTTCGCCGTCTGGAGAAGATGAACCAGATCTTGGCGAGAGAGCTCCAGGTGCTCTCGGTAGAGCGGGATCTGGAGGGCAAGATTCGGGAGCATATGGATCAGAACCAGCGGGACTATTACCTCCGGGAACAGCTGAAGGTCATTCAGTCCGAGCTGGGGGAGGGGGGCGACCCGGATGATGAAATTCTGGAATATCGCCAGAAGATCGCCAAGGCCCGCCTGCCCAAGGAGGTGGAGGACAAGCTGAACAAGGAGCTGCGCCGCCTGGAGAAGCAGCCCTTTGGCTCTGCGGAGGCCGCCGTCTCCCGGAACTATCTGGATCTCTGCCTGGAGCTGCCCTGGACGAAACGGAGCCGGGAGCGGCTGAACGTGGAGACGGCCCGTAAAATCCTGGACGCCGACCACTATGGCATGGACAAGGTGAAGGAGCGTATCCTGGAGTTTCTGGCAGTCAAGCAGCTGTCTCCCGATTTGAAGGGGCAGATTCTCTGCCTGTACGGCCCTCCCGGCGTGGGCAAGACCTCCATCGCCGCCTCGGTAGCCAAGGCCACCAACCGGAAGATGGCTCGGGTGTCCCTGGGAGGAATCCACGACGAGGCGGAAATCCGGGGCCACCGCAAGACCTATATCGGGGCCATGCCGGGGCGTATCATCACCGCCATCTCCAAGGCAGGCACCTGTAACCCGCTCATCCTGCTGGATGAGATCGACAAGCTGGGCACAGACCAGCGCAGCGACCCGGCCTCCGCCCTGCTGGAGGTGCTGGACGCCGAGCAGAACAGCACCTTCCGGGACAATTTCCTGGAGCTGCCCTTCGACCTGTCTGACGTGCTGTTCATTACCACTGCAAACGACCTGTCCACCGTGCCCCGTCCTCTGCTGGATCGGATGGAACTCATTGAGCTGGGCAGCTACACCGACGAGGAAAAGCTGCAGATCGCCCGGCGGCACCTGCTCCCCAAGGAGCTCAAGCGCCACGGCCTGAAGGCCAGTCAGTTCCGCATCACCGACGACGCCATCCGGGAGATCATCTCCGGCTACACCAGAGAGTCCGGCGTCCGCCTCCTGGAGCGGAAGCTGGCCGACCTGTGCCGGAAGGCCGCCATGGAGCTGGTGAGCGGCGAGGTCAAGCGGGTCAACATCAACGGCGACCAGCTGGAGCGCTATCTCGGTCCCCGGCGCTATCAGCCGGAAAAGCTGGAGCGCACTCCCCAGGTGGGGTTGGTCAATGGACTGGCCTGGACCAGCGTGGGAGGAGAGCTGCTGGAGGTAGAGGTAAACGCCGTCCCCGGCTCCGGCAAGGTAGAGCCTACCGGCAACCTGGGGAAGGTGATGGAGGAGTCCTGTCACTCCGCCATCTCCTATATCCGCAGCCGCACCCAGGAGCTGGGCATCGACCCGGACTTCTACAAGACGAAGGATATCCACATCCATTTCCCCGAGGCGGCCACGCCCAAGGACGGCCCCTCTGCCGGCATCGCCATCACCACCGCCATCGTCTCCGCCCTCACAGGGGCTAGAGTGAAATGTGGCCTGGCCATGACGGGGGAGGTCACACTCCGTGGCCGTGTGCTGGCCATCGGCGGACTGAAGGAAAAGACCATGGCCGCCTATCGCAACGGCATCCAGACGGTCATCATCCCGGCGGATAACGAGAAGGACCTGACCGAAATTGACCAGACCGTCCGCTCCGCCCTCCGGTTCGTCACGGTGGAGCAGGTGGACCAGGTGTTGGCCGAGGCACTGGACTTCTCCTCCGCCGCCGTACAGCCCAATCTGAGCGCCCTCCACGGCGGCGTACAGCCGTCTGCCCTCAGGCCCGGGGCCATCCCACAGTGACAGTGAGGTAAATGCATGAATCTGAATCAGGCAGAATTTGTCATTGGGGCCACCGCGCCCAAGGACTTTATCCACAGCTCCCTGCCCCAGATCGCCTTTGCAGGCCGCTCCAATGTGGGGAAAAGCTCAGTCATTAACTGTCTGCTCAACCGGAAGAACTTTGCCCGGGTGGGCTCCGCCCCCGGCAAGACCAGCCAGGTGAACTACTTCCTCATCGACCGCCAGCTCTATCTGGTGGATCTGCCGGGCTACGGATACGCCAAGGTCTCCAAACAGGAGCGGGAGCGGTGGGGACGGCTGATGGAGGCCTATTTCGCCTCCGGCCTCATCACCACAGGCGTTCAGATCGTGGACGCCCGGCATAAGCCCACCGCCGACGATGTGACCATGATGGAGTGGTTCAAATCTACCGGCTGTCCGGTGACGGTGGTGGCCAACAAGCTGGACAAGCTGAAAAAGAGCGAGGTCGAGCCGAACCTCCGCTGTATCCGGGAGACCCTGTCGCTGGGGGAGAGCGATGTCCTCCTGCCCTTTTCCGCCGAAAAGCGGACGGGGGTGGAGGCCCTCCGGCAGCAGCTGTTCGGTCAGCCGGGCATCACCAAATGAATTGAGCGATTTTCAGGCCGCAGGCAGAACTTTTTCTGTCTGCGGCTTGTGTTTTCCCGCCGGTTTCGGTATAATAGGGGTTAATATAGTAGGTCGTTGTGGCGATTGCGCCGATTCTTCCGATCAGGGAGGTTTTTCCTCTTGTCCTTTCTCAATACTCTGGGGAGTATTTTCGACTATCAGGCATTGCTGGTTCTGCTCATCCGGGCGGGGGTGGCGCTGCTCTGTCTCTCCGTCCATGAGCTGTGCCACGGCCTGGCCGCCTGGAAGCTGGGAGACCCCACCGCCCAGAGAGCCGGGCGGCTGTCTCTGAACCCGTTGCGGCACATCGATCCCCTGGGCTTTATCCTGCTGGTGGTGGCGGGCTTTGGCTGGGCCAAGCCGGTGCCGGTGAATCCCAACTATTTCAAAAAGCCGAAGCAGGGCATGGCCATCACCGCCCTGGCAGGTCCCTGCTCCAACTTTGTCATGAGCATCCTCTCCGCCGCTTTGCTGAGCCTGCTCTACACCCTGGGGGTGGGCGCCACCGAGGCGGGGTTCTGGGTCATGGCGGCGTTGGCGGTGATGATGTGGCTGAATCTGGGGCTGGGGGTCTTTAATCTGTTCCCCATCCCGCCTCTGGACGGCTCCAAGGTGCTGTTCTCCTTTCTGCCCGACCGCATTTACAACGCCATTCTCCGCTATGAGCGGTATATCATGCTCCTGCTCTTTGCCCTGGTATTCTTCGGCGTGCTGGATACGCCGTTGAGCTATCTGATGAACCTGCTGGGCAATGGCATCTGCACCCTGACCGGTCTGCCTGTGGGCGTGCTGGCCGTACTGCTCAACTACATTTACGCCTGAGAGGTGAGGGGATGGACGCACCGCTTTACCATCTGGAGGGCGTGGTCAAGACCCGGACGGAGCCGGCCGATTTCGACGGCCCTCTCGACCTGATCCTCGCCCTTCTGAGCAAAAATAAAATGGAGATCCAGGACATCCAGATCTCTCTTATCCTGGATCAGTACATGGCCTGGATGGATCGGAGAAAGGAGCTGGATCTGGAGGTCGCCAGCGAGTTTGTGGCTATGGCGGCCCAGTTGGTCTACATCAAGACCCGTATGTTGCTGAGCATCCACGACGAGGAGGCCATCTCCGAGATGGAGGAGCTGATCGCCTCGCTGGAGGAGCGGCAGCGGCACGAAAATTTCAAAAAGATCAAATCGGTGGTTCCGGAACTGCTGGGCCGCTACGAGGTGGGGCGGGATTGCCTGACCCGCCCTCAGGAGCCGCTCACGCCGGACAAGACCTATTGCTATGTCCACCAGCCGGAGGATATCCTACAGGCCATGAAGACCGTCCTCAGCCGAAGCGGGGAGACGCCTCCCAGTCCGGAAAAGGCGTTCCGGGGCATCGTGGGCCGGGAGCCGTATCCGGTGGCCAGCAAGGCCCGGGAGATTTTGGGCCGCCTGGTGCACAGCGGCGTGACCTATTTCAAGTCGCTGTTTCAGGGCAGTCGCTCCCGGTCGGAGATCGTAGCCACCTTCCTGGCCATTCTGGAGCTGTGCAAGGCCAGCCGAATCCGTCTGGCAGGCTCTGCCGGGGACTGCACCGTTATCAAGACTGACGCCCCGGCAGAGCCTGACGGCGGGGCCGGAGCATAAACAGGAGCATATATGGAAAAACTGGAAGAGAAAGAGCTGTTGTCCGCTCTGGAGGCCATCCTGTTTGCCGCGGGAGAGCCCATCACGTTGGAACGCCTCAGCCTGGCACTGGAGGAGGAGCCCGCCACCGTCGAAGAATGTTGTAAAAAGCTGGGGGACAGCTATCGCTATGAGCGCCGGGGCATCCGACTGCTCCAGCTGGAGGGCAGCTATCAGCTCTGCTCCGCCCCGGAGTACGCCGGGCGCATCCGGAAGGCCCTGGAGCGGCGGAAGCCGCCTCAGC
This sequence comes from Clostridiales bacterium, assembly GCA_021205725.1. Taxonomy (GTDB): domain Bacteria; phylum Bacillota; class Clostridia; order Oscillospirales; family Oscillospiraceae; genus Onthomonas. The sequence goes on from JAJPWY010000088.1 coordinate 20,646, forward strand.
TCTCCCAGCCCGCCCTGGAGGTGCTCTCCATCATCGCCTACTATCAGCCCACCACCCGGGCCTATATCGAACAGGTTCGGGGAGTAGATTCCTCCTACACCGTCAATCTGCTGCTGGAGCGGGGACTAATCGAGGAGGCCGGACGGCTGGCCGTTCCGGGCCGTCCCGCCCTGTTCCGCACCACCAACCAATTCCTGCGCTGCTTCAACCTCTCCAGTCTGGAGGAGCTTCCGCCCCTGCCTCAGACCGGGGAGGAGGACAAGCTGCGTCAGGAGCTGCAACAGGCGAACGATCTGCGCCGTCAGGAGCAGGAGAGCCCGCCGGAACCGGAGGCGAAACAATGAGATGACAGGCTGGATTATTTTTCTCATTATCCTCCTTCTGCTGTTCCTGCTGACGCTGGTTCGGGTGGGGGTGGAATTCTCCTATGGGGAGGAGGGCATTTCCCTGCGGATTCGGCTGGGTAAGATTCACATCACCCTGCTTCCTCAAAAGCCGAAGCCGGAAAAGCAGGAGAAGAAGGCAAAAAAGCCCCGGGAGGCAAAGAAGAAGGAGCCCCAGGAGGCACCGACGGAGGAGCAAAAAAAGGGCGGCTTGCCCCTGCCGCTGATGGAGCTGATCTCCCTGGCCATTGACGCCGTAGGGCAGCTGCTCTCCCGGCTCCAGATCGACACCCTGGAGATTCGATACACCATCGCCGGAAAGGACGACCCGGCCAACGCAGCCATCCAATATGGGATGATTTGCGCCGGAGCGGGTGGTCTGGTGCCGGTGCTGGAAAATACATTCTACTGCATCAAGCGTCGGGACATCGACGCCCGGGTAGATTTTGAAGCCCGGGAGTCCCTGATCTGGCTACGACTGGCCCTCTCCATCCGGATCGGCCAGGTGCTGTCCATCGCTCTGCGCCTTGGATGGCGGTTCCTGAGATCCTATCTCGCCCACCAAAAAGAACAACAGAAAGAAACACAGGAGGGAACAAACCATGGAACAGAAGCATCCGATCAATGACGTGCTGAACATGACGATGGAGCGGCTGAAGGAGATGGTGGATGTCAACACCGTCGTCGGCAAGCCCATTACCACCCCGGACGGCGTCACCGTCATCCCCATCTCCAAGGTCAGCCTGGGCTTTGCCTCCGGCGGATCCGACTTTGCGCCGAAAAATCTGCCTGCGGACAAGGCCAACTGCTTCGGCGGCGGCTCCGGAGCCGGGGTCAGCGTGGTACCGGTCTCCTTCCTGGTCATTCACGGGGACAACGTGCGCATCATCAACGCCAATCCCATGCCTGACGGCACGGTGGAGAAGGCCATCAACCTGGTTCCGGAGGTGGTGGACAAGGTGACCGCCGTCATTTCCGAGATGCAGAGCAAGAAGAAGACCGAGGAGGAGCAGGCCCAGTGAGCCGCTTTCCCGAGTAACATCAACTGAGGTGAAACAGCTTGAAGCTTAGAAAAGTTCTGGGGGGCGTTCTGTCCCTGCTGCTGGTGGTGGGCATGATCCCCGCCGCCTCCGCAGCGGAGGATGCGCCGGAGGATTCGGCCACCTCCACCGTGGTCATGGACGCCTATACCGGTCAGATTATCTACGAAAAGAACGCCGATGAGCAGCGGCCCATCGCCAGCATTACCAAGATCATGACGGCCTACCTGGCGGTAGAGGACATGACCCTGGATGATGAGCGGCTGGACGAAACCTATACCGTCTCAGAGCACGCCGCCAATTCAGACGAGGGAGGCACTTCTCTCTATCTGGAGGCCGGGGACACTGTGACCTTTGAGGTGCTGCTCTACGGCACCATGCTCCGCTCCGGGAACGACGCCGCTGTCGCTCTGGCGGAGGCCTGTGCCGACGGGGATGAGGACGCCTTCATTGAGATGATGAACGCCAAGGCGGAGGAGCTGGGGATGACCAACACTCACTTCAGCAGCACCAACGGCCTGGTGGATGAGGACAACTACTCCACCGCACGGGATATGGCTGTCCTGGCCCAGGTGGCCATGCAGAATGAGCTGTTTGCCAAAATCGTCTCCACCTGGTACATCGAGATCGGTGGCTACGAGATCGAGAACCACAACAACCTGCTCCAGCTCATGGACGGCTGCATTGGCGTCAAGACCGGTTGGACCACTCTGGCGGGCCGGACGCTGGTCTCCTGCGCCGAGCGGGACGGCTCCAAATTTATCATCGTCACCCTGAACGACGCCAACGACTACGAGGATCACGAAAACCTCTACGACTGGGCCTTTGAAAACTACCCCGCTAATGTCCTCTGCGAGGAGGGGGAGGAGGTCGCCACCTTCCACATCGGTAATCAGGACGTGCCTCTGCTGGCTGCCAGCACACTGACCGCCTCTGTAGCGTCCTCCTCGGAAAATCCCATCCAGTGTAGCATCTCCCTGCCCAGCAAGGTCAGCGGCGCCGTCTCCAAGGGCGAGGTGGCCGGGACTGCCACCTATACGGTCAATGGCGAGGTCATCGGCACGGTAGACCTGCTCTACGGGGCCATTGTGGTCAACTGATGGAAGAACGTATCAGTAAAATTCTCTCCGAATACGGGCTGCTCTCCCGCCGCCAGGCCGAGGTCTGGCTGCGGGAGGGCAGAATTGCCGTCAACGGGAAAGTTGCCTCTGTGGGCCAAAAGGCTGACCCGGAGCGAGACGAGATCACGGTGGACGGCGTTCCCATGGGGCAAAGGCCGGAGACGGCCTGTCTCATGCTGAACAAGCCCCGAGGCTATGTGACCACCCTGTCCGATGAGCAGGGGAGACCCACCGTGGCCGACCTGGTGGCCGACTGCGGAATGCGGCTCTATCCGGTGGGACGGCTGGATCTGAACTCGGAGGGCCTGCTGCTCATGACCAACGACGGCAGCCTTGCCAACCGGCTGACCCACCCCAGCCATCGGGTGGAAAAGGAGTACCGGGTTCGGGTCTCCGGCCCGGTGCAGCAGGCAGTGCCTCTGCTTCGTCGCCCCATGACGGTGGAAGGCGAGCGGTTCCAGGGCGCAAGGGTCTCTGTTTTGCACACAGAAGGGGAGACGTCGCTGCTCTCTGTCACCATCACCCAGGGCAAAAACCGCCAGGTGCGCCGGATGTGCGCCGCCGTCGGGTTGACGGTTCACCGTCTGCGCCGGGTCAGGGAGGGAAGTATCCGGCTTGGGTCTTTGCCCTGCGGACGCTGGCGTTGGCTGACCGTGGAGGAGCTGGCCGTTCTTCGGCGGGAGTAGATCTTAATTTTGCAAGAAAGAAATGAAAACTTGCAAATTGCTCTTGCATTTTTCCGGCTCCTTCGGTATGATATGCATAGAATTTGGAAAAGGACAGTCAGAGAGGACGGGCAGCTCCGGCGACGCCGAGATGCCTGATTCTCACTGTCCGTCTCTTTTGACCGTCTGTGTGCGGAATACACGATGAAGCCAGGGAAGGACGGGAGCGTATGTCCGGCGACATTTTGACAAACATCCAAGAAAATATGAGCGGCTTCTCCAAGGGCCAAAAGCTGATTGCCAACTATATTCTCAACTATTATGATAAGGCGGCCTTTATGACTGCCAGCAAGCTGGGCAAGACGGTGAACGTCAGCGAGTCCACCGTGGTTCGCTTCGCCGCTGAGCTGGGCTATGACGGCTATCCCAGTATGCAAAAGGCATTACAGGAGATGATCCGGAACAAGCTGACCTCGGTGCAGCGAATTGAGGTCACTAATGACCGGATTGGCGACCAGGACGTGCTCTCCACCGTCATGCAGTCCGACATGGACAAAATCCGCATCACCATGGATGAGATCGATCGGGAGAGCTTTGCCAGCGCAGTGGACGCCATCTGCAACGCCCGGAATATCTACGTTCTGGGCGTCCGCTCCGCCAGCGTCCTGGCTGACTTTCTGGCCTTCTATTTCCAGTATATCTTCGAGCGGGTCATCAATATCGACACCGTCTCCATCAGCGAGGTCTTTGAGCAGACCATCCACGTGGACGCTGACGATGTGTTTATCGGGCTCTCCTTCCCCCGGTACTCCAAGCGCACCATCACTGCCATGGAGTACGCAAGGAGCCGGGGGGCACAGGTCATCGCTATCACCGACAGCACGGCGTCGCCCCTGGTTCCGCTGGCGGACTACGCCCTGATTGCAAAGAGTGACATGGCCTCCTTTGTGGACTCGCTGGTGGCTCCGCTGAGCCTGGTGGATGCCCTGATCGTGGCGGTCAGCCGGAAAAAGGACAAGGAGCTGCAGCAGACTCTGGGCAAGCTGGAGGAGATCTGGGCCAAATACGAGGTCTATGACAAGCCCTCCGGTAATTGATGGGAGCGTTAATCTATTTGAACGAAAGACAAATTCTGGTCATCGGCGGCGGGCCTGCCGGTATGATGGCCGCTCTGACCGCTGCCCGCCAGGGCGGAAGGGTCACCCTTCTGGAGCGAAACCGAAAGCTGGGGCGCAAGCTCCGCATCACCGGAAAGGGCCGGTGCAACGTCACCAATGACTGCACAAATGCAGAGGTGCTGCAAAATATCCCACGGAACGGTCGGTTCCTGTACAGCGCCCTGAGTCAGCTTGGCCCTGCTGAAGTGAAATCATTCTTTGAGGAGCTGGGAGTGCCTCTGAAAACAGAGCGGGGCAACCGGGTCTTTCCCCAGTCTGACCGGGCGGACGACGTGGCCGACGCCCTGATCCGGGCCATGGAGGAGGCAGGCGTCCGCATCCGCACCGGGCGGGCAACTTCCATTCTGACGGAAAACGGCGCCGTTGTCGGCGTCAGGCTGGAAAATGGGAGGCGGCTCTCCGCCGACCGGGTCATTCTCTGCACCGGCGGTCTGTCCTACCCGGACACCGGCTCCACTGGGGACGGCTACGCCATGGCAAGGGCTCTTGGGCCTGCCAGGGCCTCTCTGGTTCCCCTGGTGGCGGAGGACTGCTGCCGTGCGCTCCAGGGGCTGAGCCTGCGCAACATCTCCATCCAGGTGAAAAACCAGGACGGGAAGGTGCTGTACCGGGACTTTGGGGAGCTGCTGTTCACCCATTTCGGACTGTCCGGCCCGGTGATCCTCAGCGCCAGCACCCATATGCTGGACTTTGAACATACAAAATACACGGTAGAGATCGATCTGAAGCCTGCCCTGGACGACAAGACCCTGGACGCCCGGCTGCTGCGGGATTTCCAGCAAAACGCCAACCGGGACTTTCAAAATAGCTTGAACGCCCTGTTGCCCCAAAAGCTGATTCCGGAGGTAATTCGTCGCTCCGGTATCCCCCCGGAGGCCAAGGTGCACGACCTGACCCGGGAGCAGCGTCACGCCCTGCTGCGGGTACTAAAGCAGTTCAGCGTCGCAGTCATCGGCCCCCGGCCCGTCCGAGACGCCATCGTCACCTCCGGCGGGGTGCGGGTCTCCGAGGTCGATCCGTCCACTATGGCCTCCAGGCTGGTTCCCGGGTTGTACCTCTGCGGGGAGCTGCTGGACGTGGATGGCTACACCGGCGGCTTCAATCTCCAGATCGCCTGGTCCACCGGCTATACGGCGGGCTGCTGGTCGGTCTGGGATGAGTGATTATGATTTTGAACTCACATAAGGAGCAGTTGCCTATGTCATTTGTCAGTGTTGCCATTGACGGCCCGGCCGGAGCGGGGAAAAGCACCATCGCCCGGGCGGTAGCCGCCCAGCTGGGCTATCTCTATGTGGACACCGGGGCGATTTACCGCACGGTGGGCCTTGCCGTCCGCCGTCAGGATGCGAACCCCCAGGATGCCGCATCAGTAGTTCCTCTGCTGAAAGGGCTTTCTGTGGAGCTCCGGATTCAGCCGGACGGCATCCAGCATATGTATCTGAACGGGGAGGATGTCACCCGTCCCATTCGGGAGCCGGAGATCGCCATGTACGCCTCGGCTGTCTCCGCACTGCCTCAGGTCAGAGCTTTCCTGCTGGACATGCAGCAGTCACTGGCCAGGACGCGGGATGTGGTCATGGACGGCCGGGACATCGGCACTGTGGTGCTGCCAAATGCCACGGTCAAGATTTTCCTCACCGCCTCCCCGGAGGTCCGGGCCAGACGGCGCTGGAAGGAACAGCAGGAGCGGGGCAACTGGGAGTCCTATGACCAGGTGCTACAGGAAGTGCTCCAGCGGGACGACCAGGATACCCGCCGGTCGGTCGCCCCTCTCCGTCAGGCAGAGGACGCCGTCCTGGTGGACACCTCAGAGCTTAATCTGGAGGAGAGCATCTCCGCTATACTGGAGATCGTAAAGGAGAGCGCATCCCATGAGTGAGGAACGGGAGAGGCAAGGGAAAAAGTTCCCCTATCGCACGGCAAAGCAATGTAAGCCCTGGTACAATGCGGTCTATCATATTCTTTTTATCATCTATCGTTTCATCTATCACCTGCACGTCATTGGCAGGGAGAATATCCCCGACGGCCCTGCGGTCATCTGCCCCCGGCACTGTACCCTGGCGGATCCGCCCATGGTTTGTTTCGGTCTGACCCGGAAGCATTTTCCCCGGATCATGGCCAAGGAGGAGCTGCTGGACACCCCTGTCCTGGGGTGGTTTCTCTACCGGATTGGCGTTTTCGGCGTCCGGCGGGGGAATAATGATATGTCCTCCATCAAAAACGGGCTTCGCAGCCTGAAGGAGGGAAGCAAGCTCGTCATCTTCCCGGAGGGCACCCGTGTCCACGAAGGGGAGCACGTCCAGGCGCAGACAGGTGCAATCATGTTCGCTCTGAAAACCGGAGCACCTCTGGTACCGGTATACCTGACCCGGGCGAAGAAATTCCACCGGATGGACATGGTGTTCGGAGAACCGTATCATCCCCAGATTGCAGGGAAAAAGGCCACTCCGGAGGAGATGCGTCAGCTGGCGGACGAGCTGCTGGAAAAAATCTATGCGCTGGAAGGCAGGGTGCCCAAATGACCGTCACAGTAGCCAAGACCGCCGGATTCTGCTACGGCGTCAATCGTGCCGTGACCCTGGCGGAAAAGACCGCTCAGGAAGGGACTCCCTGCGTTATGCTGGGGGAGATCATCCACAACGATCACGTGATCCGTCGCCTGAAGGAGATGGGGATGGGGCAGATCGCCGACCCGGAGGATGCGCCGAAGGGTGCTTCTGTCCTGATTCGCTCCCATGGGGAGGCAAAGGCCGTCTATGACCGCCTGGCCGAACAGGAAAGTCCGGTCATCGACGCCACCTGTCCCAGCGTGGCCCGTATCCACCGCCTGGTGCAGGAGGCAGAGCAGGAGGGACGGCAGCCAGTCATCGTGGGCCTGCCTACCCACCCGGAGGTGAAGGCCATTGCCGGGTGGTGCCACAGCCCGGTGGTGCTGGAGGATGCGGACGCCCTGGAAAAATGGCTTGCGGAGGACGAAAAAAGAGGCGAAATGCCCCTTACCTTCGTTTTTCAGACCACCTCCACCCGGACAACAATGAAAAATTGTGAAAATCTTGCAAAAAAACAGTGTACAAACGCAAAATTATTTGATACAATATGTATTGCTACCGCCCAGAGGCAGTCGGAAGCGCAGGAACTGGCTGCTCAGAGCGACGTAATGATCGTGATCGGTGACCACCAGAGCGCCAATACCCGCCACCTGGCCGAGCTGTGCAGACAGCAATGCGACCGTGTCTATTGGATCGAAGAAGCGGATGAGCTTCCCATGGACGAACTGGAGGGAGCATCTCGTGTTGGAATCACTGCGGGAGCATCTACGCCCGGGTGGATAATAAAGGAGGTCAAAACCAAAATGTCTAACGAAGTCAAAATGGAGATCGAGGAGTCCTTTGCTGAAATGCTGGAGAAGTCGATCAAAACTTTAAATACAGGAGATAAGGTCGTCGGTACCGTTGTGCAGATCACACCCACCGATATCCAGGTCGATCTCGGCACCAAGCATGCCGGCTATATCGCCATGTCCGAGTTCTCCGACGATCCCAACGTCAAGGCGGAAGATGTTCTGAAGCCCGGCGATCAGATCGAAGTTCTGGTGCTGCGCGTCAACGACAGCGAGGGCGTTGTCAGCCTGTCCAAGAAGCGCCTGGACGCCAACAAGAACTGGGAAGAGGTCGAAGCTGCCAAGGACAATAAGACCGTCATCGAGGCCACCATCCGTGAGGAGAACAAGGGCGGCGTCGTCGCCAACTACAAGGGCATCCGTGTCTTTATCCCCGCCTCTCAGACCGGCCTGCGTCGGAATGAGCCCATGACCGGTCTGGTGGGCACCACCGTTCGGATGCACATCACCGAGGTCAACCGCAGCCGCCGCCGTGTGGTGGGCTCCATCCGCAGCGTTGCCAGCGAGGAGCGGGCCGCCAAGAGCAAGGCCGTGTGGGAGTCCATCGAGGTGGGCAAGCACTATTCCGGCACCGTCAAGAGCCTGACCTCTTACGGCGCATTTGTGGACATCGGCGGCGTGGACGGCATGGTTCACATCTCCGAGCTGTCCTGGAGCCGCATCAAGCACCCCTCCGAGGTCGTCTCTGTGGGCGATCCCGTGGACGTGTATGTCATCAAGTATGACCCCGAGAAGAAGAAGATCTCTCTGGGCATGAAGGATCCCAACGAGAACCCCTGGGAGACCTTCCTGAACAAGTACTCCGTGGGCGACGTGGCTACCGTCAAGGTGGTCAAGCTGATGACCTTTGGCGCCTTCGCTGAGGTTGTGCCCGGCGTGGACGGCCTGATTCACATCTCCCAGATCGCCGATCATCGGGTAGAGAAGCCCGAGGACGAGCTGCAGGAAGGCGATGTGGTGGACGTCAAGATCACCGACATCAACCTGGAGACCCGGAAGGTGTCTCTGTCCCGCCGTGCTGTCCTGCTGGACGCCGAGGACTGATTCCGTTTTCCAAAAGCGGTCAGGGCATTTGCCCTGGCCGCTTTTTCGCCCTTTTCAACCAGCCCTTTTTGTGGTACACTGACCACAGAGAAATCCAATGCCAAGGTCACAGAGGAGGCACAGCAAATGAGCGTTCAGTTATCCTGGAGCAAACCGAAGCAGAGAGGAAAGCGGGAACAGCTGTACTGCTCCGTCGTCGTCCCCGCAGCGGGCAACGCCAGGCGGATGGAGGGAACGGACAAGATACTGGCCACGCTGGGAGATCGACCGGTCATTGTCCATACGCTCCTGGCGCTCCAGGCCTGTCCCCGGGTGAACGAGATCGTCGTGGTCACAAGAGAGGATTTGATGTCCCCCATCAACGACCTGGTTCGGGCGTGGGACTGCACCAAGGTCAGCCGCATCGTCCGGGGCGGCGAGACACGGGCGGAGTCGGTCTGGATTGGCCTGAACCGAGTGAATCCCCAGGCACAGCTCATTGGCATCCACGACGGTGCCCGGCCTCTGGTCACCCAGGCCGTGCTTGAGGACGTATTCCGGGAGGCGGCCTCCAACGGAGCGGCGGCTCCGGCGGTACCGGTGAAGGACACCATCAAGGAGGTCAACGGTCTGGAGTCGGTGGAGCGCACCGTCCCCCGGGAAAACCTCCGGGCTGTCCAGACACCTCAGGTATTTGACGCCGACCTCATCAAGGCGGCAATGCAAAAGGCCCTTCAGGAGCAGCTGCCCCTGACCGACGACTGCTCCGCTGTAGAGGCCCTGGGCATGAAGGTCTGCCTGACGAAAGGGGACTACAACAATATCAAGATCACCACGCCTGGCGATCTGGTTTTGGGGGAGGCGATTCTGTCATGCCGACCGGACTGAGGATAGGACACGGATACGACGTCCACCGCCTGGTGGAGGGCCGCCGCCTGATTTTGGGTGGCGTGGAGATTCCATGGAAGCTGGGCCTTCTGGGGCACTCCGACGCCGACGTGGTGACCCACGCCATTATGGATGCCCTTCTGGGTGCCGCCGGTCTTTGGGATATCGGCCACGCCTTTCCGGACACTGACCCCGCCCTGAAGGACATCTCCAGCATGATACTGTTAGAGCGCACCGTCGCCCTGATCGCTGAAAAAGGCTACCAGGTGGTGAATGTGGACGCCACCATCATCGCCCAGCGGCCCAAGCTGGCTCCCTATATCCCCCAGATGCGGGAGAATATCGCCCTGCGTCTGGGCATCTCCCCTGACCTGGTGAACATCAAGGCTACCACTGAGGAGCATCTGGGCTTTACCGGCAGCGGCGAGGGCATGGCCGCCCACAGCGTGGCTCTGCTGGAGCGAATCGAAAGCTGACAACCCGCTGCCCCCCTTCACATCGCTCCAAACCCCGGCATACAATGGGGTGATACGACATTTCTCCCGAAGGCTCGTATCAAAAGGAGCGAATTCAGCATGGTATATTATCTCATCGTCTGCCGTTCGCTGACCTATGCCCAGCGAACGGCAGCTGCTTTGGAGCGGGCCGGGATCGCCGCCCGGATTCTGCGCTCCCCTAAGGCCATCGCCTCCACCGGATGCAGCCACAGCGTCAAAATCTCTCAGCGGAATCTGGCTCAGGCTCTGGTGGTGCTGAACCGGGTGGAGCTGTCCCCAAAGCAGATCTTTATCACGGAAGCGGACGGCAGCTACCGGGAGGTGCAGCTGTGATCTATCTGGACTGCGCCGCCACAGCCCTGCAAAAGCCCCCGGAGGTGACATGGGCCATGGCCGCTGCTTTGCGTGAATACGCCAGTCCCGGGCGTGGCAGCTACCCTGCCTCCGCCCGGGCTGCGGATGTCGCCTTTCGCTGCCGGGAGGCGCTGGCTCAGCTTCTGGGCGCAGACAGCCCGGAGCAGGTGGTATTCACCTCCAACGCCACCCATGCACTCAACATCGCTATCCGTACTCTGGTTCAGCCGGGAGACCGGGTCGTCATCTCCGGCTACGAGCACAACGCCGTCACCCGTACCCTGGCGAGTATCCCGGAGGTGGCGGTTCAGGTGGCTGTCGGCGGTCTTTTTGACCAGGCGGGCGATCTGGCCGCCTTTTCCCAACAGATAGATGGAGACACAAAGGCAGTCGTCTGTACCCATGTGTCCAATGTATTCGGATATATCCTGCCAATAGACGGCATTGCCGCCCTGTGCCGGGACAGGGATGTTCCGCTGATCGTGGACGCCAGCCAGTCCGCCGGTATCCTCCCGGTCTCCGCCAAACAATGGGGCACAGCCTATGTGGGCCTGCCGGGGCACAAGGGACTGTGCGGGCCCCAGGGAACGGGCGTGCTGGTGTGCGGAGACGGGCAGACGCCGGTTCCCCTGCTCACCGGAGGGACGGGCAGCGAGTCCCTGAACCAGCAGATGCCGGATTTCCTGCCCGACCGTCTGGAGGCGGGCACCCACAATATGCCGGGAATCGCCGGGCTGCTGGCTGGGGTGCAGTTTATCCGCCGGAAGGGAACCGACGCCATTCTCTGCCACGAGCGGCAGCTGTCCGACCGGCTGGCCGGGGCGCTGTCTCTGATTCCGGGGATCCGGGTCTTCCGGCCCAAAGAGGCGAACCAGAGGACTGGCGTTTTGTCCTTCCTGGCGGAAGGGCAGGACTGCGAGGTGCTGGGAGATACTCTCGCTGCCAGCGGGATCTCTCTCCGGACAGGGCTGCATTGCGCTCCCCTGGCGCATCGCACGGCAGGGACGTTGGAAACCGGAACTCTCCGGGCCAGCATTTCCCCGTTTACCACACCCGGAGAAGTAGACGCCCTGGCAGCCGTGCTTCGCAGCTGTCTGGAAAAATAGAAGTGGATACGCTTGCCATTCCCGGGCTTTCGGAGTATACTATTTTTGTGAATGAATGGACTCCTGCCCCGGTTTGGCAGGCGTGTTCTATCCCGCGGAGGAAATGCCATGCTGACGATCACTCCCATAACCTTGAGCGCCTCCCAGCTCAACCCGTTTCAACAGCTGGGAATGTATATACAGACTATCGGCCTGTCCGACCTGCTGGACGTAGCCATTATTGCCATTATTTTCTACTATGCGATCAAGCTGGTTCGCAAGTCCCAGACCGGCCAGGTATTCCGGGGCGTAGCCCTAGTGGTCGTTCTGCTGTGGTTGTCTGACCTGTTCAATCTCCATGTGCTGAACTTCCTGCTCAACAGCGTGGTTCAGGTGGGCTTTCTGGCGCTGATCGTCGTCTTTCAGCCGGAGATCCGCCACTTTCTCACCCAGGTGGGCACCGGCAATCTGCGGCACTATCTGGGCCGCCAGGGGGAGGCCAATGTGGTAGAGGACGCCATTGTTCAAACGGTGGCCGCCTATCGGGATATGTCCAAAAAGAAGGTGGGGGCCCTCACTGTCTTCGAGCGCAACAGCCTGCTGACCGATTGTCTGCACACCGGGACTGCTCTGGATGCGGCGCTCTCCACTGACCTGCTGGAAAATATCTTCTATCCCAAGGCCCCCCTCCACGATGGTGCCGTCATTGTCCGGGAGGGCCGGATCGTGGGTGCAGGCTGTGTGTTGCCTCTGTCCGGAAACACCAACATCAGCAAGGAACTGGGAACTCGCCACCGGGCCGGGTTGGGTGTGACAGAGCACACCGACGCCGTGGTGGTCATCTGCTCGGAGGAGACCGGCTCCATCTCGGTGGCTACCGACGGTATGCTCAAGCGGCATCTGTCCGCAGAGACGCTGGAGCAGCTGTTGCGTAACGAGCTGCTGACAGAGGAGGAAGGCAAAAAGAACGTCATCCCTTCACTGCGAGCCATCCTTGGTTCCATCTGGAAAAAGGAGGACGAGGATCATGTGGAATAAGATCAAGAACAGCCGTCTCTCCTACATTCTTCTCTCCATCCTGCTCTCCATCGTCTGCTGGCTCTATGTGGATCTGGCCCAGCAGCCGGACGCACAGGTGACGATCAACAGTATCCCCGTGACCTTCATCGGCGAGGAGTCTCTGGAGGCAGAGGGACTGCTCATCACCGGAGAGACACCCACAATCAACGTTGTGGTCAACGGGCCCCGAAGCGTCATCACGCAGCTCAACAACAGCAATATTATCGTCACCGCCTCCACCACGTCCATCACGGAGGCAGGGGTATACACTCTGGATCTGAACATCAATTTGCCAAGCTCTGTCACCAGCTCCAGCTCCAGCGATGTCAGCATCGTCTCCAGGAGCGCCTCCGCAGTAGATGTGACGGTGGTTCAGATGGTCAGTAAGACCGTGACCATCACGCCGGAGTTCACCGGCTCTGTGGCAGATGGCTACTATTCAGACGATGAAAGTTTTGTCCTTCAGCAGAAGGAACTGGAGATCCGGGGCGAGGAGAGCGTCGTCGATTCGGTGAGCTATGCAAAGGTGATCCTCAGCGACACCGGGTTGACGGATACCTGGTCGGGCTGGCTGAGCATTGTCCTCTGCGACAAGGACGGAAATGAGGTCTCCAGCGATAACCTGACTCTGGAGACAGACGCCATTTCAGTCACCTACTATGTCCAGTGTATCAAGGAGCTGACCCTCACCGTTGATCTGATCTCCGGCGGCGGAGCGACCTCCGAGAATGCCGAGTGCACCTATTCGGTGGAAACCGTCACCGTTGTGGGCCAGAGCATCAATCTGGATGATTTGGAGACGCTGACGGTAGGCGAGGTCGATTTGGGCCAGATCGCCACCACCGGAGAGTATGAGTTCAGCATTGAGGACGCCATGCCAGACGGCGTAAGCCTGATGAGCAGCGACACCACCGTCAAGGTGCAGGTCACCATTACCGGACTGGAGATCCGGATCGTGTCTACCAGCAATATCGTTTTGGAAAACAAGACGGAGGGCTGGAACTACGATGTGGCAGATGTGGAGATCAGGCTCCGGGGAAAGACAGAGGACTTTGATCTGCTCATCAACGACGATATCCAGGTCACGGCAGATTTAGACGGCGTGGAGCTGGTGGACGGGGAGACGGTTTCTGTACCGGCCACAGTGGAGCTCTCCGGTATCTCCGATCTGGGTATCCTGGGCAGCTACAATGCCAGCGTTACGATCACCCTCATCCCGGAGGAGACTACCGAGGAGGAGACGACCGACACCGAGGATACTGGCGACGGCAGCAATACCGACACCGAGGCGGTCAGCGACACGACATCGGATGAGACGGGGAACTGATTTCTCCATCCGGAATTGCTTTACAGAACCAGGATATTTTGGTATAATCTATAATCGAACCTGTACACAAGGGGGACGAGCATTCCATGCTGAACAGTATGACCGGCTATGGCCGGGGGGAGGCTGTGCTACACCAGCATACCATTGTGGTAGAGCTTCGCAGCGTCAACAACCGATATTTGGATTGCAGCGTCCGGCTGCCCCGGGTCTATGCCTGCGCTGAGGACGCCGTTCAATCGGAGGTAAAGGCAGCTGTCTCCAGAGGCAAGGTGGAGGTCAACGTCACGGTGGACGCCTCCGGTTCGGACGCCGTCTCCGTCACCCTGAACCAGCCCGTGGCCGCCGGATACCTCAGAGCGCTCCGGGAGATGGGGGAGACCTTTGGCCTTCGGGATGATGTCTCCGTGTCTCTGCTCTCCCGTTTTCCCGACGTGTTCCGGGTGGAAAAGGCTCCTGAAAATCTGGAGCAGCTCACCGAGGACATTCGCCAGGTCACCCGGATGGCGCTGACCGACTTCAACGCCATGCGTGCCCGGGAGGGCGAAAAGCTGGCGGAGGATCTGCTGGGACGGCTGGATACCCTGGAGGAATATACCCGCCAGGTAGAGGCCCGCTCTCCGGAGACGGTGGCCGCCTATCGGGAGCGCCTGACTGCCAAGCTCCAGGAGGTGCTGGAGGATCGACAGATCGACGAGGCCCGTATTCTCACCGAGGCGGCGATTTTTGCCGACAAGGTGGCCGTGGCAGAGGAGACGGTTCGGCTCCACAGCCATATCAACCAGTTCCGGGACATGGTTCGCCAGGGCGGCGTCATTGGCCGGAAGCTGGATTTCCTCATCCAGGAGATGAACCGGGAGACCAATACCACAGGCTCCAAGTGCAACGATTTGCAACTGTCTACCATTGTGGTGGATATGAAGGCGGAGCTGGAAAAGCTGCGGGAGCAGGTTCAGAACGTGGAATAAAAGCTTGCAAAGGAGGCGGCAGGATGCTGCTGCTGAACATCGGCTATGGCAATATGGTGGCCGGCGATCGTATCGTTGCCATCGTCAGCCCAGACTCAGCACCCATCAAGCGTATCATCCAGGAGGCCCGGGAGCGGGGCGTTCTCATCGACGCCTCCTATGGGCGGAGAACCAGGTCGGTACTGATCGCCGACACGGGTCATGTGATTCTGTCCGCTCTGACTCCGGAGGTCATTGCGGTTCGGGTGGAAGGTCGAGAGAACGGCAAGGAGGATGCGGATGAATACCAGAGCTAAAAAGGGGCAGATCGTCGTTATCTCCGGCCCCTCCGGTGTGGGAAAAAGCACGGTCATCTCTGAGGTGCGCAACCAGCGGCAAAGTCTTACCTTCTCCATCTCCTACACCACACGCAAGCCCCGAAATGGGGAGGAAAACCACGTCCACTATCATTTTGTGGACATGGAGGTCTTCTCCCGCATGATCGAGGCGGGGGAATTTCTGGAATATGCCTGCTATCAGGGCCAATATTACGGCACCTCCCGGGCAGATGTGGAGGCGCTGGTTCAATCGGGCCACGATGTACTGCTGGATATCGAGGTTCAGGGCGGCGCTCAGGTACGACACCTCTGCCCAGAGGCGACTTTGATTTTTGTCATCCCACCCTCCTTTGGTGAGCTCTCCCGTCGGCTCCATGGTCGGCAGAGCGAGAGCGAGGAGGTCATTCAGGGTCGGCTCCAGCGGGCCAGGGAGGAGTATCAGGAGATTCCTCTTTACGACTTCCTGGTAGTCAACGATAAGGTGCCCCAGGCCGCGGATGAAGTACTGTCCATTCTCAAGGCACAAGATTGCCGGGTCTCTGCCCGGCTGGATATGATCAAGGAGGATATTGTATTATGATTCTCTATCCCATGAACGAACTGATGAAAAACGGCATCAACAGCCGATACGAGCTGGTCAACCTGGTGGCTCACCGGGCCCGGGAGATCTCAGTCGCAGAGACTGCCGATGAGCCGCTGACAGAAAAGCCAGTTACCATCGCACTTAACGAGGCCCGTGCGGGCCTGATTCATCGTCCTGTCACACAGCAGGAGTCGGGTGAGGCGTGAGCCGCCAGCGGTAAGCCAATCTGCAGGGCAAGAGGCGTCGGGGACAATGGGCCTCTGACGCTCCTTGCCCTGTGTCATGTTCTGCGCCGGAGAGGGGGTAAGGGTCTTGGAGCCGGTGCTGTGTTGTAAGGTGGCTGTAGCTTCAGCTACCTATGCCATTGACAAGCCCTATACCTACCTGGTTCCGGATAGCTTTTCTCTGACGCTGCGACCGGGTATGCGGGTCATTGTCCCTTTTGGAAAAGGCAATCGTCGCTCTGAGGGTTTGGTTCTTGATGTGGCTCAGGAGCAGCCGGAGATGCAGTTGAAATGGCCCAGCGCCATTCTGGACGAGGAGCCGGTAATAGACGCCGAAGGCATCCGCCTGGCTCTCTGGATGCGGGAGCGGTATTTCTGTACGGTCTATGACGCAGTCAAGGCCATGCTTCCCGCCGGGCTCTACTATGACCTCCAGGACAGCTACCGCCTGGCTCCCGGCATTGACCCCGCCGCCTGGCAGGAGGAGCATCCCTGCAATGAGTTGGAGCGGCGAGTGCTGGCCATGATCTCCAGCGAAGGGGGAAGCATCCAACGCAAGGCCCTCCGGGAGGCCTTTGGGCAAACCAATCCCTCCCGGGCGTTGCGCCGTCTGATGGAGGACGGTGTGTTGCAGCTGGAGACCAGCGCCCAGCGGGGCGTTGGGGACAAGAGCGAGGAGGTCGCTGTTTTGGCCGTCTCTCAGGAGATTGCCAGAGAAACGGTCTCCAAAAGCCGCTCCAAGGCCCGGAAAGCGGTGATTGAGCTGCTGTGCAGCGTTGGCTCTGCCTCTGCAAAGGATGTGGCCTACTTCACCGGAACCAATCGGCGCACCCTGAAGGAGCTGGAAAAAGCCGGTCTGGTCACGCTCTTTCAGCGAGAGGTTTTTCGTCGGCCGGAGACAGACTCCGCCCCCCATCAGGAACCGCCCCAGCTCACTCAGGAGCAGCAAAACGCCTATGACGGCCTGTCTGACCTGTTAGAGCAGGAAAAGCCCGCCTGTGGCCTGCTTTACGGTGTCACCGGATCGGGAAAAACCTCGGTCTATATCCGCCTGATTCACCGAGCCTTGCAGCTGGGGCGCACCGCCCTGGTGCTGGTGCCGGAGATCGGCCTGACGCCCCAGATGATGCGTCAGTTCATCGCCCAGTTTGGAGACCGAGTGGCCGTGCTGCACAGCTCCCTCTCTGCCGGTGAGCGGTATGACGAGTGGAAGCGGGCCAGAAGGGGAGAGGCCAGTGTGGTCATCGGCACCCGCTCGGCGGTTTTTGCACCTTTAAAAAACATCGGCCTCATCATCCTGGATGAGGAGCAGGAGGCCAGCTATAAGTCGGAAAACCTGCCCCGGTATCATGCGGCAGATGTGGCAAAATTCCGCTGCACCCAGCAGAATGCCCTGCTGGTTTTGGGTTCGGCTACCCCGTCAGTGGAGAGCATGTACCTGGCTCAGACAGGGAAATACCATCTGTTCCGGCTCGACCGCCGATACAATGGCCGGGGGCTGCCCCGAGTGCTCCTCTCCGACACCCGGGAGGATCTGCGGCAGGGGAATGACTCCTCCATTGGCGGCGTGCTACGGGACGAGCTGACGGAGAACCTCCACCGGGGCGAGCAGTCGATTTTGCTGCTCAACCGCCGGGGCGCCAGCCGAATGGTCATCTGTGCTGAATGTGGCGAGGTGCCCCAGTGCAGCCGCTGCTCCATTCATCTGACCTATCACAG
The DNA here is from genome assembly GCA_021205725.1 of Clostridiales bacterium. GTDB lineage: Bacteria > Bacillota > Clostridia > Oscillospirales > Oscillospiraceae > Onthomonas. Next base: position 38,474 of record JAJPWY010000088.1, read on the forward strand.
GGCTAACGGGCGGCTGATGTGCCATTACTGCGGCCACAGTGAGCCGCTGCCCCATCGTTGCCCGGTCTGCGGCGGGCCGCTGGTCTTTGTGGGCTATGGCACCCAGAGGCTGGAGGAGGATCTGGCGGAGCAATTCCCCGGCACTCCTGTCCTGCGACTGGACGCAGATACCGTCTCCGCCGCCCACCCTCATCGGCAGCTGCTGGAAAAATTCGAACAGGAGAAGATCCCCATCCTCATCGGCACTCAAATGGTAGCCAAGGGTCTGGACTTTGAAAACGTGACCCTGGTAGGAGTGATCGACGCAGATATGACCCTCCACATGGACGATTTCCGGGCAGGAGAACGCACCTTCTCTCTGCTGACCCAGGT
>JAJPWY010000002.1:0-12798 GCA_021205725.1 Clostridiales bacterium
GCTGTTAAATTTTCTTCATTTACCCATTGACTTTTTGTTTGCAGACTCCATAAAAAATTCCTCCTATCCGGTTTTGCCGGGGATTCCCCGACTGGATAGGAGGATGATAGCAAATTATTTTTCAAATGTGGCCGCTTTTGCCGCAGGCTGTCGATTTTCCGCCGCAGACTGTCCCTCCAGCGGGAAGGTGAGCCGGAGACGGAACACCTGGTTTTCTCCGCTGATTTGGAAAATCCCGTGGTAGCGCTCGGCGATGCTCTGGATGCTCCGCAGGCCGAAGCCGTGCCAGTCCCTGTCCCCCTTGCTGGTCTCCGGCAGGCCGTCCTCCAGGGTCAGCTCACCCTGATAGGGGTTCTCCACCTGCACCATCACCAGGTCGGACCTCCGCCGCACCGTCACCCGGATGAGGCGGTTCTCCTCGTCCAGAGCGGCCACCGCCTCCATGGCGTTGTCCAGAGCGTTGCCGAACAGGGTGTACAGGTCTACTGTATCCAAGAAGGTCAGGGCGCTCCCCTCCGCCAGACAAATCAGGGTGATATGCTCCTGCTGACAGCGAAGGCTCTTTTCCGTGAGCACCGTGTTCAAAATTTCGTTTCCCGTCTCGATCTTTGTGTCGTAGATCATCACCGCATCCTGGAGAGAGTCGATGACGGTGTTCCGGTACTCCGGCTCATTGATGTGCCGGAGGGCCTCCACCTGGTGCTTCAAATCGTGGCACTTCTGGTTGATGAGCTGGATGGTGTCCCGGCTCATCTCATATTGGGCCTTCTGCTGCAGCTCCAGCTCCTGCTCCAGACCCTGCTTCTGCTGCTGCCGGAGCTGACCGTAGAGGGCCCCGGTGCAGCAGAACAGGGCGTAGACGGCATGAACCACTTCAAACTCATAGGCGGAGGCCAATGCGCTCATGACCAGCACCACCGCCAGCACACCCAGGGTCAGGCTCAGGGAGTTGAGGGCGCTGGTGACATAGTGGCCCTTCTGCACCATTTTGCGGACAAAGACAAGGTACACCACCCCATAGACCAGGATGCTGTTCAAAAAATAGAGGGGAGAACCCACCGAGACGTCCACCGGAGCCAGCGCCCAGTCCTCCAGCAGCCGGAGACAGTAGGCGATGTGCTCCATCAGATAGGCGCAGGCGGCGCAGTACGCCGCCTCCCGCAGGGGAACCCGGCAGATGCCCAAAACCATTGGAATCAGCAGGACAAACAGCAGGCCGCACCAGAACAGGGTGGAAAGGTATCCGCCCTGTGTACTGGACTGCTCCTGTAGCAAACCGAATTCCTGCTCATTCCGATACTCTGCCACAAGAAAGACCAGCTGATAAAAGAGGCAGACGCAGGCCGCAAATCCCACCGCCCGCAAAACCGGCCTTCTTCGCTTTTCCAAGGGCAGGATAAAGACCAGCACAGCGGTCAGCATCTCCAAGGGATAAAACAGAAAGCCTGAACTGAAATATTCCTGAACCGCCGTCATCATAGCTCCACCCCCAGATACTCGGAGTACGCCTGTAAAAAGGGCTTTCGTCTCGGTCGGCTGAAGGGCAGCTCATGGCCGGAGACGTTGACGCTCTCCCGCCCCACCGAGGTCACATGTTGCAGATTCACCAGATAATGCTGGTTGCAGCGGACGAAGCTGGCCCCCTCCAGCTGCCGCTCCAGGTCGCTCAGGGTGGCCCGGAGGTGGTAGGTCACGGTGGGAGTGACGACGCTGAGGGCGTGGTTCTGTACCTCCGCATAGAGGATATCCCCGGAGGACACCTTTATCAGCCGGTCTTCCTGGGGCAAGAGCAGGCTGCGGCTCTGGTTCCGCCGGAGCAGGGCCATGACCCGGTCCATGCTCATTTTCAGCTGGGCATAGGTCACCGGTTTCAGCAGGTAGTCCAGGGCATTCACCCGGTAGCCTTCCACGGCGTACTGGGCCATAGAGGTGACAAAGACCAGGATCACCTCGTTGTCCTGCTGCCGGATGCGCCGGGCGGCCTCCATGCCGTCCAGGTTGGGCATCTCGATGTCCATGAGGATCAGATCCCAAATCGGGCGGTAGTTCTCCACCACGTCCAGCCCGTCGGGGAACAGGGTGGTTTGCAGCTCTGCCCCCGTCTCCTGGCCGTATCGCTGGGCATACCCCTGTAGCTGACGGGCGCAGACGGGGTCGTCCTCTACAATGGCGATACGGGGCATGGCAATCCCTCCTCGGGGTGAATCTGAGGATATTATAGCAGCAATTTTGACGAAAGTAAATGAAAAAGGCATCCAGTTTCCCTAACGGACATCGCACTTTGCCCACAAATACATTCCCCCGGCAGCCGCAGCTGCCGGGGGTGCTTCTGGGAAGCGTCTATGTTACGCTGTCAGAAATACTCACTTTGCCGCTTTCTTCCTGCTGGGCTTGAACAGCTCCGGGTGCGCCTTCTCCGCCTTGCCCCGGCGGACGATCCAGACGACGCCGCCTGCCACCAGCAGGACTGCGACGACATCGATCCCAATCAGTACTTTCTGCCAGGGGGACATGGAGGTTTTCTCCACAGCACCCGGCGCATAGCCCTGCATGGCGTTGGAGTTGACCACGGCATAGGCGATGTTGTGGATGGCGTTACGCATGGCCGTCCGGGCGGTGGCGCTGTCGTAGTCGTCCAGGCTCCAGATGGAGGGCACATACATGCACAGGTAGGTATCACACCCGGCCCGGATCGCCAGATCCCGGAGGCTGTTGTCGCCCCATACCCAGTAGTCGGAGATGACCATGCCCTGGAAGCCCCACTCGTCGCGCAGGACGCTGGTCAGCAGGGCGTAGTTGCACTCTCCCACCACGGTGCCCACACAGTTCTGAGCCGCCATGACCGCCGTGGCCGCCCGCATGGTCTTCTGGGTCAGGTTGCCGTCCTCGTCATAATACTGGATGGTCATTTTGGCGTTTTCAATGGCGATCTCAAAAGCCTTCAGATACAGCTCCCGCATGGTCTGCTCGTCCGCCCAGGTGCTGATGAGCTCAGACCGTCCGGTCTCCGTCTCGTTTAAGGCGAAGTGCTTTACATAGCAGTACATGCCCTGATCTCCGGCCCCGGAGATGATGCTGGCGGCCATCCAGCCGGTCAGCACCGGGTCCTCGGACAGGTACTCAAACACACGGCCGGAGAAGGCGGAGCGGTGCAGGTTGAGGCCGGGGCTGTACCAGCCGCTGATGCCGTTTTCCAGCGCCTCTTGGCCGAAGGCCTCGCCTACGTCGTACATCAGCTCCACGTTCCAGGTGGCCGCCATCAGGGGAGCAAAGCCGAAGGAGGAGCTCTGGGACATATCGTAGCCGCTGCCGTCCTCGGTCATGCCGTTGATCTTCAGGCCGTTGGCGCCGTCCTCGTCCACCGTGGCGGGGAGGCCGATGGAGGCGATGGCAGCCGTGCAGTAGGCGTCGCCGCAGAAGTTCTGGAGGATGCCTTCCATGTCCGCCGTCCAGTCGATCTGGTCCAGGAGCAGCTCCCATTTCTCATCGTAGTAGCTCAGGCCACGGAGTTCGGAGAGCACCAGGCCGTTGTCCGCCCCGGAGGTGGGCTCCTCCTCGGCATAGACCAGGCTGCCCTCCACGTTGCCGAAGGTCTCGTCCGTCTCCACGTCAAAGGTGTTCTCAATGTCCAGCAGGGCGGCGAACTCCTCGCTGATCTCCTTGGTGTTGCCCTCGGCGGCCTGGGGCTGAGTGCCCGCCCAGTCGCTGCGGCTGAGAATGGTGGAGCAGGTGGTCATATAGTCGGTGCTGGTCTGGAACTGGTTGGTGGCAGCCACGAAGGTGGCGCTCTCGTCCGCCTCTGCTGCGGCGGGAGTGCCGGTGGGATTGCCGTCTGCGTCCAGAGCGGACTGGGCGTCCTTCTCCGTCTGGCGGATGTGGTCCTCGTCCGAGCCGTCATACCAGATGGTCTCCTCCTGGACGACGACCGCCTCGTCGATCACGTCATGGCTGTTGGCCCGCAGGGAGATGGTGTAGTCTCCCGCCTCCAGCATGTAGCAGCCGACGGTGCCATCGCTGTTCTCGTGGGTGTAGCAATAGGAGGTCATGTCGTCGGTGGTGAAGGTCAGCTCCAGGGTGACGGACTCGTCGGGCTGGAGCAGCTCCGTCTTGTCAAAGGCCACCAGGTTGACCACCGACTTCTCGATCTGGCAGGAGATGTCAAGGTCGGTGTAGGGGGCGGAGTAGTAGAGCTGCACGACCTCCTTGCCCGCCACGTCGCCAGTGTTGGTCACCCGAACCGTCGCAGTGACGGTGTCGCCGTCCCGCTCCACGCTGAGCAGCTCCTGCTGGAAGGTGGTATAACTCAGGCCGTAACCGAAGGGATAACACACGGCTCCCTCGGTGACAAAGGCTCCCTGGCCGTCCAGCTCGCCGTAGACGAAGGTATCGTCCTCCTCGTCCGCCGTCTCATAGTAGCGGTAGCCCATGTAGATGCCTTCCATGTACTCGTTGTACAGCCGGTTATACTCCTCGGTGCCCTCCCCGGTGTAGCCGGGTGTGCTCACCGTCAGATTGCTGTAGGTGTAGGTGCCCACGGACTGATAGCTGGGATCGGCGGTCAGGTCGGCGGGATAGATGTCCACTGTCCGGCCGGAGGGATTCACGTCCCCATCCAGCAGGTCAGAGAGGGTGGAAAAGCCCTTTTCCCCAGGGTGTCCCACCCACAGGATGGCGTCTGCCTCCAGGTCGCCGGTCATCAGGTCGCTCAGCTCCATGACGGCGGAGCTGACCAAAATCACCACCACGCTGCCACAGGTCTCCTTGGCGGCCCGGATGGCGCCCTTCTCGTTTTCAGACAGAGCCAGATAGTGAGGGGTGCCGTCCTCATAGGCGTCGTACTTCTGGTCCTGGCCCTCCTGGCCGGAACGGGAGATAAAGACGATGCCGGTGGTGTCGGAGACGGGCTCCAGGCTGTCGTAGATGGAGGCGTCGTACTCATAGATGCGGCAGTCGCCGCCCAGGACGGAGCCGGCCTCTCCGGCGGCGGTGGTGCCCTCCGCCTCCTCCAGAGCCTCCGGCTCACCGGCGGCCTCCATCAAATCGGCGGCGGCAGTGTTGATGGTGAAGGCGGACAGGCCCTCCTCCGGCGTCACCGGGTCAACCACCCACTTGGCCGAGCCGCCGCTGGACAGCTGGCCGTAGATGGGGGAGAGATAGGCGTAGCCGAAGGGCATGACGCTGCTCCCCTTCTCCAGGGGCAGAACGCCGTTGTTCTTGAGCAGGACGCTGCCCTCCTCCGCCACCTGCTGCGCCACCTCATAGGCGGCCTCGGTGGCCTCCTCGGCGCTGGAATACAGCTCGGTGTAGTAGTCTGTATCCAGGTCGGCGGACTCGCTGGGGGTGGAGAGGTAGGTCTCCCCTGCCCCCAGATAGGTGTCCAGGGTTGTGGACAGGGCCACAGCCGCCACATTGAGCACGATGCAGACCACCGTGAGAATGGCCAGCAGGGGGATCAGGATGCGCCGGAACACTTTGTTGGACATTTTCAAGCGTTTTCCCTTTTCCATGTTTTCGTTTCTCCTTTCGTCGTTGTCTGGTCAGGAAGGGACTTCCTGTATTGTAAAAAAAGAAGGACACCCGGTCAACCCAGGTGTCCTAACCTTGCAAATATTGGCGTAACCTTACGCCTGTTCCGGCAGGGGAAGCAGTACGCAGAGATGGAACAGCTCGTCCGCCGTGACCGTCATCTCTCCGCCGTATTTCTCCGCCACCAGGCGGATGGATTTCAGGCCAAAGCCGTGGTCCGCCCCCTCTGGCTTGCTGGTCTGGGGCAGCCCGTCCCGAAAGACCAGCTCGCCGGTATAGTTGTTGTCCACCAGGACGACCAGCATCCCCCGTTGTTCCCGGACCTGGAGGCTGATGATGCGGTCCTCCGGACGCTCCAGCCGGGAGACCGCTTCGATGGCGTTCTCCAGTGCGTTCCCGAACAGGGCGCAGATCTCCCCCACAGGGAGGAAGCGGAGCCTGCTCCCGTCTGCAATACAGGAGAGGCGGATACCATGCTCCTGGCAGTAGAGGCTGTGCTTGGTCAGTATGGTATCCAGGGTCTCGTTTCCCGTCTTGACCGAGGAGTCGTAGATGTTCACCATATGGCGGGTCTCCCGCAGCTCCTCCAGGTCTACGCTGCCGCCCTGCTGCTCCCAGCTCTCCATCCGGTGGCGCAGGTCGTGGCATTTGATGTTGATGAGCTCGATGTTCTCCCGGCTCTGCTCATACTGCTCCCGTTGAATCTCGTTAATCCGCCGTAACAGCGTGCGCTCCTGCTCCCACTCCACCTGCTCCAGCACGCCGGTGCGGAGGCACAGGACGAAAAGGCAGCAAAAGACGGAAAAGATGCGGGTGATGAGGGTCAGGGTAAAGCTCTCTCCGGCGTAGGTGTCCCGGACGCTGCTGAGAACGATGACCAGTCCCAGGGTGACGACGGACAGCACCACCAGATTCCGATACACCGTCTTGGAATAGGAGACCGGCCGCTTCTGCCGGGCAAACAGCCAGTAACTCAGGCAGAAGATGGGGATGTAGACCGCTGCCGAAGAGAGCATATACGGCAACAGCCATGCACCGTCGCCGAGCTGGAACGCCTGCGAGTTTTCATTCCAGAAGATCTGGAGGACCTGAGACCCCATGTGCTGGAGCAGATAGCCACAGACGGCGCAAAAGACCAGAGGGATGGGCTCCTCCTGAAAGCACAGGAAGGGGAGAATCAGGGAGACGGCGAACATGAGCAGATAATACAACGTGTTGCTGACCAGCCAAAGCTCGCTGTACACCGTCAGCGCATACAGCGCTCCGCACAGCGCCGTCTCTGTCAGAAACGCCGTCAGCAGCCTCTGGCTAAAGTGGGCCTTTCTCCGGTAGGAGGCGGCAAAGATCAGCTCGCCGACAGTCAGCTCCAGCAGAAAGGGAATCTGTGTAACGAGAAAAACGGCTAGCATATCAAACGCCTCCTTTCGCATACCATTCGCCCAGCTTCTTCAGGAACTGCTTTCGCCTGGGGTGGCTAATCTGCAGCTCGTCCCCGCCCACGTTGACGAGATACCCCCGTACCCATCGTATCTTCTCCGGGTTGACCAGGTAGCAGTTGTTGCAGCGCAGGAAGTGGCACTGACGCAGCGACTGCTCCGCATCGGCCAGGGTTCCCCTTGCTTTGACTGGCTCCTGTCGCTCCAGATGGTAGGTCAGGGTGTGCCCCTGCACCTCCACATAGAGCAGCTCCCCGGAGGAGATGCGGGTCAGGCCGGTGGGCTGTTGGATCACCAGCCATTGCGTCCGGCTCATCTCGATGGCCGAAAGCGCCCGCTTCATCTTGAAGGAAAAGTCGGCATAGGTCACCGGCTTGACCATAAAGTCCAGGGCGTCCACCTGGTAGCCCTCCACCGCATACTGGGCCATGTTGGTGACAAAGATCAGCTTTGCCTGCCGGTCCTTTCGGCGGAGCTGTCTGGCAGCCTCCATGCCGTTCATCCCTGGCAGCTCGATGTCCATAAACACCAGGTCATAGCCCGTTTCGGCCTCCAGAAAGGGCCGTGCATCGGCAAAGCGGGTGATCTGGAACGGCTCCTCCATGTCCCCTTCCAACCGGCGCAAATAGCCGCAGAGGGTCTCTGCAGCCTTGTCCTCATCCTCTATGATGGCGATATGGAGCATATTTCTCACCCTGCTTCCAGGAGCTTGCCGTGCCGATGCGCCGTCCAGACGGGAAATGTCTGGGCCTTTGCCGTTATTATAGTATGGATCGGACGGGGCTTCAAGGGGGAGTTGACTGGGTTTTTTAGGCTGTGGGTTAAATTACCCTTGACAAAGCGCATCCCCACTAATAACACTTTCAGACCGGTGGTCTGCAAAGTGCCGTGGGCTCCGCCTCGGCGGAGAAGCGCCTCGGCACGCTCGCTGCAGCTCGTGTCCGAGGGAGTGAGGGGCTTTGCCCCTGTTGTCTGCGGACAACATCCCTCATTCTCACAAGCTCCATATCCCTCGCCCCGCCGCAAGCGGCTGAACGTGCAACTCCCGAAGGTGTTGCCTGTCACGCTGGTCAGCGTCCAGGGCTGGACGGGCCGGGCCTCTCCGATCTCTGCGCAGAGATACCCCCGGCGGGGGATATGAGCAGGGGCGACCAGCGGGGCGGGGAACCCGTGGAAATTCCGCAAAAATAAAAAAGATGTTGACTTTCAGATATATCTGTGTTATCCTGAAATCACACTAAATGCGGGGTGATACCATGAAAGCGAATGAAGTTATCCGCGGTGTGATGAAAGATAAGAAAATGAAATACTCTGCTCTAGCTAATACTCTCGGCATCAAGCAGAACGTGCTGAGTGAACGTCTGAGCCAGGATAACATCAGCATCAAAAAGCTATTGGAAATGCTCACTCCCCTAGACTGTGAGATCATTGTCCGAGATAAAACCACGGGAGACGAATGGACGGTGGATGAATAAGTGCGCTGTCGCAAATGTGGCTCTCTGCTGGAAGATGGAGACACGGTCTGTCGATGGTGCGGCGCTGTGGTGGAATCACCCACTCCTGTTCCTGCTCCACCTCCTACACCTGAGCCGGAGAAGAAAGCGGTCAAGCCAAAGAAACCGGTAAAGCGGCATCGTGGGCCGGGGTTAGTATCCTTTCTCCTTGCCATTGTTCTTATTTTCGTATTGTGCTGTACATTTTCTGAATATTTTGTCCTGATTTTGCTGGGCGGCGGGTTTGTCCTACTGCTCATGGCGGCGAGCCGTTCCACGGTCTCTTCCGATGATTCCTACATCCGGTACAGCTCTCCGGCTCCTGCATCTCCTCCTCCGCCGGGTACGGTCTTTTCGTTTAGCCCCTCTACCGCCGATACCAGACAGGCGGGGCTGGAATATGAGCATTTCTGCGCACGGTTCCTGTTGACACAGGGGTTCTCTCAGGTGGAGGTCACGCCACCCTCCGGGGATTTTGGTGCGGACATTGTAGGGGTTGGGCCACAGGGAGACAAGTGGGTGTTTCAGTGCAAATACTACCAGTCCAAAATCGGCAACTCACCGATACAGGAAATCGTGGCGGCGAAGTCCCACTACGGGGCGGCGAAGGCCGGGGTCATCACCAACTCCCGGTTTACGGACAAGGCGAGACAGCTTGCCAGAGAGAATGGCGTGACGCTGTGCGAGAACGTGTCCTCCTACCGGGTGGGAAAACAGGAGACGCCTTACTCTGTGGAGGAAATGATGTTTTACGACGAATTTTAATTTGATCATAAGTTGGTCGCAATTTGATCATAAGAACAGCAAATGATGCAATTAAATAAACCGCAATCAAGTTGCGGTCGGTCTGATGAGACTGTTCCCTTGTGGGAACAGTCTCTTTTCTTTTGGGAGGGTATATGGATAACTATGAACTGAAACGGCGTATTGTGGCGGCAATTTCCGCAAAACCACTGGATTTTGCAACTTATGAGGATTTTTTCTCTCTGTGCCGTGAGGTGGGCGAAGCAGACCCGCTGGCCCATGAGTGGAATCACGAGCTGCGGGATTTGGTCGCAAATGGGCTGCAATTGAGCGTAAGCAAAGGGGATTTTGACACGGCGGAGCGGCTGGACGGGCTGCTGTTCCGGTGTCTGGTGTTCTCCGCCCCATACTACTTCGACGACTATCTACAGGCGGTGGAGTACGGAAAGCCGCTGGACAAGAAGTTCTATCAGCCCCGGCGGCACTATCTGAAACGGTATGTGGACGCCTATCAGGAGATTTTGGACGGGAAGCTGGACTTTCTGTCTATCTCCATGCCGAAACGTTGCGGAAAAAGCCAGCTGGGTATCAACTTCACGAATATGCTCTCCGGGAAGGATGTCATCACCCCGCCCAAGACGCCCAAGAGCAACCGCACCATTCCTATTCCTGACGGGCTGTGCGACTGCTTGCAGGAGTATATGTCCCATTGCTATGATTTGCAGCCCGATGACCGGCTCTTTCCCTACACCAAGAACTTCCTGTACCACGAAATGGAGCACGGGTGCAAGGTATCAGGAGTGAAACGGATCAGGGTACACGACATCCGCCACAGTCATGCAAGTCTGCTGGTGGAGATGGGCTGCTCCCCGCTGCTGATCGCAGAACGGCTCGGCCACGAAAAGGTGCAGGCCACCATGGACACCTACAGCCACCTGTACCCCAACAAGCAGGTGGAGGTAGCCAGACAGCTCGACGGTATCATGCCGTGAGCGTCTGGCTACAAAAAAGGCTTCAAATGTAGCCAGTTTGTAGCCAGTAAAAATGGCAAATCCCGAAAAACGCTGTAATTTCAACGTTTTTCGGGACTGTGAAGCTAAGATTTTATTATTCCCACTCGCTCCCAGAAGGGATATATTAAACAAATTTGCGTGGGTGATTTCACTCTGGCTATTTCTATTTTTTCCATTATTCAGATGGCGTGGGCTATCTGATTTTTTGTTGCCATGGGGTTGCCGGAGTCAATCCGGCTCCCGCAGTCTGGCGGCAATGTCGGAGGCGCTGTAAAGCACACGAAGAACCGTCACCTTGCTGTCGCCTACCACATAAAACGCCGAATAGTTATCCACCAGCAGTTGGCGAATACCCTGCTCCCGTTCAGGCTGAGACTCCAGCAGACGGCACCGTTCCGGCAAAATCTCCAGGGACTCGATTCCTTCAGCGATGCGGTCATACTGCTTCATGGCGGTATCTGGCGCATGGAATACGGTGGCTATGTGATTGTAAATAGCCTCCATGTCGCTCAACGCCCGATTTGTGATTTCAACCTGATATTGCTTCATGCGTGGGATTCCCGGAAGTGCGCAAAGGCGGCAGAAGCGTCCTGGGTGTTGCCGTTATCCATATCATCAACACCGGCCTGCAATGCGCTGCGGATCTCTGCGACTGACATCTGATCGGCGTTGACGGATGCAGGCGCTTTGGGCAACGATACCGAAAAGGGAATGCCGCCGGTCAGGGAAACCTGACGGAGAAACATATCTACCGCAGTCGCCATGGGGATACCCAACTGCTTGAGGACGTCCTCGGCTTGCTGCTTGACTGTGGGATTCACACGAAGATTTAGGGTTGCTGTCTTTTCCATGGTATCATCTCCTTGCTTGCAATTGTAACGCAATCTGCGTTCCTTGTCAAGAGCAAAATCGGAAGCAGGCGAATTCGAATTTTTACACTATCATTATGTACTAGGATTCCGTCGCTTTAATTAAGATTATTCTAAACATTAAAGAATGATTTGCAAACAAATATATTACGTTACCTTTGCTGTTTGCGCCTCAGACCTGACAGATTTAACGTGTGCTATATCTGATGCAAATATCTACATTGTATCGACACACTGCGCACCGAATCCGATACACCAAGGAGACATGCTACATCGTCCTCTCACTAGACTCTCTTGCTACCAGCAACGGGTTCCAGTTTATCATGGAGGCTTCGTTCAATTTGCGGCAATATATATCGATAATACCGAGGATTATAATTATTACTTATAGGAAACACATATACATGGACAGCATTTTTTAGAAACGATCTTGTAGAATGCGATAGTTTAAGCCCTGTAGCCTCTCCCTTATCGCCCATGTGCTGACCTATACGGACATATAGAGATTCAGATACACAACTTCCCAAATATAAACACTGGCCTTTATGTAGCTCAATAGCCTCATACTTTTTGAACCCCGCGCCATTAACTTTACTATTCCACCTACGTATCTGCTCTGCCGATAGAGAATAATTGCCTTTCATCGTAAAGATATAAATACCTTTTTTGCCCCGTATTTCTTTAGGGCGCAAGTGAGATTCTAATTCATCAATAGAAAACATATTGGTAAACACCGCAGATTCATATGTTCCTCCGTTGATTCTTTTAACTATTCCGTGCGCCTCACTTTCAACTATACCATCCAACGCTTCCAGAAGGTCAAGGAGCCTATCACATGGTGTCATGATGAATTTCGCCACTCTTCTAAGATTTATTTATTCTGCATACTCTATTCCGCTCCGTCAACCCGGCCAGCAATCGCTTACACAACGCACTCACCGTTTCGACATCGTCATCGGCCACTGCCTTTTGCAGTTCCTTCAGTTGCTCCAGCAGTTCCTTCTCCAACGGTGCAGAGTCCTCGGATGTGACTGGGTCGCTGAACCTGAGCTCCTCGGAGACCCTTTTCAGGTCGCCCATCATGCCATCGTTGCTGCACTGGCTGACGATGGCATTTGCCAGCGACTGAAGCTCACGCATGGCAGACACGTCCTTTTTGATTGCATTATCCTGCCGTATAATCTCCTCCCGCATGGTGTCTGCGGCAATACAGCCTGCAAAAGCGGCACCGGCAGCAATGATGTTTACCATCAACGCCACCCACAGGGGGAGGACTGAGGCCAGCACCATCTCCAATAGACTGATGATCAGCTGTACGACAATATACACCAGCCCGATCTGTGCGATTGGGACTCCGTAGAACTTGCTCTTTGCGCTTTCATTTCCTGAAAAAGAGGCGTGGAAAAAATATATCTGCGATAATATAGCAAGCAGGCCGAAGCAATACGCCGCCGCAAATACTGCCGTTCTGGAGAAGGGTGGCAAAAAGGCAATGGCACTGAACACCACCAAAAGAACGGCAATGATGAGATACCCTCTCAAACTGTTTTTCTTCATTGTATCAGCCCTCCCGCTTTTTCCCGCAGTTATCGCAGAACTTGCCGGTATTTCCTGTTTTCCCGCAGCTACAATCCCAGGTCAGCGGCACGTCGTCCGGCCTTCTGGCACCGCAGTTCGGGCAAAACTTTGCTGTGTTACCCTTCTGCCCACAGGAGCA
>JAJPWY010000002.1:12898-38845 GCA_021205725.1 Clostridiales bacterium
CCCTTCTGCCCACAGGAGCAGTCCCAGGTGTCAATCTGTGAGGTATCGGCCTGCGTCTGAGTGTCAGCCTGGTTCTGTGCATTGGGGTTAAGTCCCTGCATCATGTTGCCGATCTGGGGAGCCACAGCCCCTGCCGCTGCAAGCCCCAGACCCATGCCCAGAACATCGCCCATCACGCTGTTGCTGCCGCCAATGCTGACTCCACCGCCGGAGCCCATTTCACCGATACCGGCAGCATATGCTTTCTGAACTTCTGCCTGCAACACGTCCTTCTGGGTGTAGCCCTTGGCCTTCATGACCTCTGCTTCTGTCAGGCCGGTCATTCTTGCCGCCTGAGCCTCGGCCTGGGCCGCAATCACAGTTCGCTCCGCCTCCCGCTTTGCGACTTCCGTTTCAGTGGTCTGACGCTGGAGTTCTGCCTCTCTCCGTGCCGTTTCGATGGCAACCTTGCTCTGCTCCTGGGCAGTACGATAGAGGGTCTCGCTCTGGGCCTGGGCAGTCTTGACTGTGGCCTCGGCCTGGATGATGCGGGTCTGCAAAGTGATGGTATGTAAGTCACGGATTCTCTTGAAGTTCGGGTCTTCCTCCGGGAGAACAACATTCGTCACATAGAACTGAGGGATGGTCAGGCCGTACTCCTCAAAGCCGGAGCGGATCTTCTCCTGGAGGCTCTGGGAGATGATGTCCAGGTGCTCGTCTACCTCCAGAATGTCGATAGCCTCGCTTTTAATGACCCCGGGCAGGTTCGTCTTGACCGCATTGGCGATCAGCGGGCGGAATGATTTTTGCAGGGATTTTGACAGCCCTTCTCCGTCATCCCAGGAGATGCCCTTCATGGTGCCGACCAGCTTCACCACCAGCTTCCTGGCGTTGGAGACTTGGATGTTCATCTCGCCGGACGCTCCCAGCGCCAGCGGCACTCCGGTCAGCGGGTCGATAAAACGCACTTTTTCAGGCGTTCCCCATTTCACCGCCATCTGTACTGACTTATTGATGAAGTAGACCTCTGAGTGGAACGTCCCCTCCGTATCCGTAGGGAGCTGATATACCTTTTCCAACAGGGGGAGCTGCTGGGTCTCCAGGGTGTAGCGTCCGGGGCCAAACAAATCGAGGGCCTGTCCGTCCTTGAAGAAGATGGCCTCCTGGCTCTCGTGTACGATGAGCTGAGAGCCCAGATTAAAGTCCTCGATGGGGTGTTTCCACACCAGGGCATCGTTGTTCCCCTCGAACTTGATAATACTGGCCAGTCCGTCGTGCCTGATTTTCTCCCGTGCCAAACACTCCTGCACGTCGTTCTCATAGTCGCAGACCGGGCAGGTGTACTTGACGGCGCTTTTCACTGTCATCAGCTTGATGCCGCACTGCATACAGGAGAACTCTACCCCCTGTTGATTGTCGGCCAGGGTGTTGATCTCCGAGTGACAGACGGGACAGAGAGCCTTTGCTCCCTTTGACTGGTCATAGACGACCACGTTGCCGCAGTGGGCGCATTTTCTGGAGGCGAGCTTGTCCGTCTTCACATGAATCGTATATCCGCAGGAGCAGTCTATTTTCCTGCTTGCGAAAAAGCCAGTCCTCGCCTCTGCATATCTCCCGCAGTTGGGACACTCGATTGCGAATTTTGCCATCTCACGTTCTCCTTTACTGTATCTCCATATGTTTCAGTGCAAATTCCAGGCTGAGCAGCATGATCTCACTCCGGGTTCGCCCTGTCTTCGATGCCACGGCGTCGATGTCCGCAAGCATATCCTTCGGCAGACGGACGGATACGATGGTGTTCTCTCCGCTGTACTTATGCGCCTGTATGATCAATTTCTTCTCATCCATGACTGGTGTCTCCTGCAAGGTGTGTCGCTGCGTTATGGAGTAACATTTTCGCCGCTAGAACATCCGATTATGAGGTTAGTTGTCATTATCCTCCTTACTAACAGCACTCTGGAGTCCCTGTAATATGTTGCAAACAAGTGAATATAAATGCCAAGAATTACTTTTTCCTTCAATCAAACTAGATAACACATCACTTATAGTATTCACTGCAACATCTCGGCTAAATTTTTCAGCTAGCTTTCCAAAGCTTTCCGTTTCGAGGTACTCCTGATCTTTATTTCCAAGGCGAATCTTTTCCCTTAGTTCCTTTCTCAACGTGTCTCGATTTTCCTCCGCTTCTGCCATTACAAGCAAGTCCAAAAAATATCCGGGTGAAATCTGCAAAAGCTTCGGGGTCAACGAAATATCTATATAGCCGCCCATTTCCTCGACAGCATTTTTAATTTCATTGAAATGGTTGATATCAGGGATTTGGATTTTAATTTTCCCGTTTTCATATTGCGCATTTTTGCTCACATTTGCAAGCGACTCCACCCAACAAAGCTCACGAGGATATTGAAGCTGTTTTTTCACCTTTAATGTACGGATTCTGCTTTCCGGTATTCCCAGTTCTTTGGATAATTTATAGTCGCTGTATGCTCTGAAATTATATTCTCCTTGTTCCAGAATCCGATCAATGTACAAGCCAAACAGCAGCACTTCCAAATCGCTTTTCGACATTTGGCCAAAATTGCTATCATAAAATTTCCCTGCAATTTTGTCAAATGCCTTTGCCTTAGTTTCTGTATCTGGAAACAGCTCGTTATATCTTTTATTCTCCATTTTTATTCCTCTGGCACCTTGATGCCTGTCCAACTAGACACATCACATTGACCACCGTCATTATTTCCAACTGCTACGACTGTTCCGTTTGATTTGAGGCCTACAGTATACGTGTTGCCAGCACTAACTGCTACAATGTCTTCCCAGTCTAATACATCACACTGCCCTTCACTATTACTTCCGACTGCCACAACTGTTCCATCTGATTTGAGGCCTACAGTGTATACGTACCCTGCTCTAATCGCTACAATGTCTTCCCAGTCTGATACGTCACACTGACCGTTACTATTGTTTCCAACTGCTACAACTGTTCCATCTGATTTGAGGCCTACAGTGTGTTGATATCCCGCACTAATTGCCACAACATCTTCCCAGTCTGACACATCACACTGGCCTGCACTATTACTTCCAACTGCCACAACTGTTCCATCTAATTTGAGCCCAATAGTGCAATGGTTTCCGGTGCAGATTGCCACAATATCTTCCCAGTCTGATACATCACACTGACCTTCACTATTACTTCCAACTGCCACAACTGTTCCATCTGATTTGAGGCCGACAGTGTGTCGATATCCAGCGCTAACTGCCACAATATCATTCCAGTCTGCTATATCACACTGGCCCGCAGAATTGCCGCCAGTTGCTATAACCGTTCCATCTGATTTGAGGCCAACTGTATGAAAAGAACCTGTGCTGATAGCCACGATGCTTTCCCAATCCGACACATCGCATTGGCCATCAGTATTACGCCCAGTTGCCACAACTGTTCCATCTGTTTTGATTCCTACAGTGAAATCTGGTCCGCAAGAGACAGTGTCCCGTTGCATGATGTCGAACCACAAATCCTGCGATCTACTTTTTGCGTCAGAGTAATCCCCTAGGCTACCAAACAAAATTGCAGCCTCATCATAATTGCCAGCACTGTAGAGTGTTTCTGCTTGGTTATATTTAACTGCAGGCATAATAACCTGTGAAATAAGCATTGCAGCTGCTGTAACTGCGGCAACAGAACTCACCGCAATTATGCTAATCCTTTTTATCCTTTTCTTCTTCAACGCTTTCTGCCGCACAGCCTCTTCTTCTTTCTGGGCCTTCTGTCGAGCAGCTTCTTCTGCTTTCTTGCTTCTTTCGTCCTCCTGTGCTTTACGAGCTTTATCAATATAATCATTGGTTTCACGGTAATCAATTAGACGGATCGTCTGAAATAAAGCTAAAGCCTTGTCATACTCCTTTTTTTCGTAAAACGCAACAGCCTCTTGATACTCCTGCTCTCTCTGAGCTTCAGCGTCCGAACGCATTTTGTTGATACGCTGCTCCCACTGCGCAAATGTCTGCTCATACCGCTCAAGGATATCCTTTTCGCTCTGCACGTCCTCCGATTGAGTGGTGCGTAGGGTCTCCTCCATCTCCCTTTTGATGGACTCCTTGAAAGCTGCAATTTCCTCCTTTAATGTTCCGGCGGCGTATTTCTCTGCTCGGTCAAGATTCCTATTATCTGCATTGTTTGATAAACGCATAAGGTTGCGTTTCATCTGCTGCTCATAGCCGTTCGAACGACTGTCGTAACAAAAGTCGAATACAAAGATTTTCTGTAATTCTTTCTTTTCCAGATATCCAGGAACTACATTTTTGGCCGCAAGCCTTTCCTCTCGCTCCTCATGACCGGGGATAACTACTTCTTCTTTCACAGGGCTTATCTTTCCCAGCACGGGCAGGAACTTTCCACGGAGCTGATTCAGGCTTGCCGCTTTTGCCTCAGCCAGTGCTTTTCCCAGGTAGGCCTCTGCACATTCAGCATCATTGTCTAATACCCGGTCAAAGAAGCCGTCCGCTTTACTCCAGTCGCCGTCCTCCAAAGCCATATTGCCCCGCTTGATGAGAGCGTTTATATTTCCTCCGCCCTCTCCCTGGACGACTACCGTTTCCTGCTTGGGCTCCGGACGGCTGTCCGCATCCAAGACCTTATCAATGCCCCGGATCAAGTCCTGGATGAATCCGATTTTGCTCATGTCATAGGACTGAAGGACAGACAGCTGGTCGGGCAGGTCATACGGATCCATATCCCGGTAGCAGGGCAGGAGCAACTTGCTGTGATCCTTTTTCATCAGGCTCAGGAAGCGGCTCCACTCGTTTTTAACCCACACAGCGTTAAAATACTCTGCCGAGGTGCCGACCACCACCATCACCTTTGCGCTGTTCAGAGCAGCGAAGATGTACGGTTCATACTCTGCGCCGCCCTTGTCTTCCAGTGTGATACGGGCAAAGAATACCCTACGGCCCTTGTCCGTCAGCTGATAATAAATATCCTGGGCCAGAGTGGAGTCCACGGTGCGCTGGCCGTTTTCGTCGCTTTCCTTGTAGCAGATAAAGACGTCAAACGGCTCCTCCTTTTGGCTGGTCGCCAGAATGCCCCGCTGCACTTCTGCAATCTTGGCAGCGTCCTTCTGGTACTGACGACGTGTAATGCCGTCTGAATACTCCACAGCGGCGAGGTAGTCCACATCCTCCAGGAAGTTGTCAAAGCTGGCCCGGTGGCAAGTGGGTAGCCACTCATAGGTGGCCGGGTCCTCTACATATTCGATGCCAAAACGACAAAGTGCGCAGCACCAATGGGCCTCCGCATCGCTGTTGTCCTCGGCCACGATACGCTCGTAGACAGCAAGGGCCTTATCAAACTCGCCGATGCGACGGAAATGATTGCCACGGTTGAACGCCGCCGCTCTCTGCTCATTGTCCACCTTTGGCAGCGTCATGGAGGTACCGCAGTATTCGCAGACACCGAACGTCTTGTCCTCGGAGATCTCCATATCTCCGCCGCACATTTTGCATTTTATGATTGCCATGTTATCACGTCTCCCTTTTTGTCAGCTTGGGTTGGTTTTCCTGTTGTTTTGCTTGTAATACATTATATTACTACTGTACAGGCAATGCAAGACTTTTCAGAAAGATAATTTATATTTTGCCTGCTGATACAGTACTTGGCAATATCAGCAGGCAAAGTCACATCTATTTAATCTTCCAGACCGTGGGTTCCAGCCATATCCCTAGCATACTGCTCCAGTTCGCCGGAGAACACCAGGTTGGCGTAGGTCATCGGTTCATTGTAGATCAGCCAGTCGATCTCCGTCTGCATGGGAATAGTAGGGCAAATCTCATCATCCACCCCTGGGGTGTAGATGCTGATTTGGCTACCATCCGTGTACCTGATCTCCACGCTGGCGGTGTCGATATTGAATTTGCAGGATGATACTTTTTTCATATCGCTGACTCCTCCCTATAATTACCCTTCACCCCATTCACCTTCGCCCACTCGCTCTGCTTCTGACGCCGCTCCTGGGAGTACGGCTCCGTAATGCGAATGGACACCCTGGCACGGTCAATATCATAATACTTCCCGTTGTACTCATCGTCCTCCACCATCCGGCAGAGGTCGGGGTGCTTGTTGCTGAACTCCTCCAGCCGCTTAATCAGCCGGAGATCGTGTGCGCGGATATGGGCGACAGGGTCGGCGGCGTTGTAAAACAGCTCCGTATCCTTCTCCCGTTTGTGTAAGCCTTTTATCATCAAGTTTACCTCCGAATTTCTAAAAATTTTGTAAGAGTGGCGTTTTGGGGGATATTTCCCCGATTCAAGAATTGGCGTTTTCGGATTTTTTCAAATAGGAGCAGCCTCAATGAAGCGGAGTTCGTTCCGGGACTGCTCCATTTGAAATTTGGGAATTTTCCCAATTCAAGCATGGAAGCCCTACCGTTCCACGCTGTGTTGGTATGTCCTGGTGGGCTGACGCCGCTGGGGGATGTCCCTTTCCTGAATCACCCTCCGCAGGAAGTCCGCCACCCGTTCCGGAGCCTTCTTTACAGCAGCGAGATAGTCCTGCACCTGGTCGAGCAGCTTCTCATACCTCCGTTTCCAGATACCGGCGTCCTTCTGGGCACGGGCGACCTTTTCCTCCAGCTCTGAAACCCTACGATCAGCTGTCACGCCCTTTTTCGCAAGCTCCTTTAGCTCCCTGGCTTCGTCGGGTGTAAGGGCGATATTGCCGGTCAGCGTTTTCTTCCCCATTGAGTCGATCTTCATGAAGGTCATAGACTGCGTGCGGAGCGCCTGTTCCACTTTGGTCATCTTCTTTTCGGCAGCATCGGCGGCCTTCTCCGCCTTGCGGGTATCGCTCTCCATCTGCCGGATGGCTACATGACTGGAAGTAAGCTGCTGCTGTACCGCTGCCAGCTCCGTACCGGATTGCTCTATCTTCTCGGTCAGGCTCTCCAACCGCTTCTCCTCCTGCATGACTTTGAACTGAGTCACGGTCAGATGCTCCTCGCTGCTGCCACGTTCGCCCCGTTCCACGTCGGTGTAACCGGCAGCCCTCATGTGCTGAAAGAAGTCGTCCTGCAACACGGAATAGGACTTCTTCAATACCGGCTTTCCGTTCTTCTGGAGGATAGGGTTTCCCGCCTCGTCCAGCGCAGGCTTGGACAGCCACTTCTTACTGCTGCTGACCTGCATAATCGTCTCCTTGACGGTACCGGCCAGCGCCTTGTCCTTACAGCGCTTCGACCAGAGAATTTGCTTCTCTACTACGGGAATATAAACAACGTGGAGATGGTAGTGATACACGTCCTGCCCAAGTGCCTCAGACATGGCTCGGTTGCGCTCATCGGCGTGCATGACGGCGGAGAGGATATATTGCTCACCGCCCACGATGTCCACGGCGGCTTGATAAGCATCTGCGTAGAACTGCTTGGCGTATTCGTAGCCGCCGTGATTGTGGAAGTAGGCGGAATTGACATCAAAGATCAGTTCCCCAAAGAGACAGGCATCAGCTTTCAGCCCACGGGTGGAGATGGTCTTTTCCTCGACCATTGCATCAAAGATTGCCTGATAGGAGCCGGACGGTGTTTTGAAGTGAACGTTCAGCGGGGTGCGTTCCGGAACAATGTCCTGATTGACGTAGGATTCCTTTTCCCGTTCGTTGTGCCGCTGGACGTTGCCGATTTGGTTTTTTGTCAGGTTGGCGTTCCTGACTGTGGTGCGATGCACCCCATCATTTCTTGCGATAAATATCACCTTAACCTTTCTTGTATTACACGTTTGTATTACACGGGAGGCACTTCTGCGGAAGTGTAATAACCCACTAATAACACTTTCAGACCAGCGGTCTGCAAAGTGTCGTGGGCTCTCCGAGGGGGTGAGGGGCTTTGCCCCACTATCTGCGGATAGTCCCCCAGCAAAGGGCCTGCCGCCCTCTGCACACCCCGCCCAAAGGCTTCACCTCTGGACACTGACCAAAGGGGCTGCACCCCTCTGGACTCCGGCGCAAAGGGCCTACCCGCCCTCTGTACTCCTGGCCGGAGAAACCGCCCTCGCAATTCTGCGGAATTGGTCAGGCGGCTCCCCCGGTTTTGGTACGTGTCAAAATGACACGCACCACTTTTCCCTGTCTGCCTGCACAGGAGCGTGGCACGCTCCTGTCACAGCTCCCAGGGAGGAACAGTCCAACGGAAGTTCTGCGGAACACCCCGACGGTCAAGATATTCCTGCCGGGCCTGCTCCCGCTGTTCCTCGGTGGGTGCGGTCTTGTACTGCGAATAGAGCTGTCGGTTCAGCATGGCATCCAGCTTTCGCTCCAGTCCCTGTTGGATCTCGCCGTCAACATCGTCCTCGCCGTTCAGATGGTAAAGCACCAGATCAACAAACAGCTCATAGGGTATCTGCACGTTCTTCATGGTTTACATCTCCTTTCTGCGACGGTAGCGACGATTGCGACGGTTGTATAGGCGCTGTCCATATCACCGTTGCTACCGTCGCAACCGTCGCGCCCCTTACCCGACTACCGTGTAGGCCGGGTTATCAATGAGCATATAGGTTAGCGTCACCCTGCGTCCGGAGTGCCGGGCCTTGTTCCGGTACCTGACATGGTACTCGTCCAACAGCCTGCTGTACCTGATATTCAGGTATTTTGTGAGAGCGTTCGCAGCCAGACCAACATTGACCTGGTCGGCAAGCTCTGTGGGGCTGCCTGTCCACTCCAGGTTTTCGGAGGGGACAAGGGCAGCGACCGCCGCCAACACTGGGTCGGGCGGCTCCCTGTGAGGTTCGTTCTCTATCCGCTCCAGGCTCCAGATCTGGGTGTCCGGGTCTTTCATCAGATAAAGGATCTGATCCTGCTGGTCACGCCCCGCCACATCCAGCGTAGCGGCCAGCGCAGTCCGCCGCTTCTTCTGCATCAGCAAGGCGCCGTCGGCACACCCCAGCAGGCCGGTGGTGCCGGAGATCATCTCGAAGCTGTCCCCGGCGGGCTGCTTCCTCGTGTGGTGGACGGTCAGAACACAGACGCCGTGCTTGTCGGCAAACAGCTTGAGCTTCCCGATCACATCGTAGTCATTAGCATAGCTGTAGGCCTCGCCGCTGACCTCTCGAATCTTTTGCATGGTGTCAATGATGATGAGCTTCGTGTCCGGATGCTCCTGAATGAAATTTGTAAGCTGCTCGTCCAGCCCGGAGCCCAGCTTGCTTGCCGCCGTAGCGAAGAACAGGTGCTCGGTGTCATTTACACCGTACATCATAAACATACGGCTCTGAATGCGCTGGAAGTCATCCTCCAACGCCAGATAGAGGACAGTGCCCTGCCGGACTTCATAGCCCCACAGAGAATCCCCCGTACTGACATGGTAGGCAAGCTGCGCCACCAGGAAGGACTTCCCGATCTTCGGCGCTCCCGCAAGGATATAGGCTCCGGAGTAGAGCAGGCCATCAATGATCGGCGGTCTGCTCTGGTAGGTGGTCTGGTACAGCTCCGACATGGAGACGGTATACAGGTGATTGGGGTCGGCCGCACAGCGCATCCGCCTTGCCTTTTCTTCCAAATCTTCCTCAAACGGGTTGATTTCAGGGGCATTTTCGGGTATACTGTGTTTGGTTGAATTTGAGAACGGCTGCCCTCCATCTGCGCCAACAGATGGGATAAGGGCGGTCGTTTTGCTTTCTTCAAATGCCAAAGCTATCATCCTCCTTTATACCGTCCAGAATGACGGCGATCATTTGAATCGTGTCCAGCAGATCGCTGTCCACTTGATTTCCAGCCTCGATGCGTTGCAGCTCATCCAGCACAGCGGCCAGCTCATTCCGAAGGGCCTTGAACACCCTCGGATTGCCCTGCACCACTACGTCCTTCTCCAGCAGCCGCCGGGTGATATAGTCCTGCTTGGTCAGCCCGGACAGCCGCACGTAAGTTTCCAGCAATGTGTCCTCCTCCGGCGATACCCGGAAGGCGATGGTTTTGCTCCGCCAGCGGCCACGAGCATCCAAATTCTTGAGTGACATTGTTACACGCTCCTCTCCATGTCCAGCTTGTCTGCCATCTCTGCCTGCTTGGACGGGAACAGGTGGGCATAGTTATAGGTGATGTCGATGCTCTCGTGCCCCATCCGGTCAGCGATAGCCGTAGCCGAAAAGCCCATGTCAATCAGCAGAGAGACGGCGCTGTGCCGCAGGTCGTGAATCCTGATTCGCTTGACACCGGCCTCCTTTGCGCCCCTGTCCATCTCATGATGCAGGTAGCTCTTGGTCACGGTGAACATCCTGTCCTCCGGCTGAATCCCATAGAGCATCTTCAAATAAACCTGCATTTCTGATACGAGAAATTTCGGCATGGTGATGATACGGTTGCTTTTCTCCGTCTTGGGGGTCGTAATCAGGTCACGACCCTCCAGACGCTGATAGCTCTTGTTAATGCTGACTGTCCCCTTCTCGAAGTCGAAGTCCGCCGGGGTCAGAGCGAGCAGCTCGCCCTCCCGAAGTCCACACCAGTACAGCATCTCGAAGGCGTAATAGGACAAGGGCTTGTCCATCATCACCTCCGCAAATTTCAGGTACTCCTCCTTCGTCCAGAAGAGCATCTCCCGGTTTTTCTTCTTACCCATGCTGCCTGCCTTCTGACAGGGGTTTTCCCGCAGGTTGTAGTAGCGGACAGCATGGTTGAAGATGGCGCTGAGCTGGTTGTGAACCGTTTTCAGATAGACAGGAGAGTAGGGCTTTCCGTGCTCATCCTTATAGTTCATCAGCTCGTTCTGCCAGGTGATGATCTGCTGGGGCGTGATCTTGCACATCTTCAGCTTTCCGAAATAGGGCACCAGCTTGGTGCGAATGATATGCTCCTTGGTATGCCAGGTGTTTTCCTTGACACGGGTCTTCATATCCGCTGTGTAGAGCTCCACAAAACTCTTGAAGGTCATATCCAGGTCGAAGGTGGCCTTGTTAAGCTGCTCCCGCTCCCACGCCTGGGCCTCTCGCTTGGTCTTGAAGCCCCGCTTCTGGGTCTGCTTGCGCTCCCCGTTCCAGTCGGTGTAGCGGTAGATGACCCGCCAGGTGTTGTTTTTTTCTTCCTTGTAGACTGCCATTACGAATCCTTCCTTTCTGTTCCATTGTAATAGAACTTTTCCATGAAATACCTGCGGTTGACCCGGCCTGAAACGGTCAGATAACCCTTTTCCCGAAGCTCAGCATTGAGCATCTGTACGACCTTGTAGGCATAGGACTTGGAAACGCCCAATTCCGCAGCTACCTCGTCTACCTTCATGAACGGCTGTTCTGTCATGAGTACACCCCTCCTTTCTGTTCTCGCTGGGTTTCTCAGAACCGCAGCGGCTCGTTAAACTGATTTGTTAATCCTAATGCTATTATACTAAGCATCCATGTTAATGTCAAGCGGTTTTCGAGAAAATACCAAGCAAATTTATTTATATTCCACTTGACTATCCTAAACTGATCTGTTATGCTATGCTTATCCAAAGACTTCACACAGGAGATGGTTCCAATGGCAATCGGAGAACGAATTCGCTTTTTCCGCACCATGCGGGGTATGACGCAAAAATATCTGGGGATGCTGCTGGGGTTTCCTGAGAAGTCCGCAGACGTTCGGCTGGCTCAGTATGAGACGGGAGCCAGGACACCAAAGGCCAACCTGACCGCTTCTATGGCTCGTGTCCTGGACGTGTCTCCGCAGGCGTTGGCAGTGCCGGACATTGATTCCTATACCGGCCTGATGCACACCCTCTTTACCCTGGAGGATCGGTACGGATTGAAGGTCACGGAGAGGGACGGCGAGATCTGTCTCCGGGTGGACGTATTCCAGGGCAAGGATGCCGCAGAGCTGCACAAGATGCTCTGTGCCTGGCGGGAGCAGTCGGCCAAGCTGGAGGCTGGGGAGATCACCAGGGAGGACTATGACCGCTGGCGTTACCGTTACCCCGAATTTGATACCACGCAGATTTGGGCGAAGGTGCCCTCGCAGGAGCTGAGCGATATGCTGCTGGCTGGTCTAAAGGAAGAACAGGACAAATAAAAAGAGCGCTATCTGACTTGTTTGATGACAAATCAGATAGCGCTCTTAAACTGTGAATAATGAAAAAATGTTGCCAAATCGTTGCCACAGAGGGAATCAGTCCCGAAAAAATGTTGCTATTTCAGGCTTTTCCTGCTCTGTGAAATTATTCCCACTCAATCGTCGCAGGCGGCTTCGACGTCACATCATACACCACCCGGTTGATATGCTCCACCTCGTTGACCACCCGTACGGAGACCTTGTCCAGCACCTCATAGGGTATCCTCGCCCAGTCGGCGGTCATGAAGTCGCTGGTGGTAACGCCCCGGAGGGCCAGGGTGTAGTCGTAGGTGCGGCCGTCGCCCATAACGCCTACCGAGCGCATATTGGTGAGTACGGCGAAATACTGGCTGATTTTGGTATCCCAGCCCGCATTGGCGATCTCCTCCCGGAAGATGGCGTCCGCCTCCCGGAGGATGTCCGCCTTCTCTTTGGTCACCTCGCCGATGATGCGGATGCCCAGTCCGGGACCGGGGAAGGGCTGACGCATGACCAGATAGTTCGGCAGACCCAGCTCCCGGCCCAGCTGCCGCACCTCGTCCTTGAACAGCATCCGCAACGGCTCGATGATCTCCTTAAAGTCCACGTAGTCCGGCAGGCCGCCCACATTGTGGTGGCTCTTGATGACGGCGGCCCCGGCCTTGCCGCTGCCGGACTCGATGACGTCGGGGTAGATGGTCCCCTGGGCCAGATAATCCACCTTGCCGATCTGCTTGCCCACCTGCTCAAAGACCCGGATGAACTGCTCGCCGATGATCTTCCGCTTGGCTTCCGGCTCGGAGACTCCCGCCAGGGCGTTGAGGAACCGCTCCTCCTCGTTCATGCGGATGAAGTGGATATTCCACTTGGAGAAGGCGGCCTCCACCTCGTCACCTTCGTCCTTGCGCATCAGGCCATGATCCACAAAGACGCAGGTGAGCTGATCGCCCACCGCCTCGGCCAGCAGGGCCGCCGCCACAGAGGAGTCCACGCCGCCGGACAGGGCCAGCAGCACCTTACCGTCTCCGATCTTCTCCCGGAGGCTGGCGATGGCGGTCTTGCAGTAGTCTCCCATGGTCCAGTCTCCCCGGGCGTGACAGACCTCATAGAGGAAATTGTGCAGCATTTTGGAGCCGTTTTCCGTGTGGTTGACCTCCGGGTGGAACTGGACGCCGTAGAAGCCCCGCTCCTC
The DNA here is from genome assembly GCA_021205725.1 of Clostridiales bacterium. Taxonomy (GTDB): domain Bacteria; phylum Bacillota; class Clostridia; order Oscillospirales; family Oscillospiraceae; genus Onthomonas. Next base: position 26,101 of record JAJPWY010000002.1, read on the forward strand.
GTCCGCAATGCCCACATTGGGGCAGGCGGCAGAGTGGGCCACCAGCCGGAAGCCCTCCGGCACCTTCGCCATATAGTCGCTGTGGCTCATCCAGGAGACGCCCTGGTCGGGCAGGCCCCGGAACAGTTTGCAGTCGGTGTCGTAGAAGGTCTCCGTCTTGCCGTATTCCCGGGCGGAGTCCTCCTGTGCCTCGGTGACCAGACCGCCCAGGGAATGTGCCATCAGCTGACAGCCGTAGCAGATGCCCAGAATAGGCACGCCCAGCTCAAAAATACCCCGGTCACAGTGGGGAGAGTCCTCCAAGTAGACGCTGTTGGGGCCGCCGGTAAAGATGATCCCGATGGGGTTCATCGCCTTCAGCTCCTCAAGAGGGGTGGTGTAGGGTTTGACCTCGCAGTAGACGTTGCACTCCCGAACCCGGCGGGCAATCAGCTGATTGTACTGGCCGCCGAAGTCCAGAACGATGACAAGCTCATGAGCCATGGTGACATCCTTCCTCCAGTGTCGATGATGATATGGAACGAAAAAAGCGGGGCCAGAATGAAGCTGCCTCATCCGGCCCCGCCGAATCCTGTCTCTATTTTACCTGTAGCCAAAACAATTGTCAACAGACGGTTCGACCGCTTTCCCCACCCGGGGAAAACAGTAGCCGTTCATCTGCCATTTTCTGACAAAAGCGTCTCCAGCAGCGCCTCGCAGCCCTCCACGATGTCTGCGTACGTCTGCTCAAATTCTCCCGTATACCAGGGGTCGGCAATATCTCTGGGATGACTGGAAAAATCCAGCAGCCGCCGCACCTTGCCCTCCGGGTCGCCGCCGAAGCAGCGGAGCATATACCGGAGGTTGAGCTGTTCCATCCCCAGAATCCAGTCATACCGGTCATAATCCCTCCGGGTGATCTGCCGGGCCCGCTTGCCGGAGCAGTCGATGCCGTGGCATGCCAGCTCTCTCCTGGCGGGAGGATAGACAGGGTTGCCGATCTCCTCGCTGGAGTGGGCGGCGGACTCGATGAGGAATTGCCCCTCCATTCCCCGCTTTGCCACCATGTCCTTCATGATGAACTCTGCCATGGGAGACCGGCAGATGTTTCCCCAGCAGACAAACAGCAGTCGGTGGGTTTCCTTTTGCTTCATAGTGCTTGCGTCTCCTCTCTGTGAAGGCTGCAAAAAGCTGCGCCAGAATTGCAACCGGCGCAGCTTTTGACGTTGGCAGAGTCTTTAGCTGTTTTCCAGCTCCACAATCAGGGACAGATTAGCGATCTCATAGCTGTTGAGATAGCTGCTGACGTTGGCGTCAAAGGTGGCGGCGTCAATGGTGCCCTTGTACCAGGTGCAGCTGTTAAAGTAAGACTGGAGGTCAGAGTCGGTGAACTTTCTCCCGTGACGGGCGTAGATCTCATTCCGGGCCAGCCGCAGCTGGGACTTGGACAGCCCGCTCAGCTCGCTGGCGGTGTAATACTTGCTGTCGCTGTAGGGCAGGATGTACCCGGTTACGGTGGCGGAATCATCGTCGTCATCGTCGCTGCTGGCGGAGGTGGACAAATAGCTGGAATAGACATAGCCGGTGATGCTGCCGGTGGTGATCTTGCTCCAGCCGTTGGAGGTGGTGCCCAGGCGGGTCACCTTCTGGCCCTTGGTCAGGGTAGCCACCACCTTGCCGGTGGAGGAGCTGGGATAATCCCGGACGTAGACGCCGGTGGTGGCGTAGACGATATCATCGGTCTCGGTAATGGCTACGCCGTCGTCTGTGCTGTCATCCGTACTGCTGTCTGCGGAGGTGGAGAGGTAGCTGGAATAGACATAACCGGTGATACCGTTCACCGTGATCTGTGTCCAGTTGCCGGAGGTCACGCCGGTCAGAGTGACCTTCTGACCCTTGCCCAGGGTGGCGATGACCGTGCCGTTGGGCACATCCCGCACATTGACCCCGGTGGTGGTGTAGGCCGTGGTGGTGGCGTCATCATCGTCGCTGTCATCCGTGGAGACCGGGGAGGTGGACAGATAGCTGCTGTACACATAACCCACTGCGCCGTTGACGGTGACACGGCTCCAGCCGGTGGCAGTAGTTCCCGTCCGGGTGACGGACTGTCCGGCGGTCAGACCGTTGATGATGTTGCCGATCTCGGTGCTGGGATAATCCCGGACGTAGACAGAGGCAGTGGCGTACACCGTCTCGTTCACCTCGGTGATGGCGGGCAGCTCGGCAGAGGTCGTGTCGTCGGTCTCGCTGTCGGTGTCGTCGTCGGTGCTGTCCGCCCCGTCTGTATCGTCGCCGGTCTCGTCCCCGGTGCTGTCCGTATCTTCTGTGATATCACCGGTCTCATCCCCGGTGCTGCCCGTCTCGTCCGTGGCGTCGCCGGTGCTGTCCGCATCCTCTGTGCCGTCATCGGTCTCATCGGCCGTACTGTCCGCATCCTCGTCGTCCGGGATGACATAGTCGGCCTCTGCATCCTCTCCGGTGCTGGCGTCGCTGTCAGAGCTCTCCTCATCCGTCTGATTCGTCTCGCTGTCGTTGCTGCCGCTCTGGTCAGAGTTGTCCTCCCCGGAGAGCATGGAGCCCAGGAACAGCACCATGGCGATGATGAGCAGGGCCAGCAGAGCGCAGACAGCGGCAATCACCGGGGTAGAGGACTTGGTCTTCTCCCGGGTGTGCTTGCGCTCGCTCCAGTTGAACTGTCCCTCCTGGCCCTCCTGTCCGGCCTTCTCCTTCTCCTGGGCGGCCCGGGTTGCCTCGGCGTTGTGCTTGGCCTCATAGACCTTCTGGGCAGAGGCGGCGGCGACGACGGTGGTATCCATGCCGGAGGCGGGATCCTTCGCCCGGGAGCTGTCGCTTCCGCTGGGCTTCTGCTGCGCACCGGCGGCAGCGGCTCTCTGCCGGGGTCGTCTGGCGGCAGTTCTCCGGGCGGCTGACGATTTGGCTCCGGTGTCCGCAGCAGCCTCTACCTTCTTCGTGGAGCTGTCCCGCATGGCGTTGACCACAAAGGGAGAGTCCTCGTCAAAGGGCTCGTCGTCCTGCTCCGCCTTGTCACCGGAGCTGGCGGCCTCAAAATCCACCGTGCTGGAGACGACGGAGGAGACTACCGCCTGAATATCCGCCATGGATACGTCGGTGGGCTTCTGGGCAGAGGGCTCCCCAGTCTGGGAGACAGACTCGGCAGTCGTGGTCTCCTCTTTGGGTTCTTCCACCTTGGAGGGCTCCGCCTGGGGAGCCTCGGGCTGAGGTACTTCCGGCTTAGTCTCGCTCAGGGTGACGCCGTTCTCCGCCGGGGCGGGGGCGCTGTCAGGGATGGGGACTACATCGGTCAGGGGGCTGCCGCAAATGGAGCAGACAGGAACGATGTCGGAGTGTTCCACTCCGCACACAGGGCATTTTTTCATAGCAATTTCTCCATTTCCGAAAAGAAAGGTTGAATGTGGTCGAAAAATGATTCATAATAATCTTAAATGGGATTGACGGTTTTGTCAATCCTTATGGGGCAACTTTCATAAAATAGTAAGATTCTGTCAGCATCGCCCCAGGAGGCGAGAGACGAAGGAAAGGAGAAACCATGATGGCACAACAGTGGGACAGTCAGATCGGGCAGCTCCAGCAATGGCTGGACGAGAGCCGCTATGTGGTCTTTTTCGGCGGGGCGGGAGTCTCCACCGAGAGCGGCGTGCCCGACTTCCGGAGCGTGGACGGGCTGTATCATCAGCACTACAGCGAGCCGCCGGAGACGATTTTGAGCCACACCTATTTCCAGCGCAGGCCGGAGGACTTTTTCCGCTTCTACCGGGACAAAATGCTCCCTCTGGAGGCCCAGCCCAACGACGCCCATAAAAAGCTGGCCGAGCTGGAGCAGGCGGGCAAGCTGAAGGCGGTGGTCACCCAGAACATCGACGGCCTCCACCAGAAGGCGGGGAGCCGGGAGGTGCTGGAGCTCCACGGCTCCGTCCTGCGCAACTACTGTGAGCGCTGCGGCAAATTTTACGGCATGGAGGCGGTGGCCGGGAGCCAGGGGGTCCCCCGGTGCAGCTGTGGCGGCATCATCAAGCCGGACGTGGTGCTCTATGAGGAGGCCCTGGACGACACGGTGATGTACCGCTCCATCGAGCACATCCGCAAGGCGGATATGCTCATCGTCGGGGGCACCTCCCTGGTGGTCTACCCGGCGGCGGGGCTCATCAACTACTACCGGGGCAAGCGGCTGGTGCTCATCAATCTCCAGCCCACCCCCTATGACCGGTACGCCAACCTGACCATCAACGAGAAGATCGGCCAGGTGTTCCGGCAAATTCAGGTGCGGTGACGGCCGGGCAGGGGCGTGCAAACCTCTTGACAGTCCCGCAGACCTTGGATTAAAATAAACTGTTGATACTGTAATTCCCTGCCCATCGGCGGCGGGATACGGAGGAGAAGAGACTATGGCTAAGAATCAGAAACAGGTGAAGGCGATTACCTCCATGAGCGAGGACTTCGCCCAGTGGTATACCGACATCTGCCTGAAGGCGGAGCTGGTGGACTACGCCAGCGTCAAGGGCTTTATGATCCTGCGGCCCTACGGCTACGCCATCTGGGAGAACATCACCCGCATCCTGGACGGAAAGTTCAAGGAGACGGGACATGAGAACGTGGCCATGCCGGTGCTCATCCCGGAGAGCCTACTGAAAAAGGAGGGCGAGCTGGTGGAGGGCTTCGCCCCGGAGGCCGCTTGGGTCACCATGGGCGGCAGCGACCAGCTGGAGGAGCGGATGGCCATCCGTCCCACCTCCGAGACCATGTTCTGCGACCACTGGGCCCACACCCTCCACTCCTGGCGGGAGCTGCCCATGAAGTATAACCAGTGGTGCTCCGTGGTGCGCTGGGAGAAGAGCACCCGGCCCTTCCTCCGCTCCCGGGAGTTCTGGTGGCAGGAGGGCCACACCATCCACGAGACGGCGGAGGAGGCCCAGGCGGAGACGGAGCAGCAGCTCAACTGCTACGCTGACTTCTGCCGGGACGCCCTGGCCATGCCGGTGCTCAAGGGCCGCAAGACGGACAAGGAGAAATTCGCCGGGGCGGAGGCCACCTACACCATCGAGGCCATGATGAAGGACGGCAAGGCCCTCCAGTCCGGCACCAGCCACTACTTCGGGGACAAGTTCTCCCGGGCCTATGACGTGACCTTCGCCGGACGGGACAACACCCTGCAATACCCCTACCAGACCTCCTGGGGCGCCTCCACCCGGCTCATCGGGGCGATCATCATGACCCACGGGGACGACAACGGCCTGGTGCTGCCCCCCGCCGTCGCCCCCATCCAGGTCATCGTCATCCCGGTGGCCCAGCACAAGCCCGGCGTGCTGGACGCCGCCTACGCGCTGGAGCAGCGCATCAAGGCCCTGGGCCTGCGGGTCAAGACCGACGACTCCGACCAGTCCAACGGCTGGAAGTACGCCGAGTATGAGATGAAGGGCGTGCCCCTGCGGGTGGAGATCGGCCCCAAGGACATGGAGAAGAACCAGTGCGTCATCGCCCGCCGGGACACCGGGGAGAAGTACTTCGTCCCCCTGGAGCAGCTGGAGGAAAAGGTGCAGTCTCTGCTCGCCGAGGTCCACGACAACCTCTACGAGTCCGCCAAACAGCGGATGGAGAGCAACACCTTCGCCTTCACCAGGGTGGAGGACGTAAAAACCGCCATGGAGCAGCACACCTGCTTTGCCAAGACCATGTGGTGCGGCGACGAGGCCTGCGAGATCGCCATGAAGGAGCTGGCAGGGGTCTCCAGCCGCTGCATCCCCTTCGAGCAGGAGCATTTGAGCGACGTCTGCCCCGTCTGCGGCAAGCCCGCCAAGAAGATGGTGGTCTGGGGCGTGGCCTACTGAGCTGCAGCTCCCCTTTTAAGGAGGGATACCCATGACCCTGGAGACGCCCCGGCTCCTCCTGTGTTACTGGGAGGAGAGCGACGCCCCGGTCCTGTTCCGCTACGCCAGCGACCCGGAGATCGGTCGCTGGACAGGCTTTCCTCCCCATACAGGCGTGGCCGACAGCAGGGACACCATCCGCAAGGCGCTCTCCGGCCCACTGTGCTTTGCCATCGTCCCCAAAGAGGTGGCCGGGCCGGTGGGCTGCATCGAACTGATGCCTTATTCCGGCAACGGCTCCGCCCCCAGCCTCCGGGACGCGGAGCTGGGCTACTGGGTGGGCGTGCCCTTCTGGGGCAGAGGCTATATCCCCGAGGCGGCGGAGGTTCTGCTCCGCTATGGCTTCGTCCATAAGGGGCTGAAAACAGTCTGGTGCGGCTACTTTGAGGGCAACGAGCGCTCCCGCCGGGTGCAGGAAAAGCTGGGCTTTCGCCCTCACCACACCGAGCCGCCCACCGAGCGGCAGCCTCACCTCACCCATGTCAGCCGCCTGACGGCGGAGGAGTGGCGGCTGGGTCATAACTGCGCAGCAAAACATTTTTCATAGACATCACCGCACAAGCGCATCTGCAACGGCTGACTCCCATTCTACGGCGACCGTTATGGCTGATTTGTGCGGTGATGTGCTGTGAGCAGGCCAAGCAGAAGCCTCGCTGTCGGCCTGGAGCAGACAAATTCCTGAAAATGCTTATAAATACCGGTTGCAAATCTACACTTTGAATGTTAGAATAAGTATTGCTGATATGATTGTACTGTGCCCCGGGGCAAAATTTGCCGGGGCTGTGTCATGCTCTTAAGGAAACGAGAGCCAAACGGCTCAAGGGAGTGCGTTTACGGAATATGTTTGATTTCATCAAGGACAAGAAAATGGTTGTCCGGCAGCTGGAGCTGATGCTGGTAGACATCGTTATGATCCAGCTCTCTGCTTTTCTGACGCTGGTGATTCGGTACGAGCTGGTTTTTGAAAATATCGAGCCGACCTTTATCACCACAGTAGTGAAATATGCCCCCATCAATACCCTGGTGACCCTGGGGCTGTTCTGGTTCTTCCGACTGTATCACAGTCTTTGGCGATACGCCAGCATCACCGAGCTGGGAAATATCGTCCTGGCCTGTCTGTCCTCCGCTCTGGTGCAGCTGGTGGCTCTGCCGTTACTGGGCTGGCCGGTGCCCCGGAGCTATTACATCCTCCAGCCCATCTTCCTCATCATTCTCGTCACGGTGGAGCGGTATTCCTACCGATTTCTCCGCCGCTGGCGGAATCAGGGCCGGGGAGGGACAGAGCATCGGGTCATGATCGTCGGCGCAGGCGAGGCGGGGCAGATGCTCCTCCGGGAGCTACAGGATACCCCCAACCTCCACTATCGCCCTGTGTGCATCATTGACGATGATTCCCGCCGCTGGGGTCGGTACATCCAGAACGTGAAAATCGTAGGCGGCCGGGATCGTATCCAGCGCACAGCCCGGAATATGGGCGTCGATGTGATTATGATCGCCCTTCCCACCATGAGCAAGCGTCAGCGGAAGGAGATCGTCGATCTATGCCGCAGCACCCGCTGCGAGGTGAAGATCCTCCCCGGTATGGCCCAACTCATCCAGGGCGAGTACTTTGTGGGTCAGCTCCGTCCGGTGGATCTGGAGGATCTGCTGGGCCGGGACACCATTCAGGTGGACGTAAAGACCATCGGGGACTATGTCCGGGGCAAGCGGGTGCTGGTCACCGGGGGCGGCGGCTCCATCGGCAGCGAGCTGTGCCGCCAGATCGCCTCCCACAACCCGGAAATGCTGGTCATCTTCGACATCTACGAGAACAACGCCTACGACATCCAGCAGGAGCTGATCAAGCGGTATCCCAACCTGAATTTACAGGTGGAGATCGGCTCTGTCCGGGACGAGGGACGGCTCAACGACATTTTCCGCCGTTTCCGGCCCCATCTGGTCTACCACGCCGCCGCCCATAAGCATGTCCCCCTGATGGAGGAGAGCCCCAACGAGGCGGTAAAGAACAACGTCTTTGGCACCCTCAAGACGGTGGTTATGGCGGACAAGTACCATGTGGAGCGGTTCGTTCTCATCTCCACGGATAAGGCGGTGAATCCCACCAGCCTGATGGGAGCCACCAAGCGCATCTGTGAGATGATCATTCAAACCTACAACGCCCATTCCAGGATCGACTATGTGGCGGTGCGCTTCGGCAACGTGCTGGGGAGCAACGGTAGCGTGGTGCCTCTGTTCCGCAAGCAGATCGCCGAGGGCGGCCCGGTGACGGTGACCCACCCAGAGGTGACCCGGTACTTCATGACCATCCCGGAGGCGGTCTCCCTGGTGCTCCAGGAGGGGGCCACGGCAAAGGGCGGAGAGATCTTCGTCCTGGACATGGGCGAACCGGTGAAGATCGCAGACATGGCCCGCAAGCTCATCGAGCTGTCCGGATTGAAGCCGGATGAGGACATCAAGATCGAGTACACCGGGCTCCGGCCGGGAGAAAAGCTTTATGAAGAGCTTCTCCTGGACGAGGAGGGCCTGACCAAGACGGACAACGACCTGATTTACATCGGAAAGCCCATCTCCTTCGATGAGGAGGTATTTACCGAGCAGCTCCAGCGGCTGAAGAAGTCCGCCTACGCCGAGGACGGCAGCGTCTGGGAGATGGTGGAGGAGATTGTCCCCAACTACCGCAAAACGGAGAACGCCAAGCCCGCCCAGCAGGAGGCGGTAGGCGTCTGAGGACGAAGACGCTACAAGCCCGGTTCCACAGAGATGTGGAGCCGGGCTTTCTGTCTGGCAAAACAAAGAAACCCTCCGAGGCCGTGCAGATCTCGGAGGGTTCAAAGCGTGACCCGTCGGGGATTCGAACCCCGGACACCCTGCTTAAAAGGCAGGTGCTCTGCCGACTGAGCTAACGGGTCATACACTGGGATGGCGGGACTCGAACCCACGGATGCGGGAGTCAAAGTCCCGTGCCTTACCACTTGGCGACATCCCACCATAAAAGAGCCGGATCGGCGGGATGCCGTTCCGGCTGGCCCTGCCATGCAGGTAAAAGGGTGGATAGACGGATTCGAACCGTCGGCCTCCAGAGCCACAATCTGGCGCTCTAACCAGCTGAGCTATACCCACCATATATTGCTGAAACGGGAAAAAGCTGGAAGCCACAGAGGGAGAGATATTACCTCCGCTCAGGGACCCGGCTAACTACGCCTGAAGGGATTCGAACCCCCGGCCCACTGCTTAGAAGGCAGTTGCTCTATCCGACTGAGCTACAGGCGCATATGGAGCGGGTGATGGGAATCGAACCCACACGACCAGCTTGGAAGGCTGGGATTCTACCATTGAACTACACCCGCAAGCCGTTATCAGCTTGAATAGTCTACCACGACTGGGGGGTGTTGTCAAGAATTTTCTTCCCATTCCGGCGATTTTTACCCATGGGAAGCAGGGCTCACCTCAGGGCCTTGTCGCAGTAGGCGCAGCACTCCACGCCTCCCACCGTCTTGACCAGGGGTGGCAGATAGCTCCCCTCCGTCTGGGTGATGCAATTGGGGTTGGAGCAGACCGGTTTTGTACCGATCTCCACCGGGTCGGGTTTCCGGTGGCCCTGGTTGGCCAAATCCATGAGCAGGGCCATCCGGGCGAACATGCCGAACCGGGCCTGCTCGAAGTAGGCGGCCCTGGGATCGTCGTCTACGTCCACGCTGATCTCGTCCACCCGGGGCAGGGGATGGAGCACCATCATCTTGGGCTTGGCCCGCTCCAGCTTCCGGCGGCTGAGAATATAGACGCCCTTATTGCGCTCGTACTCCAGGGGGTCGATGAACCGCTCCCGCTGGATGCGGGTCATATACAACACGTCCAGCAGCGGGATGACCGGCTCCAGACCGGTGACCTCGGTGTACCACATCCGGTTTTCCTGCATAAAGGCCCGCATATAGTCCGGGATGGCCAGCTCCCGGGGGCTGATGAGGTAGAACTTGATGTCGTCGAACTTGGACAGGGCCTTGATGAGGGAGTGGACGGTGCGCCCGTTTTTCAGATCGCCGCAGAGACCGATGGAGATGCCGTCCACGCTGCCCCGGAGCCGGGTGATGGTGGTCAGGTCAGCCATGGTCTGGGTGGGGTGCATATGTCCCCCGTCCCCGGCGTTGATCACCGGCACCTCAGAGTAGAGGCTGGCGGCCTTGGCGGCCCCCTCCCGGGGATTGCGCATGACGATCACGTCGGAATAGGCGGAGACCATCTTGATGGTGTCCTTCAGCGTCTCCCCCTTGGCGGTGGAGGAGGAGCGGGGATCTGCAAAGCCGAATACCGTCCCGCCCAGACGGAGCATGGCGGTCTGGAAGGAGAAATTGGTGCGGGTGGAGGGCTCAAAAAAAAGACTGGCCTCCAGCTTTCCCCGACAGGCGTCCAGATAGTCCTCCGGATGATCCATGATCTGCTCTGCCCGGGCGTAGATGTCCTCCCACTCCTTGCGGCTCAGGTCGCCAAAATCAATGAGGTGTCGAAAGCTCACTGCCGTTGCCCCCTTGCGTGCGATGCTGTTGTGTTCTGTTTTACCGCTCTGCATTGTATCACGGACGGCGACGGGAGACAAGAACCCTCTGCCCAAAAAATCAAAATTCGGCAGAAACCACGAATTTCATTGCGAAAGAGCCGATAAAACTGCCCGGATAGAGCAGCCAGTATGATTTTGAGCAGGTCTGTGCATCCTATCAGAGGAAACAATCTGAGAGGAGGCATATAAATGGCGTTCATCTGGTATTTTCTGTTCTACTCCTGGCTGGGCTTTCTGATAGAGGTGGCCTTTGCCCGGCTGACCCACGGCAAGAAGCAAAACCGGAAATGTATGCTCCTGCTGCCCCTGTGTCCGGTCTACGGCGTGGGGGCGGTGGGCATTTTGCTGCTGCCTCAGTGGGTGCAGGAGCGGCCTCTGGCGCTGATCCTGGGGGCGGCCCTGGTGTCCACCGGGGCGGAATATCTCCTCTCCTGGGCCTATGAGCGGGGCTGGGGGGTGTCCTTCTGGGACTACAGCGCCCTGCCTCTACAGCTCAATGGGCGGGTCTGTCTGCCCTTCGCCCTGGCTTGGGGGCTGCTGGGTCTGCCGTTGGTCTACCTGGTTCAGCCTGTGGCGGCATATCTCGGCAGCCTGCTGCCGGAGGGGGTGGTGGGGGCCCTGGGCCTGCTCTTTCTCATTGACCTGGCGCTGACGGGCCGGGTGCTCCGGGCCAGCCACACCACCGACGCCCTCCGCTGGTGGGCTACAGAGCCTCCAGCTGGCTGAGGACGGCCCGAATATCCTCCTCCCTGGCTCCCTGCTTTCGGGCGAAGGAGACCGCTTGATTGACCGTCCAGCCCCGAACCACCGGCGCCATGGGGTGATGGATCAGGCTGGGGTCGTACTGGTTGAGCAAAGCGACGGCCCTGGGATCCTTTGCCAGCTGGTCGATGGTGACGGTTCCGTTTTTCAAGTCCATACGCGCATCCTTTCCGGGCAAGGCCTTGACCCGGCCCGCCCTGTGCCGCTATAATAGCTACCAGATAGGATATGTCAGGAGGACTGAATTATGCTGGTGAAACCGTTTCTGGGCCATGCGCCCACCATCCATCCCACCGTCCGGGGGGCGGAAAACGCCGTGGTCACGGGAGAGGTGGCGCTGTCCGCCGGGGTGAGTCTGTGGTATGGAGCCGTTCTCCGGGGAGACGCCGCCTCCATCACCGTGGGAGAAAATACGAATATCCAAGACAACGCCGTTCTCCACTGTGACGCAGGGCAGCCCTGTCAGGTGGGCCGGGACGTGAGCATCGGCCACGGGGCGGTGGTTCACTCCGCCCAGGTGGGGGATCGGTGCCTCATCGGGATGAACGCCACTCTGCTCTCCGGCTGCTCTCTGGGGGAGGGCTGCATCGTGGGCGGAGGGGCCGTGGTGCCCGGGAATCTCCACGCCCCGGCAGGAAGCCTGTTAGTGGGCGTCCCGGCCAGGGTAGTCCGTCCGGTAAAGCCGGAGGAGGCCGACCATGTGCTGGAAAACGGGGCGGACTACCTCCGCCTGGCGGAGGCCACCTTTCCGGCCTTTGGCGAATAAAAGACGCCCCTCCCGGGCAGACTAACTCTGCCCAAAGGAGGGATAGACATGGATCGAATCAACGACAACATCCAGTGCAGCGTGGACACCTGCGCCTATCACGCAGGGACTCAGGACTACTGCACGCTCCACACCATCCAGGTGGGCTGCTGTGACCCTCAGCCCACCAGCTGCGACTGCACCGAATGTGCCTCGTTCAAGGCAAGAAAGGGCTGCGGTTGCCGGTAATACGGCGAAGCACAACGAAAGGCCGTCCTCCCTCTCCGGGGGACGGTCTTTCGCATGTTTCATTCGGTCATCATCGGGGTCAGGTCAAGTGCCTGACCCCGATACGGCCGGAGGGCTGGCGCTTTATCTCAGGTGAAGCTGTGCTTAGAAGAAATCACTGGTCTTTTTGGGCGTATACGACCCCAGGCTGCTGCCGTTGTAGCCCCGGACGATATAGGTGTAGACATTCCCGGATGTCAGATCCACATCCGTATCCGTCCAGGTCAGGGTGTCGGCGGAGGTGATGGTCTTGATGCGGGTGTAGCTGCCGTCCTCGTTCATCCGGTAGATGTAGTAGCCGGTGCAGCCGCCGCTCTCTGTCCAGGTGAGCACTACGCCGTCCTCACCCTTCGCCAGTTTCAGGGTGGTGTGGCCGATTCTCCGGTTGAACTGGGAAGTCCAGGAGCTGGTATAGCTGCCGTTGTAGGCCTGAACACGGTAGTAGTACACGACGCCTGCCGCTGCCGCCTTGTCGGTATAGGTCAGGGTATCAGCATCCAGAGTGGCGACCAAGAC
>JAJPWY010000034.1 GCA_021205725.1 Clostridiales bacterium
CCGACCAATGTCAAAGGAGGCGTCTTATGCCAGTATTCAGAGTCGAGCGCAACAAGGGCTACACTGTTATGAGCAATCACCATCTCCGGGACAGGTCTCTCTCCCTCAAGGCGAAGGGGCTGCTCTCTCAAATGCTGTCCCTCCCGGAAGAATGGGATTATACCCTCTCCGGCCTCGCCGCCATCAATCGGGAGGGCAAAGACGCCATCCGCAGCTGTGTCCATGAGCTGGAGCAGGCGGGATACATCCGCCGCCGCCAGACCCGCAGCGAGAACGGCAGCTTTTCCGCTAACGAGTACGTCATCTATGAGCAGCCCGTCTCCGATATACCCCCGTCCGATATCGCTCCCGCCCCTGGGCCGTCGTCGTTGCCTCCGTCGTCGGCAGCGCCGCTGTCGGATTTTCCGACGCCGGGCCGCACGTCGTCGGGTTCTCCAACCCAATTAAATAAAGATAAATCAATTACTGACCCAGCAATAACTGACTTATCCATTACGGATTCATTCCCTTCCCCTGCCCCCTCCCAGCCAAAGCGGGAGGAGCTGAAGGGACGGGAAGCGGCCACGGCGGAGGAAATTACAGCGTGTCAGGCCCTTATCCGGGACAACATCGGCTACGATGAGCTGACGGCAGAGGCCCCAGCCGAGACGGAGCTGATCGACGAGCTGGTGCAAATCATCACGGAGACCGTCTGCTCCCGGCGCAAGACCATCCGCATCGGCAGCGAGCCCTTCTTCCTGGACGTGGTGCGTTCCCGGCTGCTCAAGCTCAACAGGGAGCACATCCGGTTCGTCCTGCACTGTATGCGGGAGAACACCACCCAGATCAGGAACATCCGGCAGTATCTCCTCACCGTCCTGTTCCACGCACCATCCACCATCGGCAATTACTACTCCGCCCGTGTCAGCCACGATCTGTCCGTCACCCCGTCCATAGATGGGAACAGCAGGAGAGGGGGTGGTTGCTGAAAAATTGTGCTGCCCGCTCACCTGACCACCATTTCAACCGAAAAGGAGAAGCTTATGCTGAAAATCACTGTGACCGGAAACCTCACCAACGACATCGAGCTGCGAACCAACGAGACGACCGGAAAGCCCTACGCCATTCTCCGGCTGGCCTCCGACCGGCGCTACCGGGACAGGGACGGCAACCGCCTCACCGACTTTGTCTCCGTCAAGGTTCGGGGCGCACTGGCCGAGTGCTGTGCCAGATACGCCTGGAAGGGCTGCAAGCTGGCCGTCGCCGGAGATTTTGAAACCATCGTCTTCCCCGACGAGCCGGACCGACAGCCCGGCTTTCTCATCAAGGGGTTCGAAGTGGAGTTCCTCTCCCCCCGGAGGGACGAGGCGGAGGCTGCGGCTCCAGCCCTGACGGAGCCGGAGGCAAACTGAATCTTATTCCCGGAAAGGAGGCCCCGCAAAACACCCACCAGGAATATCTCAGCACCGAGCGCACGCCGACGGTGCTGGATGAACTGGCCACGCTGCTCCCGCCTCTGAGCGAGGAGCAGCGCACCGCTTTGGAGGCGGACATCCTCCGAAACGGCTGTTACTCCCCCATCATCGTAGACGAAAGCCTGCACATCATCGACGGCCATCACCGCCAGCAGATCTGCCAGGCTCACGGCATCCCCTACCGAATGGCAGTCTTCGCCTTTGACAGTCTGCTGGAGGCTAAGCAATGGATGGTGAGCACCCAGCGGAGCCGCCGGAACCTCCAGCCCTGGGAGCTGGGCAAGATCGCCCTCCGGCTCAAGCCGGAGATAGAGGGCCGGGCCAGGGAGCGTCAGGGCGTCCGGACAGACCTTTTGACAACCGTGTCAGAAGGTTCCGCCCCTGTCTCCACCCGCAGGGAGCTGGCCGACGCCGTAGGTCTGGGCGAGGTCACTATGGGCAAGGTGATGCAGATCGACCAGCACGCCCCCGCCGCGGTCAGAGAGGCCCTGGACAGAGACGAGCTGTCCGTCAGCCAGGGTTATCGGCTTACAAAACAGCTCCAGGCATTGCCAGAGGCGGAGCGGGAGGACGCAGGCCGTCAGGCCGTGGAGCTGGAGCGGGCCAGGCGGGAGATCAGGCGTGGCGACGCCGAGACGGATCGCCGCACCGCCGTCTCACGGCGATTTACCAAGGCCCTCGCCCTGGCCGGTCAGCTGGAGCCCACCGAGGAACAGGTGCGCTGCTGGGTCAGCTGTACCCGTATGACCCGACAGGAGCTGGAGAGCACCGCAGAGGAGGCGGAGGACGCCGCCCAGACCTTCCTCGCCGTCGCCGGCATCATCCGGGAGAAGCTCCTCCCCACAAATCGGAGGGAACAGGATGCCGTCTAATATCCCACCGGAAGCAGCGTTGGAGATCATGGAGGTCATCGGCAACCGGATGCAGATCACCAGCGACGAGCTCGCCGACATTCTCAAACGGCACGGCGTCAACGGCGACGAAGAAGCCCTCCAGACCGGTTATCGCAAGCGAGTGGGTCAGCGGTTCATCGCCTCCATCCTGGACGAGGAGGGAAATCGGGAGCTGTTCGCCCAGGGGAAGGACTACGTCCTCGTCCAGTGCTGCAACGACCTGCGGCAGCTCACTGCCATTCAGTCCCGTCTCCGGGGGAGCATGGAGGGACTGAACAGCTCCGCAGAAAAGATACAGCGCCGCATCTCCCTGCTGCGGCGCTTCGTCCGAAAGGAGGCCTGAGTATGGCGATCAAGACCATCACTACCGACGAGCTGCGGCACATGGAGGATCGGGAGGGACTTGTTCTCCAGGGCTGCGGCGGAGATCCCCAGGAGTGGCTCTCCGGCATCAACGAGCTGCTCACCAGCGAGGGGATCCTGCAGGAGGGCAGTCAGTTCCAGGACGCCTTCTGCTTTCAGCAGGAGGATGTGACCTGCATTCTCTTTCCCCTGGATCAGGTACAGCTGGACATGGGCAAGCTGGCCCTGTGGCGGCTGCGCACCCATGAGACATTCGGCGGCACCTGGCTCTCCGATTATGTGCCCAACCAACTGGGTGGGTTTCTGGATGAGCGGCCGGACTGTCCCCTCATCGGACAGGACGGCAATATTTTCAATCTGGTGGGCATCGCCTCACGCACCCTGAAGTCTGCCGGGCAAAAGGATCGGGCCACGGAGATGACCCGGCGGGTATACGACTCCGGGAGCTATCTGGAGGCGCTGGCAGTCATCTCCGAGTACGTCAACATCGTCTCAGCAGACGAGGAACCGGCGCAGAGAGCGCCCCGCCATCCCAAAGAGCGGGGGGACGCCAGATGAGCGACGCCATTCTGCTGGGGATCGACCACGGCTATGCGGCCATGAAAACGGTCCACACCACCTTTCCCTCCGGCCTGGTCGTCTATGACCACCCGCCCTACTCTCTGGAAAACGTGCTGGAGTATCAGGGAAAATTCTATGTCGTCGGCAGCGGTCGTCAACCGCTCCAGAAGGACAAGACTGCCACAGAGCGCTACTACCTCCTGACCCTGGCCGCCATCGCCAGGGAGCTGGAGCTTCGCCAGGCCAACCGGACAGCTGCCGTCACCCTGGCCGCCGGACTGCCCCTCACCAGCTTTGGCCGGGACAGAGAAGCCTTTCGTGCATATCTCCTTCGGGACAGCCAGTCGGTGGCCTTCCGGTTTTCCGGCAGGCAGTTCTGTATCACCGTCTCAGACGTGCTCCTGTTTCCTCAGGGCTACTCCGCCGTTCTCACCCAGCCGGAGCTGCTGGAGGAGCCGTCAGTCATCCTGGCTGACATCGGTGGGTGGACGGTCGACCTGATGCGGATCGACCATCGCATCCCCAGTGCCGCCACCTGCCGGAGCCTGGAGCTGGGGGTCATCCGCTGTCTGGAGCGGGCGGAGGAGCAGGTTCGCCAGAAGCTGGGGCTCTCCCTCTCCCCGGCCCAGATCGAGAGCGTCCTCCGGGACGAGCCATCTGGCATGGACGAGCAGGCCAGGTCTATTATCCTGGCCGTCGCAGACGACTATGTCCAGCAGCTCTTCTCTGCCATCGCTGAGACCGGACTGAATCTTCGGGCCATGCCCTCCGTTTTCCTGGGCGGCGGGGCGGGGCTGCTGAAACGCCATGTCGCCGGAGGTGCGGCCCTGTGTCGGCCTTTCCTCCTGGACGACGTATCCCTGAACGCCAGAGGCTTTGAGCGGCTGGCGGCCCGAATGTCAGAGAGAGTCAAGGATGCCGAAACCCCCTGACCGCATCCGCTTCGGTGCCAGCTTCCGATTGAGCGACCCGGAGCAGGCCCGTGCCTGGTCCATTCTCTCCGCCTTTCCCGCCCGGCAGCGAATGCCCGCTCTGGCCCACATGATCTGTCGGTATCAGGACAGGCACATACTGCTGGATGAACTCCGGCAGCTCCTTCGGGAGGAGCTGTCAGCCTGTACAGCCACTCACGAAACAGTATCCTCCAGCGGACAGGCCGGGGATACAGATGCAGACGTCCTCGGCTTTCTCTATGCCCTCCAGAGAGGAGATGATGACGATGATCCCCTATTTTGACCTGTTCTCCGGCATCGGCGGCTTCCGTGCCGGGCTGGAGCGGGCAGGCGGCTTTCGGTGCGTCGGCCACTGTGAGCTGGATCCCCACGCCGACGAAGGATACCGGGCCATCCATCGCCCGGAGAAGGAGGAACGATACTATAGAGACGTCAAAACCATCGACCCCACAGAGATGCCCTTCTTCGACCTCCTCTGCGCCGGATTTCCCTGTCAGAGCTATTCCATCTCCGGTAAACGGCTGGGGTTTCACGACCCCAGAGGGGCGCTTTTCTTTGAGGTTGCCCGACTGGCTCAGGCGAGACGGCCTGCGTATCTGCTGCTTGAAAACGTACCCGGATTGCTATCGCATGACGGCGGGCGGACATTTGCAGCCATCCTCGCCACGCTTTCAGAGCTGGGGTATGGTGTGGAATGGATGGTGCTTAACAGCGCCCATTTCGGCGTCCCCCAGTCCCGGCAGCGGGTGTTCCTTGTCGGATATCTTGATTCCCGATGCGCCGGAAAAGTATTTCCTCTCTTCGGCGCAGGTGGAACGACTCTTGTTCAGATCAGAGGCGGCCCCCAGGGAAAGCGGGTCTATGACGCACAGGGCGCCGCCCGCACCCTGACCGCCAGTGCATCCGGTAACGGCGGCAAGTCCGGGCTGTACTTTGTAGATGCCGACCCCGGCGATCTGCTTCTCATCCGCGAGGGGACGAAGAAGGGCTATTCTGTCGCCCGACCCGGCGACACGGTGGATCTCAGCTATCCCAACAGCGATACCCGCCGTGGCCGGGTGGGGCGGGACATCGCCCATACCCTCACCACCGGAGGGCATCAGGGGGTGGTCATGCGCTCCGGCAGGATACGGCGGCTGACGCCAAGGGAGTGTCTGCGCCTGCAGGGATTTGCCGACAATCAGATCGACCGGCTCCTGGCCGTCGTCTCCGACGCACAGGCCTACCGGCAGGCGGGCAACTGCGTGACGGTAAACGTCGTCGAGGCCATTGGGCGAAGGCTCTGCGCCGCCGACCGGTCTCTGAGAGGTGGCGACGGCCCATGACCGGCATCAAGGATCAGTTCTTTGGCGTGGAGGTAGAGCTCACCGGCATCACCAGAGAGCAGGCGGCTCAGGCCCTGGCCAGCTACTTTGGCTCCACGGCGAAATACATACGGGGCGGCTATGACGCCTGGGCGGTGAACGACCGGGAGGGCAAGCGCTGGAAGCTGATGAGCGATTCCAGCATCCGACCGGAGCGGAAGGACGGCAACAGCTACGTCCCCGCTGACAGCCCTCTCTACCGGGTGGAAATGGTCACCCCTAAGCTGTCCTATGACGAGCTGCCCAAGCTCCAGGAGTGTATCCGCTGCCTCCGCCGGGCAGGCGGCAAGGTAAACGACAGCTGCGGTCTCCATATCCATGTGGACGCCGCCAACCACAATCGCCAGAGCCTGAAAAATCTGCTCACCATCATGTACTCTAAGGAGGATCTGCTCTTCAAGGCCCTCCAGGTGAACGAGGAAAGAGCGGAGCGCTGGTGCAAAAAGGTGCGGGAACCCATGCTGAAGCAGGTGCGCAAGCTCCCCTCCACCGAGACGCCCGACCTGACTCAACTGGAGCGCATCTGGTACGAGGGCGCTGTGGATTCCTGCAGTCATTACAACTGGACCCGTTATTACGCCCTTAACCTTCATTCTGTGTTCTACCGGGGTACCATCGAGTGGCGCTGCTTCAACTCCACCCTCCATGCCGGTCGGGCCGCAGCCTATGTCAATCTGTGCCTTGCCATGTCTGCCCAGGCCCTCTCCCAGCGCAGCGCACTCATGCGGCGTACGGAGAGCGACAACGAGCTGTTCACCTTCCGGGTCTGGCTGGTGCGGCTGGGGCTCAACGGCGACGAGTTCAAAAACACCCGAAACCACCTCCTGGCCAATCTGGAGGGCGACCGGGCCTGGCGGTACGACAAGGACTGCTATGAGTCCGTCCACAAGAAAAACCGACAAACAAACGAGCCTGAAAGGGGATGACAACACGATGAAGATCATGATCGATGAGACGATTTTTCAGGGGACGCCAGTGGACATTCTGGAGCAGCTCCGGCTGCTCACCTTTGACTCCTCTGAATTCTCCACCACCGACGCCTATATCCGGTTCCTGCAATACGCTGTGCGGCGGATGACCGGAAAGCCCTGTCCGCTGCCAGAAGGCTCCACCGAACAGCGGGCCGCCGCCATCCTGGAGCGGTTGGAGGCCATCGGCGCACTGGAAAGGCTGGAAGAATGATGAAGCCGGTATACGGTGTGTGGGCCGTCCGGGACGGCTCCTCCCGGTTTGGGCCTGCCGAGGCGTGGTGCAGGGAGAATGGGACTCCTCTGGAGTTCTCCTCCCTGGATGACGCCCAGGCCTATGCTCAGGCCCTGAACAGCCAGGCGGCGCCCAGCGTCCACTACTATGCGATGGAAAAGTCACATGAACGGGACGCCGTTCAACAGGACAACCCGGAACGGCTGTACTTCGCCTACGGCAGCAACATCAACCTGGAGCAGATGGCCTACCGCTGCCCGGACGCCCAGGTGGTCGGCCCGGTCATGCTGGAGGGCTACGAGCTGCTCTTCCGGGGCAACGGCAGCGGCAACGGCGTGGCGACCATTGCGCCGAAGGGAGGCTCCTACGTCTATGGCCTGCTCTGGAAGCTAACGCCTGGCTGTGAGCGCTCCCTGGATCATTACGAGGGGTATCCCCGGCTCTATCGCAAGGAGACTGTGACCGTATTTGACACCGAAGGCCGAAAGCTCCGGGGCATGGCCTACGTCATGAACGGGAGAAACCTGACCCCCACGCTGCCCTCCACCCGTTATTTCAACGGTATTCGGGAGGGCTTTGTGCAGAACGGCCTCCCGGTGAAGCGGCTCCACATGGCCCTGAACCACGTCAGGCAGGAGGTACAGGAACAGCGGGATGCGCTTCCCCCCTGGTATCGCAGCGCAAAGCCCCGGAATCCCGGCGTGAAAGAGCGATGACCGAAGCGGCACAGCAGAAAAACAGCAGAGAAAGGAAATGCCAATGACCAACGCCCCCAAATGGACCATTCTCCAGGGCGATGCGTTGCAGATACTGGAGGGCTTCGCCCCCGGCACCTTCGACGCCATCATCACCGACCCGCCCTATGCCAGTGGCGGACGCACCCAGGCGGAGAAGAACAAATCCACCGCCCGGAAGTACTCCAGCATGGGCGAAAACGCCCCGCCGGCCTTTGACGGTGACGCCAAGGATCAGCGGAGCTGGACTCGGTGGTGCGCCGAGTGGCTGTATCTGGCTCGGAGAGCCAG
>JAJPWY010000087.1 GCA_021205725.1 Clostridiales bacterium
TGAGCTGTTAAATTTTCTTCATTTACCCATTGACTTTTTGTTTGCAGACTCCATATCGTTTTTTTGGCTTGTTGACCACATTCTGCCCGGTTACGCTGATCATCGTTTCCCGCTTGCATTTGGGGCAGAACAGCGGGAAGTTTATTTGAACTTCCAACCGTATCTTGCGGTAATCACAGCAACAATGCCAAAAACAACGGCAAAACCAATGAGGAAATATCGGGCAATATTACTCAAATCCAAGAAGCCGCTACCTGTCACGGTTACTGCGCCTACGATAGCAACGACCGTCAAGACAGCCACAATAATACTTACGATTTTACAAACAGTCTTTTTCGTAGCGATACATCCATATTATCGGGACAGAATATCCCAATCTATTATTCTTTTGTCGGCAAGGTAGACCTGCCGCAATCTTAAAGCCAGACCTATCCGGCGCAATCGCAAAACGCCGGATAGTCCGGAAAGCATCAAATCCAGCAAAACAAGGTCTGGTTTATTCTGGGTAAGGAGATAAAGCGCCTCTGTACCAGAGCCCTCAATACACCGTACCCCTCCCGGGTCAGTACCTCCGCCAGCAGATCGCCGATGGCCACGTCGTCGTCTATGACTGCAACCGTTTTCATGTTCTGTCCCCCCTGCGTGAGCTTGTCCCTTCTGCCTACTATATCATCTGAACCGGACAAAGAAAATAGCCCGGCGCATTTTTAAGAAATGCTACAGATACCCCTTTGCCCAATCTGGATATCTCCGTACGGGGAAATTTTCAAAACACCCCTTGACATATTCTCCGTTTGGTGATACTATATCTGCATCAGATAGAACAAACGTTCGATTCTTGCGAATACCGAACCGACGAGGACAAAAAAGGAACCGGGAACCGAATACTCGGTTCCCGGTCACGATGGAGGAGAATGGATTCGAACCATTGTAGGCGTCAACCAACAGATTTACAGTCTGCCCCCTTTAGCCACTTGGGTACTCCTCCATATTTTATTGTTGCTGAAAGCTGGTAGACGGACTTGAACCCCCGACCTGCTGATTACAAATCAGCTGCTCTACCAACTGAGCTATACCAGCAAGCTCGCCCTCTCGGAATCAGCAAGGAGTATTTTACCGGAATCGAATCGGTTTGTCAATACCTGATTGAAACTTTTTGCGGCAAGGAGGAAAAATTTATGTCCAGACCCATCTATCGCCGGGGAGCGCCCTACGCCAAAAAGACGGCCCACCTGCTCCGGCACGTGATCCATCCGGAGCTGGACTCCGATCTGGATCGTTATCAGCTGGCCCTGGTGGACGCCCTTCGGGACAGGCTTACCCCCCGGGAGACGGAGTGCATGGTGCACTACTATCTCCTGGGGGAGAGCATGACGGAGGTGGCGTCCCGGCTGGGGATCAATCTCTCCACCGTCTCCCGGACGGTGGAGCGGGGGGAGGCCAAGCTGGACGGCCTGCTCAAGCTGGCCATCTCCATCAGTCCCATCCGGCTGAATCAGGACTGGTCAGGCAGACGGGCGTCCTGAGCCACTCCAGACCGCCGGGGCCGGGCCGGGGCAGGCAGAGCTGCCGCAGATCCTCTCCCCGGCACTCCGCCTGAAAGACGGCCTGGGCGTCCTGTCCCAGCTGCCGTATCTGTCCGGAGCGGAGAACCACCGGGAGCCTTGCCCGGCCCTTCATTTCCCGGAGCAGGGTCTGCCCCCGGCGGTTAAAGCCCAGCACCCGGAGATAGGGCGCCCGTTTCGGGCGCTGGTCGGCAGTCAGCCCCAGGAAAGCCCACAGCGCCATGCGCCGGATGCGGGCCTCGGGATAGCGGCGGGTCTTGGCCAGGTCGTAGAGCTGTGCCAGCGTGGTGGCCTCCCCTGCGGCCCGGGCCAGACGCCGCTCCAGTCCCGGGGCCCAGTCCGGCAGGGCGGACAGCTCCTCCTCCGTCATGGAGCGGAGCCGGGCCAGGATCCCCCGCTCACAGGCCTCCAGCCGGGCGGGACAGCGGCCCGCCTCCCGCTCCCGGGCCACGATCTCCCGGCTGGAGCCGGGGAGGGCGGCCTCCAGCCTTGTCCATTCCCCGTCGCTCATCCAGCGGCGGAGCAGGGAGCCGGAGGGCCATTCGGTCTCCTGCTGGCTGTCATGGTTCGCTCCCTGTCGGGGGAAGGTCAGGGCGGTCACGTCCTCCCGGCCCCAGTGCCGGAGGGCCCGGAGGTACTCCACCCCCAGGATGTTGTTGGGCGTCTCCAGGCAGCGCCCACGCTCCCCAATCAACCGCTCCAGCGCCCGCTGGCGGGCGGCAGGGTAGGATAGACCGTCCTCCAGCCCTGCCCGGAGCAGGGGTTGGAGGGCGTCGCTGTCCAGAGCCCGGGCCGCCGGGGTCAGCCGGGAGAGGTCGCCATCCTCGCTGCCGAAGGCGACGGTGTCCACGATTCCGGTGTCCAGCAGACACCCAACGCCCCCCCGGGCGAAGGTTTCCGCCGAGGAGGCCGCCCAGAGGAGGGGCAGCTCCAGCACCAGGTCCGCTCCGCCCCGGAGAGCCATCTCCGCCCGGGCGGAGCGATCCAGGGCGGCGGCAGTCCCCCGCTGGGTAAAGCCGCCGCTCATGACGCAGACGATCCCCTTCTCCGGGCAGGCAGCTCTGATCTGTTCCAGCAGCCAGCGGTGTCCCCGGTGGAAGGGGTCGAGCTCACAGACGACGCCTGCGGCGGAACGGGGGACGTTTGGGTCGGGCATGAGGCTTCCTCCTTTTGGCGGGACGGCGTTTTTCAAAAATTCTCCAAAAAACGGTTGTTCTTCACACAGTTTTGTAATAGAATTATTATAGCGTGTCCGGCAGGTCTGCGCAAGCGCTAAGGTCGGGCACAGGACATCGCAAAGGAGAATCACAGTATGAATATTCTGGTCATCAATGCGGGAAGCTCTTCCCTGAAGTATCAGCTGCTGGACCCCGCCACCGGCGAGCTGCTGGCCAAGGGCCTGTGCGAGCGCATCGGCCTGGACGGCAAATTCACCTACAAGCCCCAGGTGCCGGGCAAGGCGGGAAAGAACGCAGTGGATGTGGCCATGCCCACCCACTCTGAGGCGATCCAGGCGGTGCTGGACGCCCTGGTTGACAAGGACAACGGCGTGTTGTCCTCTATGAGCGAGATTGACGCCGTGGGCCACCGGGTCGTCCATGGCGGCGAGAGCTTCGCCTCCTCCGTCCTGCTCACCGACGAGGTGCTGAAGGCCATCGAGGAGTGCAATCCCCTGGCTCCCCTCCACAACCCCGCCAACCTCATCGGCATCCGGGCCTGCGCCGCCGTGCTGGGGGACAAGGTGCCCCAGGTGGCCGTGTTTGACACCGCCTTCCATCAGACCATGCCTCCCGTGGCCTACACCTATGCTATCCCCTATGAGTACTACGAAAACGACAAGATCCGCCGCTACGGCTTCCACGGAACCTCTCACCGGTTCGTCTCCGCCCGGGCCGCCGCCATGCTGGGGAAGCCCATCGAGGAGCTGAAGATCATCACCTGCCATCTGGGCAACGGCTCCTCCATCGCCGCCGTCAAAAACGGCAAGTGCGTGGACACCACCATGGGCCTGACGCCCCTGGCGGGCCTCCCCATGGGCACCCGGGCGGGCGACATGGACGCCGGCGTCATGGAGTTTTTGATGAACAAGTACAATCTCTCCATCGGCGAGATGATGAACATCCTCAACAAGAAGTCCGGCGTGCTGGGCATCTCCGGGGTGTCCTCCGACTTCCGTGATCTGGACGCCGCCGCCGCAGAGGGCAACGTCCGGGCAAAGCTGGCCATCGACGTGTTCTGCTATGACGTGAAAAAGTATATCGGCTCCTACGCCGCCGCCATGGGCGGGGTGGATGCCATCGTCTTTACCGCCGGTGTGGGCGAGAACAGCCCCGAGCTGCGCACCGCCATGACCGAGGGCCTGAGCTATATGGGCGTGGCTCCCCTGAACCAGGAGGCCAACCACAAGCGGGGCGAGGAGGTCGATATCTCCGGCGAGGGCTCTCAGGTGAAGGTGCTGGTCATCCCCACCAACGAGGAGCTGATGATCGCCATGGATACGGCGGAGATCGTGGAAAAGCTGTAAGGCCCCGCCGCTACAGAGAAAGGAATCGCTATGCTGTACACATTCAAGCCCCGGGGCGTCTGCTCCCGGGAGATCCGGATCGAGCTGGAGGAGGCCGACGGCAGGCAGGTCATCCAGAGCATGGAGGCCGTGGGCGGCTGCAACGGCAACCTCCAGGGCATCGGCGCTCTGCTGAAGGGCATGACCCCGGAGGAGGCTATCAGCCGGATGAAGGGCATCCGCTGCGGCATGAAGGGCACCTCCTGCCCCGACCAGATCGCCCAGGGTCTGGAGCGGCTGCTGGCAGAGCAGGCAGGCTAAATCACCTCAAACACAAAATACGCTGACCGGCCCGGTTCCCATTATGGGAGCCGGGCCGGTTTTGCGCACGCTTAGCGCTCCTTTCGCTGGAGCTGGAGACGGTCGGCGATCATGGCGATGAACTCGCTGTTGGTGGGCTTTCCCTTGGCGTTGGATACGGTATAGCCGAAGTATTTTTGCAGCGTCTCCAGGTCGCCCCGATCCCAGGCCACCTCGATGGCGTGGCGGATGGCCCGCTCCACACGGCTGGCGGTGGTGCCATACCGCTTGGCCACCTCGGGATAGAGCACCTTGGTGACGGCGTTGATCACGTCCATGTCATCCACAGCGATGAGGATGGCCTCCCGGAGGTACTGGTAGCCCTTGATGTGGGCGGGAACGCCGATCTCGTGGATAATGGAGGTGACGAGGGTCTCCATGTTCTGATAGGCCTTGGGGGTGACGGTGGCGCTGTTGCGGAGCAGGCGAACCCGCTCCACCACCGCCTGGCCCCGGCTGGGCTTGGTCAGGAAGTAGTCCGCCCCCAGCTCCGCAGACCGGGCTGCCACACCACCGGCCACAAAGCTGGAATAGATCAGGATGCCCGGCCTTCTGGCCTCCTGGGTGTTGATCTGCTCCAGCAGCTCCAGCCCGTCCATCCCGAATAGCACCAAATCCATCACCAGCACCTCCGCCCCGGTCTCCCGGAGCAGGCCGATGACCTTTCCTCCTTCGCCGGTCACGCCCGCTACCTGGATATCCGGCTCTGTGCCCAGCTCCTTCACCAGACTGGAGCGAGCGTCCTCATCTGCGTCTGCAATCACAACTTTGATGATGTTCATTTGCATCCTTCCCCTTTGCCTTTCATTTTAAAAATACAGCTCATTGTGGGCTGTTTGACGTGTTCCTGTAAACCTCTATCCATAATTTAACACACTCCAACGCCGTTCGCAATCCTTTTTCAACTAAAAAATTTACCTTTTTGTCGATCAGTTCCGACCTTTTGCGACGTTTCGACAAAAGAGGTTGTTTTTCTCCCCGATGCTTCCCGTCCGTTCCCGCATCTTCCCCCGATTTTGGCAAAAATCCCCCTTTGTGCGCCTCACGTCGAAAGCTCTGCCCTTCTGTCGAAAATGGATTTGAATTTCCATATCCTCTCATTTCTGTAAAAATCTGGAAATTCTAGCCAGACAGGATGCGACCGGTTCCGACTCCGGGCGAAAAAAACGGAGCCACGCTGCCGTGGCTCCGAATGTCGATGGATTGTGGGAAATCGCTCTCAGGCCTTGTCGCCCTTCTCTAGCCAGCCGTATACCAGGGCAGCCAGTGCGCCGCCCACCAGAGGGCCGACGATGAAGATCCAGACCTGTGCCAGAGCGTCGCCGCCGGCGAAAATGGCGGGCATCAGGCTCCGAGCGGGGTTGACCGAGGTGCCGGTCAGGGCAATGCCCAGGATGTGTACCAGGGTCAGGGTCAGGCCGATGACCAGGCCGGAGACCGCTCCGTTCTCCACCTTGCTGGTGACGCCGATGATGGCCAGGACGAACACGAAGGTGAGGATGATCTCCGCCACCAGTGCGCCGCCCACCGAGCCGTTGGCCCAGCCAGACTGGATTTGGTTGGCGCCAAAGCCACAGTCAAAGCCGAACAGGATGCCCAGGATGACGCAGCCCACGGCAGAGCCCACCAGCTGAGACACCACATAGCCCACAAAGTCGGTGGCGGTGAGCTGCTTCCGGATGAGCATGGCCAGGGACACGGCGGGGTTGATGTGGCAGCCGGAGATGTTGCCGATGCTGTAGGCCATGGCGACGATGACCAGCCCAAAGGCCAGGGCAGTCAGCAGATAGCCGCTGCCGGAGGCGCTGTCACAGCCCACTGCGACAGCCGTGCCGCAGCCAAAGGTGACCAGAACACAGGTACCGATGGCCTCGGCTACATACTTTTTGATGTTTTTCATGGAAAAACTCCTTTCCGGGCAGCGATCTCGCTGCGTGATATTATAATTATATCATTCCCATAAGTGGAAATCAATTCATCAGGGAGAAATCCATGCAAAAATGGAAATCTTTTCCTGCCTGATCGGGGAAAGCGCCCCAGGCATACAGAGGGCCGCAGGCCGGGAGCGCCGGCGATCCGCAGAGCCGGGGTCGTTCGAAGAATTTTGGAAAAAAGTGCATGGTCTGGAAGGAATCAAAGGAAATCAGGAAGGATCTGACGCATTTTCCGCCCATTTCCACATGACATCCCATCTGCGGTGTGCTAGAATGGCCCTGAGAAAAGCCGATGCAGACCGAAACGGAGGTGGCCTTATGCGCCTGTTTACCGACGAGGAGATCCGGGCCTTTTTCCGGTGCGTCTCCTCTCTGACGGCGGACAGCCGGGTGCGTCGCCTGCGCACCATACCGCACCACCGCTGGACGAACCGCTATGAGCACGTCCTGCTGGTGTCCTACATATCCTTTGCTCTGGCCCGCCGCTGGCACTGGGACAGCCGGGCGGCGGCCCGGGCGGGCCTGCTCCATGACCTGTTTTTTCAGGAGGCGGACAGCAGTCTGTCCCTCTGTCTCCATCACCCGGAGATGGCGGCGGAGAACGCCGAGCAGGTCACGCACCTGACAGAGCGGGAGCGGAACATCATCCTCTCCCATATGTGGCCCGCCGGGAGATACCTTCCCCGGAGCCGGGAGGCCTGGCTGGTGAATCTGGTGGACGATCTCGTCGCCCTGCTGGATCTGTCTCATCTCAGCGGTCGATGGAGCCGCCGACTGGGGACGACGGCCGGGAGGTGAACCGCTGCCCGGCCCGGCAGAACAAAAGCAGGTCAGGGGATATCCCCCTTGACCTGCTTTTGCTTTGGAATAAGGCGGCGTCAGAACTTGTCTGCACCGTTGGAGATGAGCAGAGTGGGCACCAGCCAGGCCAGCAGGAACACCAGGATGTTCAGCGGGCTCAGAGAGGCGTAGGCGCTCATCAGGGTCAGGTAGAAGCCCAGCAGCGCCCCGATCACCGAGGCGGCCACGGTGAGCACGGTGTTCAGCCGCACCACCGTCACCAGACGGCGGCCGCCCAGAATGGCGGCGGTATAGGCCTCCACCCCCTCCCGGAAGATCAGCGCTCCCAGGGTTTCGTTGTGGGGCTGACCCTTTGCGGAGAGGGCGAACCGATGCTCCACCGAGGGATACTGCATCCGATCCACCGGGAGGCGGAACCGCTGGCGCAGCACCGCCGGGGTGATGTTGAAGTCCCGGGTGGCCAGAATGGGATGGATGCCGGCGGCGACGAGGTAGTTCACCGCAGGCCGAACCTGGGGCGGCAGGCTGTAGATTAGAGGAAACACCCCCTGGAGCTGTCCGTTGATGGCGCAGAACACGGCGTTTCGCACCTGATAGCCCGGGCTGATCTCGATCTTCATCACCTGCATAAAGTCCGCCGTACCCACCAGCACCTGATCTCCCCGGATCATGCCGGAAAAGCCTCCGGCATTGGAGTAGCTCAGATCGTCCACCCGGCGGTAGAAGCCGCCGTGGATGCGAACCAGGTCGTCAAATACCCCGGCCAGGCCCACGTCTGCCTCCCGGATGATGGAGGCGGTGCAGCCGATGAGCTTTTCCAGGGAGACGTAGCCGAAGCTGCGGATGTCCTTCCGCTCCACCGAGCCCTCCGGGAACAGATCCCGGTCGGTGAACACGATACCCGCCTCTCCCTGCATGGAGGCGGCGCCGTCCCACCCGGCGATCACCGCTCCGGCGGAGTGGAGACGCTTCACCAGCCGGGCATAGGGCAGCCCGTAGGCCAGGGTCGCAGACAGGGGAGTGGCCAGGATAAAGATGACCGACCAGCTCCAGATGAGCCGCTGGGGAGCGCCCTGGCCTACGGCAGACATGACGCCAAAGGCGAGACAGGCGATCATCATCACCGGGGCGGCATAGCGGTACACCTGCTCCGCCCCGTCCAGATCCTGCATCTGACGG
The DNA here is from genome assembly GCA_021205725.1 of Clostridiales bacterium. GTDB lineage: Bacteria > Bacillota > Clostridia > Oscillospirales > Oscillospiraceae > Onthomonas. Next base: position 8,343 of record JAJPWY010000087.1, read on the forward strand.
CCAAAGCCCCGGGCGGAGCCGGGCTCCTTCATAAAGGTGCCCCGATCCTCCCACTTGTCCTCGTCCATGGTCAGGCGCTCAAAGCTGCTGCGGGCGGCCACGTCCTCGGAGGAGCGCTTCTGCCCCTCCTTTTTCCGGCTGTTGCCCCAGGCCACCGTCCACAGGCTCAGGGCCGCAAAGCCGCAGAAGGGCAGGGGGCCCTCCCGACTCAGGGCGGCATACCACAGGGCGTCGATCAGGGTGAATACCACCCCGATGGAGGACAGGGTATTCAGCCCCGGACGGCCCCGGAACAGCTGGAGGATACCCTCCAGCAGGGTGTCCAGACCCACGACACAGGCGGCCAGCAGGCCCACCGCCAGCAGCAGCCCGGTGATACGCAGATCCTCGCTGAGCAGTGTCCCGGTGAGGAAGGGGAGTGCGTCATCCGCTACCGCTGTGATCCCCAGCAGGACGACAGCGATGGCCAGCTGGAAGGGCAGACGGCCCCGAACGCTCCGCCAGCTCCCGTTGTAGATCCGGGCCAGCTCCCGGGGAGAGGTGTCCGGGATACGCCGGGCGGAATGCTTGTCCCGCTCCGGCTTTTTTTGCTTTTTGGGCTTGCGGGGAGGCCGCTCCTCGTCAGTGCCGGGGATGTGCTGCTCGGCCATGCGCTGCATGGCCTCCTCCTCCTGCCCCTCCTCGCTCTCGCTCTGGAACATGGAGTCGGCAAACTGGTTGGCCCGCTCCTCCATCTCCTCCAGCTTCCGCTGGAGCAGACCGGGCTGCTCCGGGGGCGGCATCTCCACCACGTTGTCCTTGGGGGTTTTCCGGCGGACAGGCGGGGAGACCGACTCCTCCTCCGGCGTCTCGTCGGTCCGGGCCTTGCGCCGGGAGGCCCGCTCCTGCTCCCGGATGCGCCGCTCCTCCTCCTGGGCGGTGCGGCGATCCTTCTCCTCGGTGCGCCGCCGCTCCTCGGCAGCGGCCCTCCGTTTGGCCCACTCTCTTTGCAGATTGGCTCCTATGACGGCTGCTCCCGCAGCTGCCCGCCGGAGCAGGCCAGAGCCACGCTCCGGACGCTCCAGCAGAGACTCGTCCGGCACGTCCTCGTCCCAGTCCTCCGGCGATTCGGAGGCCTCATCCTCCTCGTCCTCCTCATCCACAGGCTCAGACCGGGACGGCTCCCAGGCAACGGCATCGGAGGGCGAAATCTCCCGGGACTCCGGTGGGGTGGCATCCTCCTGAGATGGGGGCTCTGTGGGCTCATCCGGGGCCAGACCGGGAATGACCATCTGTTCCCAGCCGTCGTCCGCTGGGGTTTCCTCCGGGACGGGACGGCGGGGTTCAATCTCCGTCTCGTCCTGGTCAAAGGCCCGTCGGTCAGCGGACTCGTCCTGGGCGGCGTCCTCCCGCTTGCGGACGTGGAGGGTCAACACCTGTACCCGGCGCTCCTCCTGGACGGAGGGCTTTTTGGGCGGCTCCCGGTATTCCGGGGTCTGGGCCAGCTTTTCCCACTCGGAATCGCTGAGCGGCACGTCGTCGGGAATGTCCTCCGGTGGCGGAGCATCCTCCGGCTCCTCCGGAATCTCGGTCTCCGGCGGCTCCTCCAGGGTCGGTTCCTCTGCCGTCTCTCTCAGTTCCGGTAGCTCCGGTGTCTCGACCGGTTCCGGTTGCTCCGGTGTCTCGGGCGGTTCCGGTTGCTCCGGTAGCTCTGTCGGTTCCGGCTCCTCCGGCGGCTGAGCGGCTGACCGGGCAGGGATCGGCTCCTCCTGCCGCATATGGCTGGGAGGGAGAATGTCGGTGAGCAGCTCCGGGCCCTCATCCGCAGGGGCGGGCTCACCCTCGTCCACCGGGTCATCGGGTATGTAAGCCGAGACCGGCGGCTCACTCCGGGGCGGCTCCTCCTGGGGCTTTGGCGTCTCCCGCCGGAACAGGCGGAACAACGGCAGCTCCCACAGAGAGCGGCGGCGCTTTTTTGCGGGGGCCTCTGCTACCGTCGGCTCCGGCGGGGCGGAGGGCTCCTCTACGAGCGCCGATACCTCCTCCGGCAGCTCCTCTAAGGGCGCTGTCGGCTCCGGCTCCTCCTCCGGTTCCGGTTCCGGCTCCGGCTCCGGCTCTGCCGGAACGACCTGAGCGGGTTCCGGCTGCTCTGCCCGTTGAAAGCGCTGGCGGGGACGATCCGGTTCCGGGGCGGGAGGCGCAGTCTCCTCCGGAGCAGGCGGAATGGCCTCCGCCTCCGGCTCTGTCTCCTCTCCCCAGGATCCCATCAGGGAGCGAATCTGCTCCCGCATGGCCGCCACGTTGGAGTCGACGCCGTCATCCGGGTCAGGAGCTTCCTGCACCGGAGAGGGCTCCGGAGCGGGGGGAGGGACAGCCTCCGGCTCCCGGATGGTTTTCAGCAGACCGTCGATGTCCAGCTCGTCCGGCTGTCTGTTTTCGTTCGTCACAGTATCACCCTATCTCATCATCCGTTCCCGCCCAGGCGCTGGCGCACCGCCTCATAGAGCAAAATCGCCGCCGCCGCAGACGCGTTGAGTGAATTCAGCTTTCCCTTCATGGGAATACTGACGGTAAAATCGCAGTTCTCCGCCACCAGGCGGCTCATGCCGCTGCCCTCGGAGCCGATGACGATGGCGGCGGGGCCCTTCAGGTCGGCGTCGTAGAGACTGACGCTGCCCTCCGCCGCCGTGCCGAACACCCAGAGGCCCTCCTCCTTCAGCTCCTTCAGGCAGGCGGTCAGGTTGGGCACCCTCGCCACCGGCACATAGGACACCGCTCCTGCGGAGGTCTTGGCCACCACAGCGGTCAGCCCGGCGCTCCGGCGCTTGGGGATAATGACCCCATGGGCACCGGCACACTCGGCGGTGCGGATCACCGCCCCCAGATTGTGGGGGTCGGACAGCTCGTCACACACCAGCACCAGGGGCGGCTCCCCCTTTTGCCGGGCGGCGGCCAGAATGTCCTCCACGCTGGCGTACTCCCGGACGGCGGCGATGGCGATGACCCCCTGGTGGGCGTGGGTCTGGCTCATATGATCCAGCTTCCGCCGATCCACGTCTACCACCACGATGCCCTTCTCCCGGGCCTTTGCCGCAATATGTCCCAGGGCTGCGTCCGTCTCTCCCCGGGCGATCATGATCTTGTCGATATTCGTCCCGGCCCGAAGCGCCTCGATCACCGCATTGCGGCCCTCGATCACGCCGTCCGCCGGGCTGTCCGGCTCGGTGCGCCGGTCTCTTTTGTCGTTCAATGGAGACACCTCTCGTTTCGCAACGGTTACGGGACGGAGGCCCCGTGACCGGATAAATGCAGTATACCACATTTCGACGGCCATAAAAAGGTGGAATCCAAATTCTTCACAAGTCTTTCGACCTTTTACAGAATGTTCACGGGGCTTTTCCTTGTTTTTGCCCCGGCCCTGTGCTATATTATACGATGATTAGTATCAGCTGCGGCCTGCGGCGGAAATGAAGAGGGTTATGTCCTTGAACGATAACAATAAGAAAAAGAAGCCCAACCAGAACGACAACCGGAGACGAAATATCACCGGCATCGTCACCCTGGTCATCTGGGCGCTGATTTTGACCATATTTGGCAACTATGTTTTGAGCCGCACGGAGACCACCGGTTCGGTGGAGATTTATTTCAGCGAGCTCATCACTATGGTGGAATCCGACCAGGTGGAGGAGGTCATGCTGGAGTCCGGCAAGTACACCGTCACCCTCACCGAGGAGGGGGAGGCCGCCTGGCTGGAGGAGTATTACACGGAGCAGGGCTATACCTCCGTCCCGGAGGGAGCGGAGATGCCCACCCTGTACACCACCCCCCTGAGCTATACGGATTTCCTGCTCCTGCTCCAGGAGCACGGCGTGGCCTACTACTCCCCCTATCAGCAGAGCAGTCTGCTCTCTGAGATCCTCATCAGCTACGTGCTGCCCATGGCCATCATGCTGCTGGTGATGGTGCTGTTCTACCGCTTCGCCATGAGCGACAGAATGGGCGGTGGCGGCGGCATCGGCAACGTGGGCAAGTCCAACGCCAAGGTCTATGTGGAGAAGAGCACCGGCGTCACCTTCCGGGATGTGGCCGGGCAGGACGAGGCCAAGGAGTCTCTGGAGGAGATCATCGACTTCCTCCACAACCCAGGCAAGTACACCGCCATCGGCGCACGGCTGCCCAAGGGCGCTCTGCTGGTGGGCGCTCCCGGCACCGGCAAGACTCTGCTGGCCAAGGCGGTGGCAGGGGAGGCCAATGTCCCCTTCTTCTCCATCTCCGGCTCCGACTTTGTGGAGATGTTCGTGGGCGTGGGCGCCAGCCGTGTCCGTGACCTGTTCAAGGAAGCGGCCAAGATGGCCCCCTGCATCATCTTTATCGACGAGATCGACACCATCGGCAAATCCAGAGATGGAGGTCGGCTGGGCGGCAACGACGAGCGGGAGCAGACCCTGAACCAGCTGCTGGCCGAGCTGGACGGCTTCGACCCCACCAAGGGCGTCATCGTCCTGGGGGCCACCAACCGGCCGGAGGTGCTGGACAAGGCCCTGCTCCGTCCGGGACGGTTTGACCGGCGGATCACCGTAGACCGGCCCAACCTGGCCGGACGTCTGGCCACCCTCCAGGTACACACCCGGAAAATTCGCCTGGCGGACGACGTGGATCTGAACAAGATCGCCCAGGCCACCGCCGGAGCCGTGGGCGCAGACCTGGCCAACCTGGTCAACGAGGCCGCCCTCCGGGCGGTGCGTATGGGCCGTCAGGCGGTGAACCAGAACGACCTGCTGGTCTCCTTCGAGGTGGTCATCGCCGGCACCGAGAAGAAGGGCACCGTCCTGACCGAGAAGGAGAAAAAGCTCATCGCCTACCATGAGGTGGGCCACGCCCTGGTAGCCGCCCGGCAGAAGGGCACGGAGCCGGTCTCCAAGATCACCATCGTCCCCCACACCCAGGGCGCTCTGGGCTACACCATGCAGCTGCCTGAGGAGGAGAAATTCCTCATGGACAAGGAGGAGCTGCGCAGCGAGATCCGCACCCTGCTGGGTGGGCGCTCTGCGGAGGAGATCGTTTTCAATACCGCCACCACCGGGGCCTCCAACGACATCGAGCGGGCCACCGACCTGGCCCGGAAGATGATCACCATGTACGGCATGGGCGACAAGTACGGCATTATGGGCCTGGCCACCGTCCAGAGCCAGTATCTGGATCAGAGCTACGGCCTCACCTGCGCCCAGGCCACCGCCGCCGAGGTGGACAGCGAAATTTACGAGCTGCTGGAGCAGTGCCATAAGGAGGCCCGGCAGATCCTGGAGGAGAACCGGGAGCTGCTGGACAAGATCGCCGCCTATCTGCTGGAGAAGGAGACCATCACCGGCCAGGAGATGATGGCCATTATCGAGGGCCGGGACCCCGCCCTGGTGGACAACTATGGGGCCACCCCCGAGGACGGTGCCAACCGCATCCTGGCGGACAACAGCAACACCGCCCTCCCCAGCGTGGGCACGGACGGCATCGAAAAGCCCGCCCGGAAAATCTCCATCGTCTCCGAGCCGCCTCAGGGCCCGGAGCAGGACAAGCCCGAGGATGGAGACAGTCCTTCCGGCTCTGACGAAAACTGAATGAACAGACGCTCACCGCCCCCGGCGCATCTGCGCCGGGGGCGTCAGTCTGTCAAACAGCCCTCGATCATCGTCAGACCGAAGGAAAACGGAGCGCCGCCCTGAGCGTGGGGCTGTGCCTATCGTAGAAATGAGGGTCGATATCCCGGCACAGCCCCATTTCCCCGGGGCAGCGAAAAGGAAGGGGCAGCACCGTCTGCTCGTTCGACAGACAAAATCGCACCGAAGCACTTTGAGCGCTTCGGTGCGATTTTACATAGTCGGGGAGGTTATTCCTCCGTGGTGTCCTCGGCGGTATCGTCAGTGGCCTCGGTGTCCTCCGCAGTATCGGTATCCTCGGTGGTATCAGCGTCCTCCGCAGTATCGGTATCCTCGGTGGTATCGGTGTCCTCCACAGTGTCGGTATCCTCAGTGGTATCGGCGTCCTCAGACTCCTCCTCCTCTGCAGCGGCGGCCTCCTCCTCGGCGGCGATGGCGGACTGGAGGGCGATAATCCGCTCGAAGCAGGCCTGCCAGTCCATGCCGTCCAGAGCCTCAGAGGTCTCGAAGGTGGCGGCGTTCATCCACTCGTCGATCTGGGAATTGTACAGGTCGGAGATATAGTCGTCCTCAATTTCAGCCAGAGTGTCCTCGCTGTAGTCCAGGCGGAGAATGACGAAATAGCCGTAATCCGTCTCGTCGGTCATGCCGACCTCGCCCACCTCCAGGGTCTCGACCAGCTCCCGGAAACCGTCTACCAGGGAGTCGTCGCTGTCAAAGGTGTACTCGTCGGTGTTCTCATCATAGTTGCTCTCCGCCTGGTATTCGGCGAAGGTGTCCTCCAGCTCGTCGGCGCTGACGCCCTGGAGGGCGTCGTAGATGGCCTGGGCGGCCTCCTGCTGAGCGGCCCGGCCGTCGTCGTCATCCTCCAAGTCGGCGGTGTACAGCAGGATATAACGGCAGGTGTAGTAGCCCTGCTCCTCGGCATAGTCGGCGATGGTCTCGTCAGTGGGCTCATACTCGCCGCCCTCGCCGTAGAGGTAATCCTGAAGGTTGGTGGCCTGGCAGGACTCCCGATAGGCCTCCTCCAGACCCTCGGCGTTGGTGGTGTAGTACAGCAGAGCGTTGTCGTTGTAGTTGGTGAGAACCTCGGACAGGCTGGTCTCCTGATCCTCGGAGAGGGTGATACCATACTCGTCCGCCTTGTCGTTGAGCACGGCGTACATCTCGGAGATGTTGGAGGCCATATAGACCAGAGTGTCGGCGACGGTGGAGCCCTCGTCCTCATCCACCACCTCGGTCACATCGAAGGTGTAGCCGTAGTAGTAATAATAGTAGTAGGAATAGTAGTTGTAATAGTAGGTCAGCCAGTAGAAATAGAGGTTGGCGGGAATCTCGGCGCCGTCAGCAGTGATCACCGTGTCGCTGGCAGAGATAGCGCCGTCGGTGACATAGGCGATGGGATCAGCCTTGGCCTCCTCCGGGATCTCGGTCAGGGTGAGCGTCTCCTCAGTGGAGTCGTCCGTGGTGTCATCGGTGGATTCGGTGGAATCCTCTGTGGTGTCGGAGGTGGTGGAGTCGGTGGTGTCCTCGTCCTCGGTGGTGGAGCCGCAGCCGGCCAGCAGGCTCATGACCATCAGCATTGCCAGCAGCAGTGCGCCGATACGTTTCTTCATTTTTCATCAGATCCTTTCTGCGAAACCCGGAGCAGATCCCTCCGGGGATATGTCCAGACGCTTCTGCTATTGTAACAGAGCGGCGGCAAAATTACAACCGTTCTTCCCAAAAAGTTCTTTCTTTCGTCGCCGGGGCCATAGAAGCCCGGGGCGAAGGGCGCATTTAAATGGAATTAAGGAAAAATTAAGACAAATTTTCATGAATATGCCGGGTTTCCGGTGTATGATGCCTCTTGCCGGAGCGGAGAGGCGCCGCCGCCCGGCGAAAATCGAATGGGGACGGCCCGGTTCGTCCCTGCCCTCCCAAATGCCTTCGGGAGGACAATGAGAGGTGAAAGCCAAATGAACGCTGTGAAACGTCTTGTCCGGAGATACCCTCAGCTCTGGACGCTCGCCTATTTTGCCCTGTATCTCCCCTGGTTTGCCCTGCTGGAGAGCCGGAGTGCCGGGGACTGTGTCATCCTACAGCTGCCGGTTGACCGGATGATTCCCTTCTGTGAGTATTTTGTCGTTCCCTACCTGCTGTGGTTCCCCTATGTGGGGGCGGCGCTGGCTTATCTGCTGCTGAAGCGGCCCAGAGGAGAATATTACCGGTTTGCGGGCGTGCTCTTTGGAGGGATGACGGTCTGTCTGGTGCTGTACACCTGCTTCTACACCGGCCTGAACCTACGGCCTGCCATCGACCCGGAGAAGAACGTCTTTACCTGGCTGGTGAGCCGCATCTGGGCGGTGGACACCAGCACCAACGTCTGTCCCAGCATCCACGTCCACGCCACCCTGACCGTCCAGGCGGCCCTGACCCGCTGCGGACTGGGGCGCCGCCGTCCGGCGCTCTACCGGGCCAGCGGCGTCTTGGCGGTGCTCATCATCCTGTCCACCGTGTTTCTCAAACAGCACTCGGTGCTGGACGTGGCTTGTGCCTTCCTGCTGGCGGGAGTGATGCACCGGGCGGTCTATGGAGTCTCTCCCGCCTGCTGGCCCTCCCGGAGCCCACTGGCCCGGACGTGACGTCCCGGCCAAAAAGAGCTTGACGTTCCCCGGATTCCGTCCTATCATGGGAGCAGAAGCGGTTGCCGAGACCGCCGGGGAGGTGCTCTGATGGCTGCGACCTATGACTATTACCGCATCTTTTACTTTGTGGCCCAACAGAAGAGCTTTACCCGGGCCGCCGAGACCATCGGCAGCAACCAGCCCAACATCACCCGCTGCATGAACAATCTGGAGCACGAGCTGGGCTGTAAGCTGTTCGTCCGCTCCAACCGGGGCATCTCCCTGACCCCGGAGGGGGAGCGGCTGTACTCCCATGTGGCCCTGGCGGTGGAGCAGCTGCGCATCGGGGAGGAGGAGCTGCAAAAGGATTGCAGTCTGGAGCAGGGGGTCGTCTCCATCGGCACCAGCGAGACCGCCCTCCGGCTGCTGCTTCTTGACCGGCTGACGGCGTTTCACCGGCAGTATCCCGGCGTTCGGCTGCGCATCATCAACCAGTTTACCCCCCAGGCCAGCACTGCCCTGGAGAGCGGACAGATCGAGCTGGCGGTGGCCACCAGCCCGGTGAGTCATGGGCCGAACCTGCGGGAGACTGCCCTGCTCGCCTTTCGGGAGATTTTGGTGGGCGGCCCCGGCTTCTACCACCTGACCCGGCAGCGGCACCGCCTGGCGGAGCTGACCGAGTACCCGTTGGTGAGCATGGGCAGCGGGAGCAGTACCTATGAGCATTATCAAATGCTGTTCCTCTCCCACAACGTCCGGTTCCGCCCGGACGTGGAGGTGACCACCATGGATCAGGTGCTACAGACGGTGGAGCACAACCTGGGGGTGGGCTTTGTGCCGGAGAAATACGCTGCCCTGGCCCTGGCTCATGACCGGGTGCGGCAGATCGAGCTGGAGGAGGTCATACCGGAGCGGAAGATCGTCCTCCTGGAGGATCGCACCCGGCCTCAGAGCATCGCTGTAGCCACCATCAAAGGAATGATCTGCGGGACGGAGCCGACGGCGAGTGATCGGTGATGAGATGAAAAAGGAGCTGAGACAGATGGAACTGACAGAGGGCGTACTGAGCCGGAGGAGCATCCGCCGGTACACGAAAAAGCACATCTCCCAGGAGGATCTGCACACCATCCTCCGGGCGGGGATGACCGGGCCGAGCTGCGCCAACACCCGGGACTGGAAATTCATCGTTGTCCGTGACCGGGAGATGCTCAACCGGATGGCGGACGCCAACGGCAGACCGGCGGAGCCCCTCCGACATTGTGACGTGGGCATCCTGATTTTGGGCGACCTGGAGCGGGCTTTTCCTCCGGCGAAGGAGTATTGGGTGATCGACGGGGCCATCGCCGGGCAGAACATGGTACTGGCCGCCCAGGGCCTGGGCATCGGCTCCGTGTGGCTGGGCACCTGGCCCCAGATGGAGCGGGTGGAGGCCCAGAAAAAGCTGTTCTCCCTGCCGGATACCGTGGTGCCCCACTCGGTCATCGCCTTCGGCTACCCCGCCGAGGAGAGAACTGGGGAGCACCCCGACTATGAGGAGAGCCAGGTGACCTATTACAAGCCGGAAAAGGGCGTTTTCCCCTTCCGCAGAAACGGAAAGCCCTGTAAATGGCAGGTCAGCATTGGGCGCTCATCTGCCAACTGAATCCGAAGCAAAGTGTCCTTCGTGCGCAGAGCGGCAAAACCGCCCTGCGCACCGCTGTTTTTCGGGTAACTTCTCCGTTGCAAATCCCACGCCGGGCTGATATAATAAACTGTCATGTTATGAAGAAATAGCGAGGTGCCGGCGTGTACTTAAAAGCACTGGAAATACAGGGGTTCAAATCCTTTCCCGATAAAACCGTTCTCACCTTCGGAGAGGCCATCACCGCCATCGTGGGGCCCAACGGCAGCGGCAAATCGAATATTTCCGACGCCATCCGCTGGGTCATGGGGGAGCAGTCCACCAAGGCCCTCCGGGGCGGGAAGATGGAGGACGTGATCTTCGGCGGCACCCAGCAGCGCAAGCAGACGGGGTACGCGGAGGTCTCCCTCATCCTGGACAACTCCGGTCATATGCTCCCCATGGAGGAGAGCGAGGTCATGGTCACCCGGCGGTATTACCGCTCCGGGGAGAGTGAATACTATATCAACCGCCAGTCCTGCCGCCTGCGGGACATCAACGAGCTGTTCATGGACACCGGCCTGGGCCGGGAGGGATATTCCATCATCGGCCAGGGCAAAATAGACGAGATTTTGTCCACCCGGGGCCAGGAGCGGCGGGCGGTCTTTGAGGAGGCGGCGGGCATCTCCCGCTTCCGTCACCGGAAGGAGGAGGCGGAGCGCAAGCTGGAGCGGACGGAGGACAACCTCCTGCGCATCGGGGACAAGATCTCCGAGCTGGAGCTCCAGGTGGAGCCTCTCCGGGAGCAGTCCGCTAAGGCGAAGGAATTCCTGCTCTACCGGGACGAGCTGCGGGGGCTGGAAATCTCCCTGTGGATGGATCAGCTGGATCGGCTCCGTCTGGGCAACCGAAAGCTCTACAGCGATTACGACGCCGCCGTCCGCCAGCGGGACGAGGCCGCCGCCCAGCAGGAGGAGCTGTACCACCGGACGGAGGAGCTGTCCGCCCAGATGCGGCAGCTGGACGTGGAGAACGACCAGCTCCGGGCCCAGCTCTCCGGCCTGACTGCGGAGGCCAACCAGAGAGAATCAGATATCGCCATTTTAAAGAACAAGGTTCAGAACAACCGGGAGAACGCCCAGCGGCTCTCTCAGGAGCTGGACCAGCAGGAGGGCCGGGCGGACTCGGTGGCCGCCCAGATCGGCCAGAGAGAGGCCCGGCTGGAGGAGCTGCGGGCAAATCAGCGGGAGCTGACCCGCACCCTCAGCGAGAAACAGCTGGCGGGGGAGAGCCTCACCGCCCAGGCGGGGAGCCTGGGACAGGAGATCGAGACCCTCCGGGCCAGAGCGGAGGCGGAGACCGCCTCCGCTGCCGATGCCAGGGCGCTGCTCTCCGCCCTGGCCGCCGCCCAGCAGGAGCTGCTGGATCGGGACACCGCCATCAAGACCCAGCTACAGGAGAACGCCCAGCGGCTGGAATCTCTCCGGGCGGAGGCGGCGGACAAGCAGAGTCAGCTCAGCGAGGCCCGGGTGCGGGCGGAGGAGCTGGCCAACCGGATCAGCGGCTATCAGCTCCGGCTCCAGACCCGGCAGAAGCGGCTGGACGCCTGCACCGGTCAGGCCAACCGTCTGACCATGGAGGACAACGACCTCCAGAGCCGCATCAAAATGCTCACCGAGATGGAGAAGCTGTACGAGGGCTACTCCAAGGCGGTGAAGTCGGTGATGCAGGCCGCCCAGCGGGGGCGGCTGAAGGGCATCCACGGCCCGGTGGCGGGACTGCTCCGGGCGCCGGAGGAGTACACCGTAGCCATTGAGATCGCCCTGGGCGCCGCCATGCAGAACATCGTGGTGGACCGGGCCGAGGACGGCAAGGCCGCCATCGAATATCTGAAGCACCGGGACGGGGGCCGGGCCACCTTCCTGCCCCTGTCGGACATCCGCCCCGGCGCACTCCGGGAGCGGGGGCTGGAGCAGGAGCCGGGCTTTGTGGGCATCGCCTCCACCCTCATCCGGTATGACCGCCAGTATGAAAACGTGTTTTCCAACCTCCTGGGCCGGGTGGTGGTCTGTGACAGCATGGACAGCGCCATCCCCATGGCCCGGAAGTACGGCCACCGGTTCCGCATCGTCACCCTGGACGGCCAGGTGCTCAATCCCGGCGGCTCCATGACCGGCGGCTCCGTCAGCCGGAGCGCGGGCATCCTGTCCCGGGCCACCGAGCTGGAGCACTTAAAGGAGCAGGCCGTGGGCGTCCGGCAGAGCCTGGAAAAGGCCAGGAGTATTCTGGACGGGGCGAAGCGGGATGTCTCCGCCGCAGGCTACGAGGTGGAGACCGCCCAAGGCCAGAAGCGGGAGCAGGACGACCAGGTGCTCAAGCTGGAGGGGGAGATGGGCCAGTACCGTATCCTCATCGAAGCCCTGGAGCAGCAGGAGCAGGCCAGCCGGACAGAGCTGGAGAGCCTGGCAGGACGGAGCGCCCAGACGGAGACGGACACCCGGAGCGCAGAGGAGCGCATCGCCCAGCTGGAGCAGCAGGCCCAGGTCACCCGGCAGGAGAGCGCAGGCAAGGAGGAGGACCAGTCCGCCCTGCGCACCCGGCAGGAGGCGTTGCAAAACGAGATCGCCGCTCTCCGGGCGGAGCTGGCGGCATTAGAGGCGGAGGAGAGCGCCACCGAAGCCGCCCTCAACGAGCTCAAGTCCATGGAGCGGGACATCACCGGCGACCGGGAGTCCCGGCTGGCCCAGATCTGGGAGTTCGAGGGGAAAAACGAGAGCCTCCAGAGCCAGATCGAGAGCGCACAGCAGGCGTTGACCGGTATCTACCAGCGACAGGCCGCCCAGCAGAGCCAGATCGACGACCTGAACGGCCAGAAGCTGGCCCTGGAGGGCCGCCGGAATCAGACGGACAAGGCCGCCCGGGAGAAGAACGACGAGCTGCTGCGGATGGAGCGGGAGTGCTCCACCCTGGAGCAGAAAAAGACCCAGGCCGCCATGGAGGAGAAGCAGCTGCTGGACAAGCTGTGGGACAGCTACGAGCTGAGCTACGACGGCGCCCAGAGCCAGCGGCAGGAGCTGGAATCCACCCAGAAGGCCACCCGCCGGGTGAGCGAGCTGAAACGGAAGATCTCCGGTCTGGGCAACGTGAACCTGGGGGCCATCGACGAGTTCCAGCGGGTGAACGAGCGGTACGAATACCTGACCGGCCAGCGGGACGACGTGCAGCAGGCCAAGGGGGAGCTGACCGACATCATCGGCGGCATCACCACCGAGATGGAGAAGATCTTCGCTCAGCAGTTTCAGAAGATCGGCGAGGCCTTTGCGCTCACCTTCACCCAGCTCTTTGGCGGCGGCAAGGCCACCCTGGAGCTGTCCGACCCCAAGGACATTTTGAACTGCGACATCGAGATCAAGGTGCAGCCTCCCGGCAAGGCGCTGAAGGTGCTGACCCTGCTCTCCGGCGGGGAGAAGGCGTTCGTGGCCATCGCCCTGTACTTCGCCTTTTTGAAGGTCCGCCCCACCCCCTTCGTGGTGATGGACGAGATCGAGGCCGCCCTGGATGAGAGCAACGTAGTCCGCTTTGCCCGGTATATGCGGGGCATGACGGATAAGACCCAGTTCATCTGCATCACCCACCGCCGGGGCACCATGGAGGAGGCGGACGTCCTCTACGGCGTCACCATGCAGGAAAAGGGCATCAGCCGCATCCTGACCATCAACCTCAACGACGTGGAGCAGGAGCTGGGCATCGAGGGGTGAGATGGGAAAGAGGTAGCACTCTCGGCTCCCTCTCTGAGGGAGCTGGCTGCCCGCAGGGCAGACTGAGGGAGTGCAGCAGGCACCATCAATACGTCCAAATGCTGCGGCGAATTCGATGGCTGTTGGCGTTAAATAATGAAGAATGGATATTTTGGAGACTCGACGAATTCGCCGAAAGACGCCCAGAAGGGGGAGGCGTTTACTGCTCTCCCTCAGTCAGCTTCGCTGACAGCTCCCTCAAGGAGGGAGCCAGGACAGCGTGAATTTTTAATTTTTGGAAAATAGATTCCCCCACACCACCCCAAAAGGAGCGATACACCATGGGATTTTTTGATAAACTGAAAAAGATCAACATCTTCAACACCTACACCAAGCTGAGCGACGACTTCTATGACGAGCTGGAGGAGGCCCTCATCCTCTCCGATATGGGGATGGACTCTGCGCTAAAGGCGGTGGCCCGTCTCCGGGAGCGGTGCGAGGCCGAGCGCATCGGCGACACGGAGAAGGCCAAGGCCGTCATGCGGGAGATACTGGCCGACATGCTCAACGTGGGGGACAAGCGGCTGATTTTGTACAGCCAGCCCTCCATCGTCCTGTTCATCGGGGTCAATGGGGTGGGCAAGACCACCACCATTGGCAAGATCGGCAACATCCTGAAAAAAGAGGGCAAAAAGGTCATGTTCGCCGCCGCCGACACCTTCCGGGCCGCCGCCACTGAGCAGCTCACCATCTGGGCAGACCGCTGCGGCGTGGACATCATCAAGCAGGGGGAGGGAGCAGACCCCGCCTCGGTGGTCTTTGACGCCATCAATGCCGCCAACGCCCGGTATACCGACGTGGTGCTGGTGGACACCGCCGGACGGCTGCACAACAAGACCAACCTGATGAACGAGCTCAACAAGATCGACCGGGTCATCAAGCGGGAGTGCCCCATCTGCTCCAAGGAGACCCTGCTGGTGCTGGACGCCACCACGGGGCAGAACGGCCTCACCCAGGCCAAGCAGTTTAAGGAGGCCTGCGGCATCACCGGCATCGTGCTCACCAAGCTGGACGGCACCGCCAAGGGCGGCATTGCCATCGCCATCGCCCAGGAGCTGGGCCTGCCGGTGAAGTTCGCCGGGGTGGGCGAGGGCATCGACGACCTGCGCTATTTCGACGCCGACGAGTTCGTCAAGGCGTTTATCTGAGGAGGCTTTTGCATGAAACGGATGGACGGACGGGCCAAGGATCAGTTGCGGCCGGTGGAGATCATCCCCAACATCAACCGGTTTGCCGAGGGGAGCTGCCTCATCAAGTGCGGGGACACCCAGGTGTATATCACCGCCTCGGTGGAGAACCGGGTGCCGCCCCACGTCCCCATGAACGAGGGCTGGGTGACGGCGGAATACAATATGCTGCCCCGGGCCAACCGGGATCGGAGCCGTCGGGACGTGTCCAAGCTCAAGCTCTCCGGCCGCTCTGCGGAGATCCAGCGGCTCATCGGCCGCTCCCTCCGGGCGGCGGTGGATCTGAAAAAGCTGCCCGGCTATCAGATCGTCATCGACTGCGACGTGCTCCAGGGAGACGGGGGCACCCGGACGGCCTCGGTGACGGGGGGCTTCGTGGCCCTGGCCCTGGCCTGCCGGACGCTGCACAAGAACGGTTGGATCAAGGAAAATCCCATCATCCACAATGTGGCGGCGGTCTCCGCCGGCATCGTGGAGAACGCCCTCCTCCTGGATCTGCGGTATGAGGAGGACTCCACCGCCATGGTAGACCTGAACTGCGTCATGACCGAGGAGGGCAAGCTCATCGAGATCCAGGGCACCGGCGAGGGCCGCCCCTTCGACGTGGAGGAGCAGCAGAAGCTGGTTCGCTACTGCGCCAAGGGTATCGGCGAGCTGATCGAGCTGCAAAACCGGGTGCTGGCGGAGGCGGAGCAATGAAATTCGTACTGGCCAGCCACAATCCGGGCAAGCTGAAGGAGATGCAGGAGGTACTGGGACAGCTGGGGGTGGAGGTCGTCCTCCAGTCTCAGCTGGGCATCCGGGTGGACGTGGAGGAGACGGGGACGACCTTCGCGGAAAACGCCCTGCTCAAGGCGCAGGCCGTCTGCGCCGCCAGCGGCCTGCCTGCCATTTCCGACGACTCCGGCCTGTGCGTGGACACATTGAACGGCGCGCCGGGGGTGTACACCGCCCGGTACGGCGGGGAGGGCCTCACCGACGAGCAGCGGTATCGGCTGCTGCTGCGCAACCTCCAGGGACTGTCCCCCCGAACCTGCCACTTTGAGACGGCCATCGCCTGTGTTTTCCCCGACGGCACCGTGCTCACCGCCGAGGGGCGGTGCGACGGCACGGTGGCCTATGCCCCCATGGGCACCGACGGCTTTGGCTATGACCCGATCTTCTGGGTGCCGGGGCTGAAAAAGACGTTTGCCCAGCTCACTCCGGAGGAGAAAAACGCCATCTCCCACCGGGGCAACGCCCTCCGGACGTTCGGAACGGTGCTGGAGGGGTATTTGGAGTCACCCAACAGACAATAAAGGAGACATCACATCCATGGAACTGACAAGCAAGCAGCGGGCCCAGCTGCGCAGCATGGCCAACACCATCGACACCATTCTGACGGTGGGCAAGGACGGCATCACGGAGAACCTGGTCGCCCAGTGCCGGGACGCTCTGGAGGCCCGGGAGCTGGTGAAGGGCAAGGTGCTGGAGAATTCGGAGTACGACGCCCGGACTGCCTGCGAGGAGCTGTGCCGCCGGGTTCCGGCGGAGCCGGTGCAGGTCATCGGCAGCAAGTTCGTCCTCTACCGGCCCAGCCACCGGAAGGACAAGAAGGACAAGATCGTCCTGGTGCGGCCGAAGCAGGGGAGCCGGGGATGAAGATCGGCATTTACGGCGGCACCTTTGACCCGCCTCATCTGGGGCACATGGCCGCCGCCCGGGGTGCGGCGGAGCAGCTGGGACTGGATCAGCTGCTGCTCATTCCGGCGGGTCTGCCACCTCACAAGGCTCTCTCCGGCTGCTCCGCCCCGGCGGAGGATCGGCTGAATATGACCGGCATTATGGCAGACCGGCTGGGACTGTCCGTTCCCGTCCGGGTGCTGAGCCTGGAGACGGGCCGGGCGGGAAAGAGCTACACCAGCGACACCCTCCGGTATGTGGCAGCCATGTATCCGGAGGATGAGCTGTGGCTGCTCATGGGGACGGATATGTTCCTCTCCTTCCACCGCTGGCACGAGCCGGAGGTCATCGCAGCTCTGGCAGGGCTGTGCGTCTTTGGCCGGGAGGCGGGGGACGGGCCGGAGCGGTTCGCCGCCCAGCGGGAGCGGCTGGAGCGGGACTATAATGCCAGAGTGCAGGTCGTGACCCTTCCGGGCCTGGTGGAGGTGTCCTCCACCCAGGTGCGGGAGGCGCTGCCCGATGGCGAAGGCCGCCAATGGCTGGACGAAAGCGTCTGGGGCTATATCCTGGGCCACCGGCTCTATGGGACCCGGGCGGACTTGAAGCACCTGACCCTGGAGGAGCTGCGGGCGGTCAGCGCCGCCATGGTCCGGGCCAAACGTATCCCCCACATCCGGGGAACGGAGGAGACCGCCGCCCATCTGGCCCGGCGCTGGGGCGCAGACGAGCTTTTGGCCCGTCAGGCGGCGATTTTGCACGACTGCACCAAATATTTTGACCTCCAACAGCAGTTGTCAACCTGTGAAAAGTATGGTATTCTGTTGGACGAGACGGAAAAAACCACCCTTCCCCTCCTCCACGCCAAGAGCGCCAGCGGCATCGCCCGGGAGGTATTCGGCATGCCGGAGGCGGTCTGCCAGGCCATCTGCTGGCACACCACGGGACGGGCGGACATGACCCTGCTGGAAAAGATCCTCTATATCGCAGACTACGCCGAGCCGAACCGGAGATATCCCTGGGCGGAGGAGCTGCGGCAGCTCATCGAGACCGACCTGGACGCCGCCGTGCTCCGGGGGCTGGAGATTACCATTGAACACACCGCCGCCACCGGAGGCATACTGCACCCCCGGACGGCGGAGGCCAGGGACTGGCTCCTGGCCCACAGAAAGGAAGCGTGACCATGGCAGAAGCAAAGGCACTGGCCGAGGCCCTCATCCGGGCGCTGGACAGCAAGCGGGCCCAGAAGATCGAGCTGCTTCGGGTGGGAGACATCACCATCCTGGCGGACTACTTCATCCTCTGCACCGCCACCTCTACCACCCAGATCCGCACCCTCTCCGACCTGTGCGAGGAGGCGGCGGAGAACCTGGGGGAGACCGTCCACCACAAGGAGGGGGAGCGGGAGTCCGGCTGGGTACTGCTGGACTTCTCCACCGTGGTGGTACACATCTTCCTGCCGGAGCAGCGGGAGTTTTACCAGCTGGAGCGCCTGTGGAAGGATGGGCAGCAGGTGGACATCTCCGCCCTGCTGGAGCTGTCTCGCCAGGAGCGGAAGCAGCAGCTGGAAGAAAACCGGGCGTAAAGACGCAATCAATCGGAAAAGAAAGCGTGATGGGATATGAAATACGATTTCGTGGCCATTGAGAAGAAATGGCAGGACAAATGGCTGGAGACCAAAGCATTCCGGGCAGTGACCGGAGACACCACCCGGCCCAAGTGGTACGGTCTGGTGGAGTTCCCCTATCCCTCCGGGGCGGGACTTCACGTGGGACATCCCCGGCCCTACACCGCCATGGACGTGATCGCCCGGAAAAAGCGGATGGACGGGTACAATGTGCTGTTCCCCATCGGGTATGACGCCTTCGGCCTGCCTACGGAGAACTTCGCAATCAAAAACCATATGCACCCCGCCGTCATTACGAAGCGGAATATTGAGAACTTCACCCGGCAACTGCATATGCTGGGCTACTCCTTCGACTGGGATCGGCTCATCGACACCACTGACCCCAAGTATTACAAGTGGACTCAGTGGATCTTCCTCCAGCTGTTCAAGCACGGCCTGGCCTACAAGACCACCATGCCGGTGAACTGGTGTACCTCCTGCAAGTGCGTCCTCGCCAACGAGGAGGTAGTGGAGGGCGTCTGCGAGCGGTGCGGCTCCCCGGTGGTGCGCAAGGAGAAGAGCCAGTGGATGCTCAAGATTACCGACTATGCCCAGAAGCTCATCGACGGCCTGGACGACGTGGATTATATCGAGCGGGTCAAGACCCAGCAGAAGAACTGGATCGGCCGCTCCACCGGCGCGGAGGTGAACTTCCAGACCACCGAGGGAGACGTGCTCACCGTCTACACCACCCGCTGCGACACCCTGTTCGGGGCCACCTACATGGTCATCGCCCCGGAGCACGCCTATGTGGCCAAGTGGAAGGACAAGCTGACCAACTATGACGAGGTGGAGGCCTACGTGAAAAAGGCCGCCTCCAAGTCCGACTTTGAGCGCACCGAGCTGGCCCACGACAAGACCGGCGTTCGGCTGGAGGGCGTCCGGGCCATCAACCCGGTGAACAACCAGGAGATCCCCATCTTCATCTCCGACTACGTTCTCGCCACCTACGGCACGGGAGCCATTATGGCCGTCCCCGCCCACGATACCCGCGACTGGGAGTTTGCCCAGGTCTTTGGCCTGCCCGTCATCCAGGTGGTGGCCAGCGCAGACGGCGACCTGGTAGACCTCTCCAAGGGGGCCTTTACCGACGTGGCCACCGGGGTCATGGTCAACTCCGGCTTTATCACCGGCATGACGGTGGAGCAGGCAAAGCAAGCCATGATCGACCACCTGGAAAAGGAGGGCATCGGCCACGCCAAGGTGAACTACAAGCTCCGTGACTGGGTGTTCTCCCGCCAGCGGTACTGGGGTGAGCCCATCCCCATTGTCAAGTGCGACAAGTGCGGCTACGTCCCCCTGCCGGAGGACCAGCTTCCCCTCATCCTCCCAGAGGTGGAGAGCTACGAGACCACCGATGACGGCGAGAGCCCTCTCTCCGCCATGACCGACTGGGTGAACACCACCTGCCCCTGCTGCGGCGGCCCCGCCAAGCGGGAGACGGACACCATGCCCCAGTGGGCAGGCTCCAGCTGGTACTTCCTGCGGTATATGGATCCGGACAACGACGACGCTCTTGCCTCTCAGGAGGCCCTGGACTACTGGGGCCAGGTGGACTGGTACAACGGCGGCATGGAGCACACCACCCTCCACCTGCTCTACAGCCGGTTCTGGAACAACTTCCTCCACGACATCGGCGTCATCCCCCACGCAGAGCCCTACGCCAAACGCACCAGCCACGGCATGATCCTGGGCCGGAACCCCCACTATGTGGGTAACTTCGACACCCAGGAGGAGAAGGACGCCATGCTGGCCAAGTACGGCAATCAGGCCCTCCGCCCCTCCGTCAAGATGTCCAAGAGCCTGGGCAACGTGGTCAATCCGGACGACGTCATCCGGGAGTACGGCGCGGACACCATGCGGCTGTATATCATGTTCATCGGCGACTTCGAAAAGACCGCCACCTGGTCGGACGAGGCCGTCCGGGGCTGCAAACGGTTCCTGGATCGGGTCTGGAACCTCCAGGAGAAGGCGACGGCGGACGAGGATTACTCCGCCGCCAACGTGTCCGCCGTCCACAAGGCCATCAAAAAGGTCAACGAGGACATCGAGGCCATGAAGTTCAACACGGCTATCGCCACCCTCATGTCCCTGACCAACGACTTCTACGCCAACGGCTGCTCTAAGGGCGATTTGAAGGCCCTGATCCTCATGCTGTCCCCCTTCGCTCCCCACATCTGCGAGGAGATGTGGGAGAACCTGGGCTGGGAGAGCGAGGGCATGGTCTGCCAGCAGCCCTGGCCGGAGTACGACGAGAGCAAAACCGTCGCCGCCACCGTGGAGGTAGCCGTCCAGGTGGGAGGCAAGCTCCGGGCCAGCATCCAGATGCCCGCCGCCAGCAGCGACGACGAGGCGGTGGCCGCAGCTCTGGCCGACAGCCGTATCCAGAAGCAGGCCGAGGGCAAAACCCTGGTCAAGCAGATCGTGGTGCGGGGCAAGGACAAGAACATCAAGCTGGTCAACCTGATCTTCCGGCCGGGAAAATAAGCCAATTAGCGGCCCCTGTTTATGAAAAATGCCCATCCCGCTCTTGACAACGGGGGGCAGATGGTGTAAAGTATCCCCAGTAGCCCCTATGCGGGGGTGGTATGCCCTTGTACACAGACTCCCTGGGCATGAATCGGAGGGAGGGAAAATAAAATGGCAGAAGTCCACGTTCGAGAGAACGAATCGCTGGATAGCGCTCTGAAGCGTTTCAAGCGCAGCTGCGCCAAGTCCGGCGTCCTCGCCGAGGTGCGCAAGCGTGAGCATTACGAGAGCCCCAGCGTCAAGCGGCGCAAGAAGTCCGAAGCCGCTCGGAAGAATCGCAAAAAGTATTATTGATGATTCTAACCCCCTGTACTGTGTGGTACAGGGGGTTCTGTTTTACCCCCTGTCCGAGAGAAAGGGGGAGCCGCTCAAGGCGGACGACCAGGGAGCGATCTCCTCCCAGGCGACGACGGCCCGCCGGATACCCATCCCGCCCGCCAGCTCCAGCTTGCGGCAAAGGCTGTCCCCGTCGTCAAAGAGGACGAAGTGAACGCCCTGATTGTCCCGATAGGTGAAATACCGGGCGCACAGCTCCCGGGACCAGTAGACTGGGGCGTGGGTGCGGCTGCGCAAATTGGCCAGCGCCTGAGGGGAGAGGGCCTTCCCCTGACCGGAGGGGGCGGGGAGCAGAAAATCCTCTCTCACAGGCTGGAGGGCCAGGACGGTTCGCTCCGCTCCGTATCGCTCCGCCGCCTCCTTCAGCCGCAGCTCCAGACTGCCACCGGAGAGGGCGGAGGGGATGAGAATATCCGCCTGCTCCGCCGCCCCGCCCCAGCACTCCGGCAGCAGCAGGAGCAGACCCGCCGGGCGGAGCGCCTGACCCAGCCGCCGAACCAGGGGGAGGAGCGGCCGCTGCATCGGCTCCCAGTCTGCCAGCACGCCGACGGCTCCCCGGGTCTGACATTCCCGCACCACCTGGCGGCAGAAATGGCCCGGGTCCCCCTCCGGAACGGTGGAGACGGCGTTCAGCCCCAGCAGTCCGCCCCGGAGGGGGAACGAACCCTGGGAGCGGAGCAGCTCCGGCCCCGGCCCCACCCGGTAGGACATCAGCGCCGGGGCAAAAGGGGTGGGGAGCCGGGGCAGGTTCTCATGGTTGACGATACAGAAAAAACGGGACATGGACGGGCCTCCCTCTTGTGACTGCCTGAAAAAAATGCTATACTGGCCAATGATAAACAGCGGTTCTCTGAATGAATCTTATGCACCTCACAGGGAGGAAATGACATGGCAGTCCCTCAGATACCGGACTATATCGTCTCCAGCGTCTATGCGCTGACTCCCCAGTGGCTGGCGGAGCGGGGAAAGACCCTGGTGCTGGCGGATCTGGACAACACGCTGGCCCGATATGGGGAGCCTGGTCCCTCGGAGAAACTGAAGCAGTGGCGGGACGAGCTGGCGGCTGCGGGGATACAGGTGTTCCTCCTCTCCAACGGCAGAAAGCCCCGGCGCTCCCGGGAGTTTGCCGGAGCGTTCCAGATCGACTACATCGGCCATGCGGGAAAGCCCCGGCGCAGGAGCTTTGATGCGGCCCTGGAGCGCACCGGTGCGTCCCGGGAGGCGGCGGTGATGGTGGGCGATCAGATCTTCACCGACGTGTGGGGGGCCCACAATGCGGGTATTACCGCCGTGCTGGTGCAGCCCATCGCCCTGGACACCGCCTTTCGGCGCCTGCGCTACTGGGTGGAGACCCCCTTCCGGTGGGCCTGTTCCCACCCGGAGGGAGAGAAATGAGCGCCCGGTTCGGGGTGGCGGGGAATTCGGAGACCTTCACCGCCACCGTCAGCCGCTCCAGCGCAGACGCCCCCGGCTGGCTGGGGCGCATCGGCCTGGACTGGTACGAGTACCAGTGCGGCAGAGGTGTCCGGGTGAGCCGGGAGACCGCCCGGCTCATCGGAGCAAATGCCCGCCAAGCGGAAATTGGCCTCTCCATCCACGCACCCTATTTCATCAGCCTCTCCAACCCCAGCCCGGAGGCGCTGGAGAAGAACACCCGCTATGTGCTCTCCTCCTGTCAGGCGGCGGCCTGGATGGGGGCGGAGCGCATCGTCGTCCACTCCGGGGCGCTTATGGGCCGGAGCCGGGAGGAGGCGCTGGAGATCGCAAAGACCTCTCTCCGGTCTGTTTTCCACGCCTGCGACGAGGCGGGCTTCGACAATATGACCCTCTGTCCGGAGACCATGGGCAAGCTGAACCAGCTGGGGGATCTGGACGAGGTGCTGGAGCTGTGCCGCCTGGACGAGCGGCTGCTCCCCTGTGTGGACTTTGGCCACCTGTACGCCCGGAGCCTGGGAGCGCTCAACGGCCCGGACGCCTGCCGCCGGATGCTGGATCGGATGGCGGATGTGCTGGGAGAGGAGCGGGCCGGGCGGTTTCACAGCCATTTCTCCAAAATTGAGTTTACCCCCGGGGGTGGAGAGAAGCGCCGCCTCCGGTTCCGAGACGAGGGCTGGGGGCCGGAATTTGAGCCGCTGGCGGAGGAGATCGCCCGGCGGGGCTGGAGCCCCGTCATCATCTGCGAGTCGGCGGGCACCCAGAGCGAGGACGCCCTGACCATGAAAGCGCAATATCAACAGATCATGATAAAAGGAAGGAACGGAACATGAACCATTTAAAGCAAATTGCAGACAAGCTCCCGGAGTACGGCCTGGACGCCCTGGTCATCACCAGCGCACCGGGGGAGTATTACGCCATCGGTTTTATGGGAGAGGGCCTGGTGCTGGTCACCCGTGAGAAAAGCTACTATGAGACGGACTCCCGGTATATCGAGGCGGTGCGAAACCAGGTGACCGGCTGCGAGATTGCCATGCGGACGTCCAACAGCCATGCTCAATGGGCCGCCGGGAAGGCGCAGGAGCTGGGGCTTGTGCGCATCGGCGTGGAGGATCAGTATCTCAGCCTCCGGGATTACGCCGACCTCCAAAAGGCGTTTCCCCAGGGGACGGAGTTGGTTCCTGCCGGGGAGCTGCTCTCTGAACTGAGGGCCTCCAAGGACGAGGAGGAGATGGAGTATCTCCGCCAGGCCCAGGCCATCACCGACCGGACATTTACCGAGATCTTGAACGACATCCGCCCCGGCGTCACAGAACAGGAGATCGCCGCCAAAATCACCTATTACCACATGAAGTTCGGGGCCTCCAAAAACTCCTTTGACCCCATCGTGGCCTCCGGGCCCAACGGCTCCATGCCCCACGCCATCCCCGGCGAACGGCAGTTCCGGCAGGGGGACTTTGTGACCATGGACTTCGGTTGCATTTTCCAGGGCTACTGCTCCGACATGACCCGGACGGTGGCGGTGGGGGAGCCCACCGACGAGATGCGCCGGGTCTACGACACGGTGCTGAAAGCCCAGCTCACCTGCATCGCCATGGCGAAGGCCGGGGTGGTGGGCGCAGACGTTCACAACGCCGCCGAGGAGGTCCTGGCCCAGGCGGGCTACGCCGGGAAGATGGGCCACGGCTTCGGCCACAGCCTGGGCATCGAGATCCACGAGAATCCCGGCTTCCGCCCCGCCAACCATGACCCCATGCCCCTGGGGGCGGTGGTCTCTGCCGAGCCGGGCATCTATCTCCCCGGACAGTTCGGCGTCCGCATCGAGGACGTGATCCGGCTGGAGGAGGACGGCTGCCAGGTGCTGACCCGCTCCCCCAAGGAGCTGATCGTCCTGTAAGAGGACGGCAGCGGGTGAAATTTGGTTCTGAGTTCCGGGAAAATTGTCCCAAAAGGGGCGGAATTTCGTAAAAATTCCCTTGACGGAGCATAGGATTGCTGTTATAATTTCCAATTGTGTAGGTTTGCGGCAGATGGGTTCGTGCGCCCTTTTTTGGGCGCAGCGGGCTGTCTGCCGGGACACCATTGGAGGGAACCGGCGTGAACGGGCAGGAAAAAACGGCGGCTATCGTAGCCGGAGTGAAGCAGACCCGAAAGGCGGTTCAGGGCGGAAACGCTGTCCTGGTTCTGCTGGCTGAAAACGCGGACCCTGCCCTGACCCAGCCCCTGGAGGAGCTGTGCCGGACGAAGGGCGTCCCTGTCCAGTGGGTGCGCTCCATGGAGGAGCTGGGCAAGACCTGCCGCCTCTCCGTCGGCGCCGCGGCTGCGGCGGTGCTGAGAGGATAGACCGATTTTAGCGGGAAAACGGCTCTGCCGGTTCCGTTAAAATATATTTTGAAGAACGAAGGAAAGGAGGAAACTGATTCATGCCTACTTTTAATCAGCTCGTGCGGAAGGGCCGCAAGACCTCTGTCTACAAGTCCAACAGCCCCGCCCTGCAGAAAGGCAAGGACACTCTGAAGGACAAGGAGACCGATCTCCCCTCCCCCCAGAAGCGTGGCGTCTGCACCGCTGTCCGTACCGCCACCCCCAAGAAGCCCAACTCGGCTCTGCGGAAGATCGCCCGTGTGCGTCTGTCCAACGGCTATGAGGTCACGGCTTATATCCCCGGTGTCGGCCACAACCTGCAGGAGCACTCTGTGGTCATGATCCGTGGCGGCCGTGTCAAGGACCTGCCCGGCGTGCGTTACCACATCATCCGTGGCACTCTGGATACCCAGGGCGTGAACGGCCGTATGCAGGCCCGTTCCAAGTACGGTGCAAAGCGGCCCAAGGCCAAGAAGAAGTAATCCGCACCCACTCATTCAAAAAAATGCTGCGCGTGAGCGCAAGGCGTATGCCTTGCTCGAAGACGCTTATTCATAGATTTGGGTAAGAGCTTCGGCAGGCACTGGACAGGGGGGCACCCTGTCTGCACGGAGGCAAGACGCCTCCGAGTACCGATGAAATCATCTTATTATGAAGGAGGGAAGTTAAAGTGCCCAGAAGAGGAAATGTACCCAAGCGGGAAGTCCTTCCGGATCCCGTATACAACTCCACCCTGGTGACCAAGCTCGTCAACAGCATCATGCTCGACGGCAAGAAGGGCGTCGCCCAGAAGGTCGTCTATGGCGCTTTCGACATCGTCCAGGAAAAAACCGGCAAGGAGCCCATGGAGGTTTTCCACGCCGCAATGGAGAACATTATGCCCAGCCTCGAGATTAAGTCCCGTCGTGTGGGCGGCGCCACCTATCAGGTGCCTATGGAAGTCCGTCCTGCCCGCCGTCAGACCCTGGGTCTGCGCTGGCTGACCCAGTACTCCCGCACCCGCAGCGAGCGCACCATGAAGGAGCGTTTGGCCGCTGAGCTGATGGATGCTGCCAACAACACCGGCAACGCCGTCAAGAGGCGTGAGGACGTCCACAAGATGGCCGAGGCAAACAAGGCGTTTGCTCACTATCGCTGGTGATCGGCGCCACTGAATCGTTTCAATTAAGGAGCATATCACATGCCTAGAAAAGTTTCTCTGGAAAAAACCAGAAATATCGGCATCATGGCTCATATCGACGCAGGCAAAACCACTACCACCGAGCGTATCCTCTACTACACCGGCGTAAACCACAAAATCGGTGAGACCCACGAGGGTACCGCTACCATGGACTGGATGGTTCAGGAGCAGGAGCGGGGCATCACCATCACCTCCGCCGCCACCACCTGCTTCTGGAAGGGCCACCGGATTAACATCATCGACACCCCGGGCCATGTGGACTTCACCGTGGAGGTGGAGCGCTCTCTCCGGGTGCTGGACGGCTCTGTCACCGTGATGTGTGCCAAGGGCGGCGTGGAGCCTCAGTCTGAGACCGTTTGGCGTCAGGCGGATCACTATCATGTTCCCCGTATGGTGTACGTCAACAAGATGGACATCATGGGCGCCAACTTCTACCACGTTGTGGACATGATCCATGATCGCCTGAAGGCCAACGCCGTGCCCATTCAGCTCCCCATCGGCTCCGAGGCCGACTTCCGGGGCATCATCGACCTGGTGGAGATGAACGCCGACATCTATTACGACGAGATGGGCACGGACATGCGTGTGGAGCCCATCCCCGAGGACATGATGGAGCTAGCCCAGAAGTACCGCACCCAGCTGCTGGACAGCGTGGCCGACCTGGACGAGGACATCATGATGATGGTTCTGGAGGAGGAGGATGTCCCCTCCGATATGATCCGGGCCGCCATCCGCAAGGGCACCATCGAAAACAAGTTGGTTCCCGTGACCTGCGGCACCTCCTACCGGAACAAGGGTGTTCAGAAGCTGCTGGATGCCATCGTGGACTATATGCCCTCTCCCCTGGACGTTCCGCCCATCACCGGCATCAACCCCAACACCGACGAGGAGGAAGAGCGTCCCGCTGACGACGACGCCCCCTTCTCCGCCCTGGCGTTCAAGATCATGACCGACCCCTATGTGGGCCGCCTGACCTTCTTCCGGG
>JAJPWY010000083.1 GCA_021205725.1 Clostridiales bacterium
ATTGTTTTTTTAAAAATAGATATCCATAAAATCACTGAGCCCAGGCAACCGCCTGGCCTCGACATTGTTCTAAATTCTATTATTACTCCCTCGACTCCTTCAGCCGCTTCGCTGCGCCGATGAACTCCCGGAACAGGGGATGGGCGTGGTTGGGGCGGCTCTTGAATTCGGGGTGGAACTGGACGCCCACGAACCAGGGGTGCTCCGGCAGCTCCACGATCTCCACCAGTCGGTTGTTGGGGGAGAGGCCTGCCAGCACCAGACCCTTCTCGGTGAGCAGGTCACGGTAGGCGTTGTTGAACTCGTAGCGGTGACGGTGGCGCTCATAAATGACCGGCTCGCCGTAAGCCTGGAAGGTCTTGCTGTCGGTGGTGGTCACCCGGCAGGGATAGGCCCCCAGACGCATGGTGCCGCCCTTGGCGGAGATGTCCCGCTGCTCCGGCATCAGGTCGATGACGGGGTGGGGGGTCTCCGGGTTCAGCTCGCTGGAGTGGGCGCCCTCCAGACCGGCCACGTGGCGGGCAAACTCCACCACCGCCATCTGCATGCCCAGGCAGATACCGAACATGGGGACGTTGCCCTCTCTGGCCCAGCGGATGGCGGAAATCTTGCCCTCGATGCCCCGGTCGCCGAAGCCGCCGGGCACCAGCACGCCGTCCACTCCCGACAGCAGCGCGTCGGCGTTGTCGTCGTCCAGTTCCTCGGAGTTCACCCAGCGCACCTTCACCTTCACGTCGTTTTCAATGCCGCCGTGGGTCAGGGCCTCCACCACCGACAGATAGGCGTCGTGGAGGGCCACATACTTGCCCACCAGGGCGATCTCCACCGTCTCGGTGGCGGCCTTGGCCCGGACCACCATGTTGCTCCACTCGGTGAGATCCGGCTTCGGCACATCCAGATTCAGCCGCTTGCACACCACCTCTGCCAGGCCCTCCTTCTCCAGCATGAGGGGCACCTCGTACAGGATGGGGGCGGTCAGGTTGGAGATGGCGTTCTCCGGGGGAATGTTGCAGAACAGGGCGATCTTCCGGCGGATGTCGTCCGTCAGGGGCTGATCCGCCCGACAGACGATCACGTCCGGCTGGATGCCCACGCTGAGCAGCTCCTTGCAGGAGTGCTGGGTGGGCTTGCTCTTTAGCTCCCCGGTGCCGGGGATGGAGACCACCAGGGAGACATGGATAAACATGCAGTCCTCCCGGGGCAGCTCCCGGCTGATCTGGCGGATGGCCTCCAGGAAGGCCTGGGACTCCATATCGCCCACGGTGCCGCCAATCTCGGTGATAATGACGTCCTTGGGAGCGCCCTTCTCCATGCGGTAGATGCGCTCCTTGATCTCGTTGGTGATGTGGGGGATGATCTGGACGGTGCCGCCCAGGTAGTCCCCGTCCCGCTCCTTGTTCAGCACCGACCAGTAGACCTTACCGGAGGTAACGGAGGAGTTGACGTTCAGGTTCTCGTCCACAAAGCGCTCGTAATGGCCCAGATCCAGGTCGGTCTCCGCCCCGTCGTCGGTGACGAACACCTCGCCGTGCTGATAGGGGCTCATGGTGCCGGGATCCACGTTTAAGTAGGGATCCAGCTTCTGGAGCGCCACCCGCAGGCCTCGCTGCTTGAGCAGCCGTCCCAGTGACGCCCCGGTGATCCCCTTACCCAGGCCGGAGACCACGCCTCCGGTGATGAAAATATGCTTGACGGCCATGGAATATCCTCCCATACAGTTAAAAGTCAAGAGTCGGTCAGACCGCTCTTGCCCCGCTGCAATACCTTTATACACTCTAAGACCATTTTACCGGGTTCTGCTCCATTCGTCAAGCGGCAACCGACGGGTTTTCGCCCTTTTCTGCGCCCACCCTGGCTCACGTGCAGTCGTTTCATCTGTTTTCCTGTCTATCTGTCGTTTCCGTCAGAAAGCAGGCTATTTCATCCACCCTTTTTAGCGGAGCGGGCGGCGTCCCGCCCGACCCGATCTGCTTTTCATACCACAGCACGTCCCACCACTGTCCGTCCTTGTAGCCTGTCCGGTGAAAGGCCCCGCAGTACCGGAACCCCAGCCTTTCATGGAGGGCCACGCTGGCCGGGTTGGGGCTGGTGATGCAGCCGTAGACCGCCTGCACCCCCTGACGGCGGAGCAGCTCCAGCAGGACGGTGTACAGCTCTGTCCCCAGTCCCCGGCCCCGGGCGGAATTGTCCAGATAGACGGACAGCTCCGCATCCCAGGCAAAGGCCGCCCGCTCCCGGAGTCGGTGGGCATAGGCATAGCCCAGAACGGCTCCGTCCTCCTCCAGCACCAGATAGGGATAGCAGGCGGAGATATCCCGGATGCGCTCCCGAAACTCCTCCAGGGATGGCAGCTCATATTCAAAGGTGACAGGGGTATGGATGGACTGGGCGTAGATGGCCAGCAGCGCCGGGGCGTCGGAGGGACGGGCAAGACGGATCATTATGGTGGACTCCTTTTTCTCTTGGCTTTAGAAGTATTGTAGCACGAATTGGGGACAGGGGAAAGATTGGATTGGACGAGCTTTCCCCAATTTCTCATTTACGCCGGGCGGATTTTGTTGTAAAATAGGGGGGAACGGACAGGCCGGACAGCCCTGTCCCCACGAAAGACAGGAGGCCCTCCCTATGGCGGTGCAACGCATCCAACTGAATCAATCCGCCGTTGCCATCGACGGCAGCACCGCTGACCGGCTGATCCGGCTGGGCAGCGGGGATGCGGCCCTGTTATACCTTTATCTGGCCCGGAATCTGGGGGAATACGACCCCAATCGGGCGGGCTCCGCCCTCCACTGGAGCCGAAGCCAGCTGGACACCGCCATGGCCCAGCTCCAGGAGGTGGGGCTGGTCTCCGGAATCGCCCTGCCCCAGATGGAGGAGCCGATCCCCAGGCCGGAGCAGGCTCCCGACTACTCTGCCGCTGACATTGTGGAGGAGCTACAGGATCAGGGCAGCCAGTTCGCCGATCTACTCCGGGAGACGGAGAAGATGCTGGGCCGGAAGCTCAGCAGCTCCAATACGGCTATTTTACTGGAGCTTTATGACCACGTCGGCCTCCCGCCGGAGGTGCTGCTCATGCTCATCAACTGGCTGGACGGCAAGAACAAGCGGAAGTATGGGCCGGGGAAAAACCTCTCCATGGCCTATGTCCGGCGGGTGGGCTACCAGTGGAAGGAGCGGGGCTACGACACCCTGGAGGCCGCCGACGAGTACATCAAGAGCTGTGACCTCCGGGAGTCCCAGGAGGGCGCTATCCTCTCCGCCCTGGGAGTCTACGGGCGCAAGCCCTCCCAGAGCGAGCAGCGGTATCTCTCCCAGTGGCTGGACTGGCGCTTTCCGCCGGAGTCGGTGGCGGTGGCCTACGACATCACCGTCACCAGTCTGGGGCGGATGGACTGGCGGTACTGTAACGCCATCCTCCGCCGCTGGCACGAGAAGGGCCTTCACTCTCCGGAGGAGGTCAGGAACGAGCGCAAGCCGGAGACAAAGTCCGGCAGCTCCCGGCCCTATCAGAGAAGCGCTCCTCCAAAGGATCAGAAAGCGCTGGAAAAGGAGAACCGCCAGAGCATCGCCGAGATGCAGCGGGCGCTGGCTCAAATGAAAGAGGAAAACTGACACGTTCCTTCCTATATTTATACACATGTTTTAATCCAGCAGGGGAGGTGTTTCCATGCCCTATGACAGCTCCGTCATCCGCTCCGCCACTGAGGAGCTCAATGAACAGGCCCGGCGGAACCGCAGCGCCTTTGAGCGTCGGCGGCAGCAAATTTATACCCGGGTTCCCCGACTCCGAGAGATTGACCGTCAGCTCAGCCAGACCATCCGCACTGCCGCCCATACCGCCCTGCAAAAAGGGATAGACCCCTCCCCCGCTCTGGCCCGGGCCAAGGAGCAGAACCTCTCCCTCCAGCAGGAGCGGCGGGAGCTGCTGTCCCAGTACGGCTACCCGGAGGACGCTCTGACCTATCAGCCTTTATGCTCTCTGTGCAGCGACCGTGGCTGGCGTGGCTCGGAGATGTGCCAGTGTCTCCGCACCCTCTGCGGGCAGGAGCAGATCAAACAGCTCTCCTCCATGCTGAATCTGGGGAACCAGTCCTTTGACACCTTTGACCTCAGCTACTACTCCCCTCTCTACGACGCCACCATCGGCAGCTCGCCCCGGAGCGCCATGGAGTTCGCCCTGGATATCTGCTTCACCTTTGCGGACAAGTTCGGGCGAAACAGCGTGACGAAGAACCTCTTTCTCACCGGGGCCCCGGGTCTGGGCAAGACCTTCCTCTCCGCCTCCATCGCCCGGGTGGTCAGTGAGAAGGGGTACAGCGTGGTCTATGACTCCGCTGTCAACGTGTTCAACCGGTTCGAGGCCCAGCGGTTCAACCGGGACAACCAGGCCGGGGCGGATGTGGAGCGATATCTCTCCTGTGACCTGATGATTCTGGACGACCTGGGCAGCGAGATGAGCTCTCCCATGACCCAGGCCTCCCTCTATCAGCTGGTGAACTCCCGCCTGCTGAGCGACAGGCGGACGGTGATCTCCTCTAACCTCTCCCTGGATGATGTAGGCCACCGG
Source organism: Clostridiales bacterium (assembly GCA_021205725.1). Lineage (GTDB taxonomy): Bacteria > Bacillota > Clostridia > Oscillospirales > Oscillospiraceae > Onthomonas. The sequence continues at coordinate 4,568 of JAJPWY010000083.1, forward strand.
TACAGCCCCCAGGTGTATTCCCGGCTGGCCGGGGAATATATCAAGGTCTCCTTCTACGGCGAGGACATCCGCCGACAAAAGAAGGAGCGGCGGTGATTGCTCCGTCCGTTTCCCGTTTCTTCTCTCCCTTCCTCCCGGAAGGGAGTTTTTCTGTTTTTGTAATGATTTTCCGCCAATTCAGCCATTTCCATAAACTTTTCCCATCGACGAGCTTCCCATGCTTTTGCTCCCGGAACCTGCTATCCTCTGGGTAGTATTCTCTCAAAAGAAAGGTTCGTGATGGGAAATATGGCTTTGACACGAAAACGAGGCCCCTTTGACAGTGGCCGCATCCTCTACATCCCGGTGTGGGAAATCCATCCCAACCCCAACCAGCCCCGGACAGTCTTTTCCGTCAAGGGACTAGAGGAGCTGTCCGTCTCCATCCAGGAGCACGGCATCCTCCAGCCTCTCACCGTCCGGCGACTGGAGGACAGGAGCTATGAGCTGATCTCCGGAGAGCGGCGGCTCCGGGCGGCTCGGATGGCAAACCTGGACACGGTACCCTGTATCCTCCTCCGGGCGGACGATATGGAGTCCTCCCTGCTAGCCCTCATTGAAAACCTCCAGCGGCGTGACCTGGACTTTGTGGACGAGGCTTTGGCCCTGGAGCAGCTCATCTCCACCTACCACCTCAGCCAGGAGGAGGCCGCCCGGAAGATCGGCAAGAGCCAGTCCGCCGTGGCCAACAAGCTCCGGCTGTTGCGGCTGTCCGTCCCGGTGTTGGAGGCTCTCCGGCGGAACGGACTGACAGAGCGCCACGGTCGGGCGCTGCTCCGTCTGCCCCAGGAGCTACAGGGGCCGGTGCTAGAGGCGATCATCGACCAGAAGCTCACCGTCTCCAAGACGGAGGAGCTGGTGGAGCGAATGCTCCAGCCCTCTCTCCCGGAGGCTCCCGCTCCCGTTCAGGAGGCGGAAATGCCCGAGCCTCAGAGAGAACGAAAAAGTACCCGCAGGCGCAAGCCCGTTCTGCTGGTGCGGGACATTCGGCTGTTTCTCAACACCATTGACCACAGCATGGACGTGATGAGGCGCTCCGGTATCTCCGTCTCCTGCGGCCGGGAGGAGAGCGACGACGCCATCACGCTAACCATCGTCATTCCCAAGGTCTCTCCCAAATGATATGCGTACCCTCTCCTTCCGGCTGACCGCCCTCCGACGGGCGTACGCTCTGGGACGGCGGATGATTTGCGCTCTGGCAGGACGGCGGTTCCGGGTGACTGTTTCACGTGAAACACTTCAAATTTCCTGTGCCGTACACAAAAGACCGGTCGTTCGGGAGGTCTCCCCTGCCTGTCATCCGCCGGATGTTTCACGTGAAACAAATTTAGACGCCGAAAGAAATTTGGCTGAAATTCCCACTGTCCCCGTTGCAAACCCGCCGGAACTATACTATAATAAAGAGCAACGGGCGGAGTTGGAACAGACGCCGTCCAAGTCAGCGGAGGAGGTTATTATGCCCCTCCGGTCAGGTGGTGAGACGGTGGCAAGGCGCATTGTTGTGGCAAACCAAAAGGGCGGCGTGGGAAAGACCACCACCGCCGTCAATCTGGCTGCGGCCCTGCAGCAACAGGGAAAACGGGTGCTGCTGTGCGACTTCGACCCTCAGGCCAACGCCACCTCCGGCTTCGGGGTGGACAAGAACGCCGCCTCCCCCAACATCTACGACGTGCTTATCGACGGGGCGGACGTGCGCCGGGCCATCGTCTCCACCCAGTGGGGAGACGTCATCCCCAGCAACAAGGCCCTGGCCGGGGCCGGCATTGAGATGACCGGTCTGGAGCGGCGGGAGATGCTGTTAAAGGATGCGCTGGAGCCGCTGGGCGAGGACTATGACTATATCTTTATCGACTGTCCCCCCTCTCTGGAGCTGCTGACCCTGAACGGACTGTGTGCCGCCGACAGCGTCCTGGTTCCCGTACAGTGCGAGTATTACGCATTGGAAGGGCTCAGCGACCTGCTCTCCACCATCCGCATTGTGAAGCGGAAGCTGAACCGGAAGATCGAGCTGGAGGGCGTACTGCTCACCATGTTCGACGGCCGCACCAACCTCTCCCTCCAGGTGGCGGAGGAGGTCAAGCGGCACTTCCCCGGGCAGGTCTACGCCACAGTCATTCCCAGAAACGTCCGCCTCTCCGAGGCCCCCAGCCACGGGATGCCGGTGATGGCCTACGACAAGTACAGCACCGGAGCCCAGGCCTACCTCCGACTGGCGGAGGAATTTGTTGCAGAATAACGATATCAGAACGAAGCGAGGTGAACCTATCCCTATGGCAAAGCGAATGATGGCCTCCGGTCTGGGCCGGGGCCTGGACGCCCTCCTGGGCGAAGCGGCCTCCCAGCCGGAGCAGGAGGGGGTCACCACTCTCCCCATCGAGAAGGTTCGCCCCAACCAGGATCAGCCCAGAAAGCAGTTCCATGAGGAGAGCCTGGCCGACCTGACGGAGTCTGTCCGGCTCCACGGTATCCTCCAGCCTATCAACGTCCGGCTCATGGCCTCCGGCTACTATCAGATCATCTCCGGAGAGCGCCGCTGGCGGGCCGCCCGGGAGGCGGGGCTGGAGGAGATCCCGGTCATCGTCCTGGAGGCAGACGACCGGAAGGCCATGGAGCTGGGACTGATCGAGAACCTCCAGCGGGAGGATCTGAATCCCATGGAGGAGGCCAGGGGCTATCAGACCCTGATCCAGGAATACGGCATGACCCAGGAGGAGGTGGCCCGGCAGGTGGGGAAATCCCGCCCGGCAGTGGCCAACGCCGTCCGGCTGCTGGCCCTTCCAAAGGAGCTGGCAGAGTATGTGGAGGCGGACATCCTCTCCGCCGGACACGCCCGGGCGCTGCTGGGTCTGTCCGACCCGGGAGAGATGAAGGCGGCTGCGGACAAGGTGGCCCAGCGGCAGCTCTCCGTCCGTCAGACGGAAGAGCTGGTCAGGCAGCTCAACCGCAATGCCCGGCAGGAGGAGCCGAAGGCTCCGGCTGTGCCGGAGGTGGACTACTCCGCCGCCGCCGCCCGGGAGCTGGAGGACAGCCTGGGCCGCCGGGTCAAGATCGTCTCCGGCAAGCGGAAGGGCCGTCTGGAGCTGGAGTATTACGGCGTGGACGACCTGAACGACCTGCTGGA
>JAJPWY010000046.1 GCA_021205725.1 Clostridiales bacterium
TCTTGCCGTGGAACACCTTGACGATCTTCATGGTGGGCTTCTTGTCGGAGATGTCGGCGTCGCCGGAGCCGCTGTGGCCGATGATGGCGATGTCGTCGTTGAAGTCGATGGAGTACATCTCCGCCAGCTGGCCGGTGCCGGAGATGGTCTTGAGGATGCTCATGGCCATAGCCACCTTCATATCGCCCTCCACGGCGCAGGCGGTGCCCTGCTTGATGAGCATGGAGAAGGCGGGGATGAGCATGCTGTCCAGCACACCGGCCTTGCCCTGGGCGTAGCCGTCGTAGTGGGAGGCGATGAGGCCCAGCTGCTCGTCCTTGACCCACTGCTCAAAGGCGACGACGTACTTCGCCATCTCCCAGACCTCTTCAATGCTGCCGCCGCCCTCGATGTCGAAGGTGTCCAGGATGTCCTGGGCCTTGGCCCGGATGGCGTCCTCGTCGGTGACGTTGTCGGCGATGGCCCACATCTTCTCCCAGTCGAACTGCTTGGTGTACAGGCCCATCCGGCGGTAGAGGTTGGACTCGTCGATATACAGGTCCATCATGCCGGGATAGGGGCGGCCGATCTGGGCGATGTTGGTCTGGCGGAAGCGGCGGCGCACCTGGGCCGCCCTGCACCAGTCCTCGATCTCCGCCTGCACGGAGGGGTCGCCCCCCTCCACCACGCCGGTGATGACCGCATGGCGCTTGCCGAACCGCTCCAGGTCGGCCACCATCTCGCCCACGGCGCCGCAGGCATAGCCCTCGCCCAGCCAGGAGGCGATGTCCGTGTGGTCATAGTCCAGGGCCTTCAGCTTCTGGACGTTCACCAGCACCACCGGCACGTCCAGATCCTTCACGGCCGGGAGCATATTGTAGGACGTGGCGTAGGTCAGCAGCTGCAAAAAGACCAGGTCAACGTCTGCTGCCCGGAACAGGTCGCCCGCCGCCTGGGACTGCTCCTTGGTGGTGACCATGCCCCCGTCCACGATGTCCACCGTGTCCGGGATGGTCTGTTTGAACGCCTCATACTGGGCCTGAAACTCCGGCACCAGAGAGGGGAACTGGGGCAGATAGGCGCCCAGGGCGATGGAAAAGACGCCTACCTTCGCTTTTGTGTTGACTAGCATATTCATACCTCCATTTCAGTCGGGTTGGACTTCCTTGATGTTGAAGCTCCTCCGGATGGCGGCTCTGGCCTCCTCCAGGGAGGAGAATTCGCCTCCATAGATCATCTGGACGATCAGGTTGCCGATGGCGGTGCCCTCCACCGGCCCGGCGTAGACCGGCAGCCCGGCGGCCCGGGCGGTCATCCGGTTCAAGTACATATCCTGGCACCCGCCGCCCACGATGTTGATACTGGTGTAGGTCTTGCCGGTGAGCTGCTGTAAATCCCGGATGGCCTCGGCGTACCGGCGGGTCAGGCTGACGTAGACGCACTGCATGATCTCCCCCACCGTCTCCGGGACGGGCTGACCGGTTTTGGCGCAGTAGTCCTTCACCGCCTGTATCATACTGTCCGGGGCCAGGAACCCGGCGTCGTCCACATCCACCACCGAGGGGAAGTCCTGAGCGCCCTCCGCTGCGGCGATCAGGTCGGGGAACGACCACTGCTTTCCGCTGATGGTGCGGGCCGTCTTGCCGGAGACGTAATTGACCCCGTTGAGCTCCCGGCGGATGGACTGGATCATCCACAGGCCCATAATGTTTTTCAGATAGCGGTAGCGATACCACGCCCCGCCCTCGTTGGTGAAGTTCTGGGCCCGGCTGGCCTCGGTGGTGATGGGCTGCCCGTTCTCCACCCCCAGCAGGGACCAGGTGCCGCTGGAGAGATAGACGGCGTTGTCGTCCCTGGCAGGAACCGCCAGGAATGCGGAGCCGGTGTCGTGGGTGGCGGGCAAAATCACCGTGGCGTTAAAGCCCACCTGTGCCTGAATTTCCGGCAGCAGCTCCCCCACCACCGTCCCGGGCACGGACAGCTCCCCGAACAGACGGGTGGGCAGGCCCAGCCGGGCGATCAGCTCCAGGTCCCAGGTCTTTTCCCGGGCGCTCACCAGATTGGTGCTGGTGGCGTTGGTGTACTCCTGCTTTTTCACCCCGGTGAGTAGGAAGTTGAAGTAGTCCGGGATCATCAGCAGGCTCTCCGCCTGCTCCAGCTGCGACCGATGCTCTTTCTTTAACGCCATGAGCTGGTAGATGGTGTTGAAAATTTGCTTCTGGATGCCGGTCCTGGCATACAGCTCCTCGGGTGGGATGTTGGCGTCCACCAGGGCGTCCATCCCCTCCGTCCGGCTGTCCCGATAGGCCACGGCGTCCCCCAGGGGACGGTCATCTTTATCCAGCAGAACGTAGTCCACCGCCCAGGTGTCGATGCCGATCACCGTGGGGATGGTCCCCCGCTCGCCGCATGCCTTCAGTCCCCCCAGGATACCGTTCCAGAGGTTGTCCATGTCCCAGCAATCGTGTCCGTTTTTCCGTACCTGCCGGTTGTCGAATCGGTAGACCTCCTCCAGGACGAGCCTGCCCTCCTGAACGCTGCCCAGGATGTGCCGTCCGCTGGAGGCCCCGATGTCGATGGCCAGGTAGCTCCCTGCCATGTTCCTCACGCCTTTCCGCTGAAAATAAAATAAATCTGAAAGTAACCTGTAAAATCACTTCATTTTTTCTTTGATTGTATGTTACCACATCCCCACATCAAAAAGAAAGGCACTAAAAAAAAGTTTTTAGGGACCTGATTTGCAATTCCCGCCGGTGTGATGTATACTGGGTCTGTACACAGGCAGTCAGCGGGAGGAGGTACGCCCATGCGTCAGGAGCTTTTGGACGCTCTCCGGGTCATCACCCCGGAGGAACAGGAGATTTTAGGAGGAGACCCCGACATCCACCGGGAGCGGTACACCTCCCGGCGGGAGTTCGTGGTGGACAGTGAAAAGCTGCTGGCCAAGGGGAAGCTCATCGAGATACGGCCCCACACCCGCTTCGCCCACTTCCCCGTCCACCGGCACAACTATGTAGAGCTGGTCTATATGTGCGCCGGAACCACCACTCACATCATCAACCAGCGGGAGCGCATCGTTTTGCAGGAGGGCGACCTGCTCTTTCTCAACCAGAACGTCTACCATGAGATTCTCCCCGCCGCCGAGGGGGATATTGCGGTCAACTTCATCATCCTCCCGGACTTTTTCAAGCGGCCCGTCTCCATGATCGAGCGGGAAAACGTGCTCCGGGACTTTCTCGTCTCCGCTCTCTCCGGGGAGCGGGCCATCTCCGACTATCTCCACATCCAGGCCAAGGGCATTGTCCCGGTGGAAAACCTGATGGAGAGCATGATCTGGACGCTGATCTATCAGCTTCCGGGCACCAACAGCATCAACCAGACCTCCATGGGCCTGCTGCTGATGAACCTGTCCCGGTTTGCAGACTCTATCAACCGCACCGACCCGGGGCAGGAGGAGCAAAATCTGGTCTTTTCCGTTCTGAACTATATCGACACCCGCTACCGCACCGGCACCCTGGCGGAGATCTCCGCCGAGCTGGGCCAGCCCACCTATACGGTGAGCCGTCTGCTGAAAAAGCACATGGGGAGCAATTTCCGGGAGCTGCTCCAGTCCCGGAAGCTCCAGCAGGCCGCCTACCTTCTGGACAACACCACCCTCTCCGCCGACGCCATTATGGAGCGGGTGGGCTACGACAACAGCAGCTATTTCTACCGGAAATTCCGGGAGCGGTACGGCTGCTCTCCCCGGGAGTACCGGAAGCGGCGCTGAAATCGTCAAAATCTTTTTCATCGTTGATTGACAGAACCGGTAATGTAGGTTAGAATAATCCCATGAGCTACGTATTTTTTGACCTGGAATGGAACCAGGGCTATCCTCGCTCCGAGGCAGAAAAAATCGACGAGATCATCCAGTTTGGCGCCCATCGTCTGGACTCCTGGGAGGACGGCGGCGTCTCTTTTTCCGCCTACGTCCGGCCGTCGATTCATAAAAAGCTCCATCATCAGGTGCGAAAGATGGTTCCCCTGGAGGCCGACAGCCTGAAACGGGCGGGGAGCTTCCGCCAGGTGGCGGCCCAGTTCTTCCGCTGGTGCGGCGAGGGAGCGGAGTTCTTCACCTGGGGCACCTGCGACGCCCGGGTGCTGGACACCAATCTGTGCTGGTATGGCATGGAGGAGTATCTGGATCTGGAGATCTACGATCTCCAGCGGGCCTTCGACCTGCTGGTGCTCCACACCTATCACCAGACCGCCCTGGAGACCGCCGTGGCCGCCCTGGGCCTGGATGCGGAGCTGACCTACCACGACGCCGGGCACGACGCCTTCTATACCGCCCGCATCGGGGCAGAGCTGGTGCGTCGTTTTGGCCCTCTCCCTTCTGAGGCGGAGCTGAATCGGATGGAGGAGGCTCTCCGCCGTCAGCAGCGCCAGGAGGCCGTCCAGGCCGCCACCCAGACGCTGGAGGAGCTCCTGTCTCAGGGGCAGTCCGCCCTGCGCCGGAGGTGCAGCCAGTTCGCCACCGCCGGAGACTGCCTGAAAAGCCGGAGCGCCCGGGTGTTCCACTGCCCCCAGTGTGACAACTGGCTGTGCAGCGGCAACTGGTACCGGGTGAACGACTATTATGTGTCCCGGAGCCGCTGTGTGGAGCACGGTCGGTTTTTCAGCTGTCTCACCCTGGAGGAGACGGAAGACGGTGTGAACGGTCTGCTCCAGGTCTACCCGGAGGAAGCCGCCCCCGACGGCCTGTTCCATCAGTGCAAGGTGGGAGGCAAGCTCATCGAGGTCAAGCAAATGCCCCGGAAGCGCCGCAGGAGCCACAAAAACCGGGACAAGGCTAAAAAGGAAATCAGTTGACATAAAAATATCTGTGCCCGGAGACGATATCAAGTCTCCGGGCACAGATGTTATTTCAACTGCTACAGAGCGGCGTCACTGCCACAGACTGACCGCCACGCTCCACAGGGTCTCCCCGTCCCCGGTGAAGGTCAGCTCCAGCCAGCCGTCCTCACACAGCAGCTCCAGGACGGACATGCCGTTTTCATCCTGCCGGACGCTCCCGGCCCAGTCCATCTCCCCCAGGGCTTCGGCGGCCAGGGCGGTCTCCGGGCAGTCCTCCAACCTGTCGTGCCAGGTCAGGGTCAGCTCGCCCCCGGCTCCGTCCGTCCAGAGCAGGGTGTAGCCGTCCTCCGTCTCTGTGCTCTCCGTCAGGCTATAGCCGTCGGGCAGCCAGCCGGATATGAGCCATGGAGCGTCCTCTGTGGCAGACTCCTCTGCCCAGTCCTCCGCCGCTTCATCAGTGGTGTCTGCCGTGATCTCGCTGTCCTCAACCATCTCCGACTCTGCGTCGTCCCAGAACTCCTCGGCAGTCTCCTCCTCGACGGTATCCTCTGCTACCTCCTCCATCACCGCTGTAGAGCAGTCTGCGCTGATACCGACGTCGCCTGTCCGGTTGTTGTCCAGCATGGGCCAGACGAACCAGCCGATGCCCACAACGACACAGAGGCAGGCAGCCAGGGCCACATACCGCCCCCAGGGGATAGGCTTCTGCGCCTCCGGTGTCCAACCGTCTAACTCCAGCAGCCGCCGGTGAAGGTCGGAGGAGACGCTCTGCCGATCCATATAGCCCTTATATGCGCTCATCCTTCCACCTCCTCCAATAGTGCTCTCAGCTTGCCTCTGGCCCGGCTGAGGCGGCTGCGGACGGTGCCCTCCTTGGCCCCCGTCATCCGGGCGATCTCTCCGGTAGACCAGCCCTCGTAGTAGTACAGGTGAATGACCTCTCTGTCCTCCGCAGGCAGTCGGAACAGCTCCTCGATCTCCTCCCGCTCCTCCGGCCCCGGGGTGGGAATATCCATCTCCAGGGGCAGGTTTTGCCGGGACTTGGAGCGGAGGCGGGAGATGCAGCCGTTCCGGGTCACGGTGAGCAGCCAGGCCCTCTCATGGGCCTCGTTTTCAAAGACCGGCCGCTTTTCCAGATAGCGCAGAAAGGTCTCCTGGGTCTGATCCTCTGCGTCCTGGACATTGCCCAGAATGGACAGAGCCAGGCGATAGATGCGGTTCTCCTGTCGGCAGACCAGGGCCTCAAAGTCCCGGTGCTCCGGCGGCTTCTTTCTTCCAAACACGGGAGGCGTCCCTCCTTTTTTCTTCTCGTCATAGAATACGTCTCAGGCAGCGGTTTTGCTGCACCGGGTGGTGAGAATCCGTTCGGGAAAATCCTACCACGTTTTGTTCCCCCGGTAAAGGGCAAAAATGGCCCGGCAGGACATCCTGCCGGGCCGATACATATAGAAGGATAGCGCTCAGAGGGCCGCCTTTAGCTCCTCCACCTTGTCCAGTCGCTCCCAGGGGAGATCCAGGTCGGGACGGCCGAAGTGTCCGTAGGCGGCGGTCTGCCTGTAGATGGGCCGCCGGAGATCCAAGGTGCGGATGATGGAGGCGGGCCGCAGGTCGAACACCTGCTGCACCAGCTGGGACAGCCGCTCGTCGCTGACCTTGCCGGTGCCGAAGCTGTCCACCAGGACGGACACCGGCCGGGCCACGCCGATGGCGTAGGCCAGCTCGATCTGGCAGCGATCCGCCAGTCCTGCGGCCACCAGGTTTTTGGCGGCATACCGGGCCATGTAAGCGGCGGAGCGATCCACCTTGGTGGGATCCTTGCCGGAGAAGCAGCCGCCGCCGTGGGCCGCTGCGCCACCGTAGGTGTCCACAATGATCTTCCGCCCGGTGAGGCCGGAGTCGCCCACAGGGCCGCCCACCACGAAGCGGCCGGTGGGGTTGACATAAAATTTTGTCTCCGGCCGGATATACCGCCGGGGCAGGTTTGGCCGGATGATCTCCTCGATCACCGCCTCCCGCAGGTCTTTGATACTGATATCCGGGTCGTGCTGGGTGGAGACCACGATGGCCGGGCACCACTCCACGTTGCCGTGCTCGTCATAGGCCACCGTGACCTGGCTCTTTCCGTCGGGACGGAGCCAGGGGAGAGCGCCGCTCCGGCGCTGGGCGGCCAGGGCCCGGGTCAGATTGTGGGCCAGGGCCAGAGGGGCGGGCATCAGCTCCTGGGTCTCCCGGCAGGCATAGCCGAACATCATGCCCTGATCCCCTGCTCCGATGCGGTCGGCCTCGTCCTCCTGGCCACCCTGGGCCTCGTAGGACTGATCCACCCCCATGGCGATGTCGGGGGACTGCTTGTCCAGGGTGGTGAATACGGCGCAGGTCTGGGCGTCAAAGCCGTACTCCGGTTTGCTGTAGCCGATGTCAGCCACCGTCTTCCGGACGATGGCAGGGATGTCCACCTGGGCCTTGGAGGTAATCTCCCCCATGACCAGCACCATACCGGTGGTGGTGGCCGTCTCGCAGGCCACCCGGCTCATGGGATCCTGGGCCAGCATGGCGTCCAGGACGGCGTCCGAGATCTGGTCACAGACCTTGTCCGGATGCCCCTCGGTGACAGATTCAGAGGTAAAAATACGGTTGCTCATGGTGTTGTGATTCCTTTCTGTGCTGGGGGTATGACACCCCTGTTTTTTACAACAACACAGCCCCGTGATTGCCTGCAAAAAAACTGCGCACCCATGCGGATACGCAGCAGAGAGCACGCTGTCCTCATCTTTACGAAAAACCGCTGGACTTGGCACCTTACCCATCAGCACGTCTGCTGACAGGGCAGGTTGCCGGGCTTCATCGGGCCAATCCCTCCGCCACTCTTGATAAGGCTGTTTTATTGTAAGGCTATTATATGGACTCTATCCCTGTTTGTCAACCGGACAAACAGGCCCGGATGTAACAGATTTGGACCGATTTGCCCTGGCGTCCCATAAGGTCAGTGGTGAAAAAATGCCGACCTCATTTTTTGTCTCTTTTTCCCCAAAACCTCTTGACAATCGGGAACGCCTTGGGTATCATTGGGTAGATAGTTAGTTTGTTTAACTGTTTTGCGGCGCCGGGAGGGGGTTCGGTCTATGGACGACTTTGCGGCCCGGCTGAACGAGCTTCTGGACGAGGCGTATCTGAACATCCTGAGTATGGAGGAGCAGAGCGTCCGCTCCTGCACCCATCTGGGGCTCTCCACCGGCGAGTTCCACCTGATCCAGGTGGTGGGCAACGGCGGGGAGGACGGCATCTCGGTCAGCGAGATCGCCGACGCCATCCACGTGGCCCGCCCCACCGCCAGCGTAGCTGTGAACAAGCTGGCCCGCCGGGGCTTCGTCAGCAAAGAGCGCAGCGCTCAGGACGGGCGCTCCATCCGGGTGCGGCTCACCCGCCAGGGCAGGCTGGCCTACGCCTACCACCGCTACTATCACCGTCAGCTCTTCAACCGTCTGACCGACGAATTCACCCAGGAGGAGAAGGCCGCCCTCATCAAAGGGGTGGAAAAGCTGAACCAGATCTTTCTGGAGACTCTCATTGAGGGCGACAAAGGCAAGGAAAAGGACTGACGGACTCACTTCCGCTGAAAAGCCGATGCTGCGGCTTTCAGATATATTCAAAGATGATTCTTTTTAGGAGGACTCAATCATGGACATTTTTGCAAAGGTTGCCGATGTTCTGGCTGACCACACCGGCCGGGACGCTTCCGAGATCACTGCCGACACCACCTTCGAGAGCCTGGGCATCGATTCCCTGGAGACCGTTGAGATGGTCATGGAGCTGGAGGAGGAGCTGGACTCCGAGCTGGATCTGGACGAGAAGGTCTCCACCGTCGGCGAGCTGGTGGCTTTCATCGAGAAGAAGCTGGCTGAGTAAGCTCGGTCGTCCCCATCCGGCTCCGCTGAGGGCCGGATGGCCTGAGCTTCCACTGTTTGCATCTGGAACATAGGGCTTTTGACTGCCGCCGTCCTGACGGCGGCAGTTTTTTCCTGTTGTTCCGTCCATTTTGGAGGTTTTATGAGCAAGATCGCATTTGTATTTTCCGGTCAGGGCGCACAGTATCCCGGCATGGGCGCTTCCCTGGCCCAGGCCAGCCCCGCCGCAAAAGCGGTGTTCGACCTGTGTGACAGCATCCGTCCGGGCACCAGCGCCCAGTGCTTCTCCGGCACCAAGGAGGAGCTGACTGTCACCTCCAACACCCAGCCGGATATGTTCGCCGTAGAGGTGGCCGCCGCCTCCGCTCTGACCGAGGCCGGTATCCAGCCCGCTGCCCTGGCAGGGTTCTCCGTGGGTGAGATCGGGGCTCTGGCCTTTTCCGGTGCCCTCTCCGTAGAGGACAGCTTCCGCCTGGTCTGCCGCCGGGGTGAGCTGATGCAGGAGGCCTCCGATGTGGCAGACACCGGCATGGTGGCCGTGGTCAAGCTTCCCCCGGAGAAGGTGGAGGAGCTGGCCGGTCAGTTCGACCAGGTCTATCCGGTGAACTACAACTCCCCTGCTCAGACCGTATGCGCCGGGCTGTCCGCCTCTATGGGCGACTTCAAGGCCGCTGTCAAGGCGGCGGGCGGACGGGCTATTCCCCTGCGGGTGGCAGGCGCCTTTCACTCCCCCTTTATGGCTTCCGCCAGTGAGGGACTGGCGGAGGAGCTGAAGGGCTACACCTTCCAGGCTCCCAAATACGCCCTCTACTCCAACGTCACCGGCAAGCCCTATGAGGGGCCGGAGGGCTATGCTGACCTGCTGGCCCGCCAGGTCATCAGCCCGGTGCGCTGGCAGACCATCGTAGAAAACATGATCGCCGACGGCTTTGACACCTTTATCGAGGTAGGCCCCGGCAACACCCTCACCGGTCTGATCGGCAAGATCGACCCGTCCGTCAAATGCTGCAACGTCGACAGTGCGGACTCGCTCCGCACCACCATTGAGGAGGTAACCAATGGCTGATTTACAGGGAAAGGTAGCTCTCGTCACCGGAGCGGCTCGTGGCATCGGCTATGCCATCGCAGACACCCTGGCCCGGGAGGGGGCCAGCGTCGTCCTGCTGGATCTGTGCCCCGAGGAGAACGGCATCCAGGCCGCTGACACCATTGCCCAGGCCCACGGTGTCACCGCCGCCTTCCGCCGTTGCGATGTGTCCAACTATGATGCCGTCCAGGAGACGGTGAAGGCCGTCGTCAAGGAGTTCGGCGGGGTGGATATCCTGGTGAACAACGCCGGTATCACCCGTGACCACGTGCTTCTGGCCATGACCGAGCAGGAGTGGGACATGGTGCTGAACATCAACCTCAAGAGCATGTTCAACACCATCAAGGCCTGCTATCGCAACTTTATGAAGAAGAAGGCCGGACGGATTATCAACATCTCCTCCGTCTCCGGTCTCATCGGCAATGCGGCCCAGGCCAACTACACCGCCGCCAAGGGCGGCGTCATCGCCCTGACCAAGACGGTGGCCCGGGAGCTGGCTACCCGGGGCATCACCTGCAACGCCGTGGCCCCCGGCGCCATCGAGACGCCCATGACCGCCTCCATGGATCAGGACGCTCTCAAGGGCCTGCTCTCCACCGTCCCCATGGGTCACATGGGCAAGCCGGAGGACATCGCCGAGTGCGTGGCTTTCCTGGCCAGCGACAAGGCAAAGTATATCACCGGCGAGGTGATCCGGGTGGACGGCGGCATCGGCATGTGAGCCGCTTTCCCCCATTTGGCCTCGAATTCTATATCAGGCTGTCTATTATGAAAGGGAAATGTGTATGAGACGAGTTGTTGTGACCGGACTGGGTGCGGTCAATGCTGTCGGCAACGATGTGCCCACCATGTGGGCAAACCTGCTGGCCGGAAAGCACGGCATTGCCCGGATCACCCGATTTGACCTGACGGACTTTAAAGCGACTCTGGCGGCAGAGGTGAAGGATTTTGACCCCCTGCTCTACATGGAGCGCAGCGAGGTTCGCCGCCACGACCTCTATATCCAGTACGCCATCGCCGCCGCAGATCAGGCCTTTGCCGAGTCCGGCATCGAGGGCACCATCGACCCCAAGCGGATGGGCTGCTACTTCTCCTCCGGCATCGGCGGTATGAACACCATGGTGGATGAGCAGAAGAAGCTCATGGCCAAGGGGCCCCGCCGGGTCTCCCCCTACACCATCACCAACATGATGGGCAACGCCGGGGCCGGATATGTGGCCATCAAGCACCAATGCAAGGGCTCCTGTCTGAGCATTACCTCTGCCTGCGCCTCCTCCACCCATGCCATCGGCGAGGCCTATCGGAACATCCTCCACGGCTACGCCGACGCTATGGTGGCCGGCGGCGCTGAGGCAACCATTACCCCGGTGAGCATGGCCGGCTTTATCAACTGCCAGGCCCTCAGCTCCGCCTCCGACCCGAATCGGGCCTCTATCCCCTTCGACAAGGAGCGGGACGGCTTCGTCATGGGCGAGGGCGCTGCCGCCCTCATTCTGGAGGAGTATGAGCACGCCAAGGCCCGGGGCGCTCACATCTACTGTGAGCTCTGCGGCTATGGCACCACCTGCGACGCCCACCACATCACCGCCCCCGACCCGACGGGAGAGGGCGGCGGCGACGCCATCGCCCAGGCCCTGGCCGGTGTGGGCGAGTACGACCCCACCCGGGTCTATGTCAACGCCCACGGCACCTCCACCCCCATGAACGACAAGATCGAGACGCTGGCCCTGAAGCGGGCTTTCGGCCAGGAGGACGCCTACAAGATCAAGGTCTCCTCCACCAAGGGCGCTACCGGCCATATGCTGGGCGCTGCGGGAGCTACCGAGGCAGTGATTTCCGTCCTGGCCCTGGCCAACGGGGTGGTGCCTCCCACGGTGGGCTACCAGGTGCCCGACCCGGAGTGCGATCTGGACGTGGTGCCCAACCAGGCACGTGAGGTTCCGCTGGACGCCGCTCTCTCCACCTCTCTGGGCTTCGGCGGCCACAACGGCTGCATCGCCTTCAAAAAGCTGGCGGAGTAAAGGAGGAAGAACCACATGAATCTGGAAGAGATCAAGCAAATCCTCCCCCATCGGGACAATATGCTCCTGGTACAGGAGGCCGAGGTCATCGACGGCGTGGCCCACGCCAAGTATCACGTCTCCGGCGAGGAGTTCTTCCTCAAGGGACATTTTCCGGGCAATCCCGTGGTGCCCGGCGTCATCCTCTGTGAGATGATGGCCCAGGGTGCGGCGGTGCTGCTGGCCAGTAATCCGGAGTTGAAGGGCAGCACCCCCATGTTCACCAGCCTGGACAAGGTGCGCTTCAAGAGCCCGGTGAAGCCCGGGGACACCCTGGAGAGCGAGAGCACCATCACTAAGAGCAAAGGCCCCTTCTACTGGTGCGCCGCCAAGGGCTATGTGAACGGAAAGCTCAGCGTCACCGCTGAATTCTCCTTCGCCCTTGTCAAATAAGAAATCATAGATCACAAGAATAAATGTCGGATGCCCAACTCTCCCAAAGGATGGTTGGGCATCCGACATTCACTGTCTCTGTCAGGCAGCGCCTTGCAATTCACTGTCCCAGCAGCCGCCGGTACTGCTTCTCCTCCGCCGTCCGGCCCACCACGGACAGGGAGGCCTCCTCCCAGCGGAAGGTCTGAGCCGCCAGGTTGTGGATCTCCTCCCGGGTCACTGCGTCGTAGGCGTCGATGATCTCCTCCGGGCTCATCACCCGGCCGTCCTGGAGGAAGGAGCGGGCCAGATGGTTCATGTGGGCGGTGGTGGACTCCAGTGCCATGAGCACGTTGGCCTTGTCCAGCTCCCGGGCCCGGTCCAGCTCCTCCTGAGAGACGCCGTGCTGGAGAAAGTCGTCCACCACGTTGCGGATGCTGACGATGGCCTGCTCCTCCGTGTCCCGGCTCTGGGCGGTGCCGATGCAGAAGATGCCCGTGTCCTCGTAGCTGGAGCCGTAGGTGTAGATGTTGTAGCACAGCCCCTGCTCCTCCCGGACAGTCTGGAACAGCCGGGAGGACATCCCGCCGCCGAGGATGGAGCTGAGCAGCTGCAGCCCATACCGCTTCTGGTCGGCGTTCTCGATGGAGGGGAAGGCCAGGATGAGCTGGTTCTGCTCGGTGGCCTTGCGCTTGAGGGTGATGGCCTGGCGGTAGCGGCCCGGCCTCCGGCGGGGAGATGTGCCGGGGGCCATCTGAGAGAACCGGCGGCGGATCTCCTCCACCACCTCGTCGCTGTAGGAGCCGGACAGGGCCACAGTTACCCGATCGGGCAGATAGTGGCTCTCCTTGTAGTCCCGCAGCCAGTCCCCGGTCATCCTGTCCAGGGTGGCCTTCCGCCCCAGGATGGGCCGGGCCAGAGGGGTGCCCCGGAAGATGGCGGCGTTCAGCCGCTCACTGCACACGTCCCCGGGGTCGTCCCGGTACATCCCGATCTCCTCCAGCACCACCCCCCGCTCCGTCTCCACGTCCTCCTGGGCGAATTTGGCGTCGAAGAACATGGAGGTCAGGATGTCCAGCCCCTCCATCAGGTGGCTGTCCAGAGCGTGGACGTAGAAGCAGGTGCACTCCTTGGTGGTGAAGGCGTTGATCTGCCCGCCGATGGCGTCCATCCGGGCGGCCATCTGGGCGGCGGTGTGGGTGTTCGTCCCCTTGAACAGCATGTGCTCGATAAAGTGGGCGGCCCCGGACTGGCTCGCCTGCTCGTCCCGGGAGCCGGTGGCCACCCAGATGCCCAGAGCGGCGGAGCGGACGGAGGTCAGCGGCTCCGTGAGGACGGTAACGCCGTTGGGGAGCGTCTCCAGTTGATACATAAAATTCCCCTTTTCATCGGTAAAGTGGTTCTGATTAGCCTTTACCATCTCCGGCAAAGGCTACCCTTCGGGCGGCCATGCGCTTCTGCACTGTGGACACCAGGAGATAGCTCGCCACCCCCACCAGCAGCACGCCGATAAAGGTGGGGAGTGCGTAATCGGTAGTCTCCTCAAGATCAAGTAGATAAGGTACTACGCTTCTCGCCACATTTTGTCCCAGGAAAATAGGCATACTGAGCCGCCCCAGAAAATCGCACACCCGGTTCTGGAACAGTCGGCTCTCCCCCAGCAGCCCCTTTTGGCTGAAGGACAGGGTGATTGCCACGCACAGGGCGAATACGGTGAGGAACCCCAGCTTGGAGCGCCAGCCGCTGCAGAAATACAGGAGCGTTCCCAGATAACAGCCTCCCTCCACCAGGGTAACCAGCAGCCGCTGCCAGAAAGTCAGGGTGCGCTTTGCCAGCTGTTGGCAAACCTCATAGCAGGTCATGCCCAGTGACAGCTCCGCCAGCGCCCGCAGATTGCAATAGTAGGTCAGGCCGGACCAGTCGTTATAGTCTGCCAGTTTCCCCGTCTCCTGATACAGCCAGCCCAAAAGCAGCAGGGCGCACAGCGGCCCAAACAGATGGGTATAGCTGCTGTACCAGCGCCGGGCAATGGGGTACAGGATCGCCATTGCCAGCAGCATGGAGGAGAGATACCATTCTACCGTCAGCAGGCTTTTGCCAAACAGTCCCGTTCGCTGGAGCAGGAAAAAGCCGCTCACCTGATTCAGTAGCTCAGAAAAGGTGATGCTCTGATGCGCAACACGCGCCGCCAGCATTAGCAGCTGAAAGAGGATGTGGTAGGGCAAAAAGCTTTTCACCTTGCGCCACAGGAATCGAAGGGTCTCGTCCCCCAGCGGCGAAGGAACGTACACCTTCCCGCTGCCCTCTGCTGCGGCAATCGCCAGGGCCTCCTGCTCCCGCTGCCGACTCAGTGTGCGGGCCATCAGGAAGCCGGAGACGATGAAGAAAAATTCTACTCCCAGATTGCCGTGGCGGAACAGGTTCAGCCCATTGGAAAACTCCTGATTCAGCCCCCAATAAGTGTAATTCAGATGGAACAGCACGACGCCGACGGCAAAGACAAAGCGCATCAGCTCGATTTTTCCGTTTCTTTTCTCCATAAACCATACTCCCTCTCTGTCTCTCTCCCAGGTTTGTTTGGATAACTTCTCTTTTCAAAATGCCCGTCGCCTGAAAAAGAGCCGGAGGGAAATTCCCTGTCCGGCTCCTCTTCACTTGCTTTGAATACCGTGGGCCGCAGGATACCTGCGGTCGGTCTGATTTTCTCTGTTACCGCTTCTCCTTCCGGGCCTTGATCTCCCGGAGGGCGTCGATGTGGCTCAGGTTGATACGGCCCTTCTCGTCGATGTCGGTGACCTTGACCCAAATCATGTCGCCGATGTTCACCGCGTCCTCCACCGTGGCGATACGGTGGTTGGCCAGCTTGGAGATGTGCACCAGACCGTCCTTGCCGGGGGCCAGCTCCACAAAGGCGCCGAACTTCATGATGCGGACGACCTTGCCAAAGTACAGGCTGCCCACCTCGGGGACAAAGACGATGGCATCGATGGCCTTCTTGGCGGCGTCCACGCTGGCGGAGTTGTTGCCGGAGATATAGATGGTGCCGTCTTCCTCCACGTCCACCTTGGCGCCGGAGTCGGCCTGGATCTTCTGGATGACCTTGCCGCCGGAGCCGATGACGTCGCGGATGTTCTCCACAGCGATCTTCATCTTGATGAGCTTGGGGGCGTTGGGGGACAGCTCCGGACGGGGCTCGGAGATGCAGGGGAGCATGATCTCGTCCAGGATCTGGATACGGGCCTCACGGGTCAGCTCCAGGGCGTTCTTTACGATCTCCAGCGTCAGGCCGTCGTTTTTCAGGTCCATCTGGATGGCGGTGATGCCGGTCTTGGTGCCGGCCACCTTGAAGTCCATCTCGCCGTGGAAGTCCTCCACGCCCTGGATGTCGATGAAGGTGTTGAAGCCGCCGTCGTCGTCCTGAATCAGGCCGCAGGAGATGCCGGCCACGGGAGCCTTGATGGGCACGCCGGCGTCCATCAGAGCCAGGGTAGAGCCGCAGATGGAGCCCTGAGAGGTGGAGCCGTTGGAGCTGAGCACCTCGGAGACCACACGGATGGCGTAGGGGAACTCCTCCTCAGAGGGGATAACAGGCAGCAGCGCCCGCTCGGCCAGAGCGCCGTGGCCGTACTCCCGGCGGTTGGTGCTCTTGCTGCCCTTGGCCTCGCCCACGGAGTAGCCGGGGAAGTTGTAGTGGTGCATATACCGCTTGGACTCCTCCTCCCAGATGGTGTCCAGCTTCTGGCAGGCGGAGAGGGTATTCAGGGTGCAGACGGAGAGAACCTGGGTCTGACCACGGGTGAACAGGCCGGAGCCGTGAACCCGGGGCAGAACGCCAACCTCGGCGGCCAGAGGCCGGATCTCGTTCCGGGCACGGCCGTCTACCCGGTGGCCCTCCAGCAGCCAGGCCTTGACGATCTTCTTCTGGAACTTGTAGGTAATCTCCTCCAGGTACTTGTCCATGTCGGGATAGTCCTCCAGGAACAGCTCGTGCCAGTGATCCACCAGCTTGTCCCAGCGAGCCTCACGGACGTTCTTGTCGTCGGTGTCCATGGCGGCCTTGGCCTCGTCCATGGTGGCGTCCACGATCTTGTCAAACAGCTCCTGGTCGAAGTCGGCGTGGGGATAGTCGAACTTGGGCTTGCCGATCTCCTCCACCATCTGGTTGATGAGCTTAATCTGCTTCTGGATCTCGTCAAAGGCCTTGCAGATGCCCTCGAACATGATCTCGTCGGGGATCTGGTCGGCCCCGGCCTCGATCATGACGATCTTCTTGCCGGTAGCCACCACGGTGGTGGCCATCTGGCTCTTGTGGCTCTGCTCCTGGGTGGGGTTAAAGACGATCTGGCCGTCCACATAGCCCACGCTCAGGCAGCCCACAGGGCCGTTCCAGGGGATGTCGGAGATGGACAGAGCGGCGGAGGTGCCGATGGTGGCGGCTACCTCGGGGGAGCAGTCCCGGTCTACGGACAGGACGGTGCAGGTGATGGCCACGTCGTTGCGGAAGTCGTGGGGGAACAGGGGGCGGATGGGCCGGTCGATGCAACGGCTGGCCAGGACTGCGGGCAGGCTGGGACGACCCTCCCGGCGCATGAAGGAGCCGGGGATGCGGCCCACGGCGTACAGCTTCTCCTCAAAGTCCACGGACAGGGGGAAGAAGTCCACCCCGTCCCGGGGCCGGGAGGAGGCGGTGGCGGTGACAAGGACGGTGGTTTCGCCATAGGTGACGACTACGGCGGCGTTGGCCAGCTCTGCCACCTTGCCCACCTCCAGCTTGAGGGGACGGCCGCACAGATCCATCTCGTAGCACTTGTAGTTGGGGAACTGGCGATGCTTGATAATGATCGACATGATTGTGTTTTCCTCCTTGGAATATGGTTTCATTGGGAGGAACAGAGGGCTCTTTTTAGCACTTGAATCCACCCTCCCGCAGATGCCGGAGGACAGATTCAACTGCTAAAAGAGGCGTTCCCCCTGTTCCGGGGCGTGCTGGGAAACGCACAGCAGGGGTGACGTCCTGTGACGCCACCCCTGGAGTGTATTACTTACGAATGCCCAGCTTGGCGATGATCGCACGATAGCGCTCAATGTCCTTCTTTGCCAGATAGTCCAGCAGACGGCGGCGCTTACCGACCATTTTCAGCAGACCACGGCGGGAGTGGTTGTCGTGGGGATGCACCTTCAGGTGCTCGGTGAGCTGCTGAATACGGGTGGTGAGAATGGCGATCTGGACCTCGGGAGAGCCAGTGTCGTTCTCATGGGTGCGGTTTGCCTCGATGACGGCAGTTTTTTCCTCTTTGCGGATCATAATGGGTTCCACCTTTTCTGTAAATTCCCGTTGAGCTGAGTGTCAGGCCGGTGAACTGGGGACGTCTCTCTCCTGTCTCCTGAGACCAGGCCCACGGGTCTGCGTTACACGCTTAGTTACTGTATCATATTTTCAGGGCGGTGTAAAGAGCTTTTTTCGGAATTTTCTGGTGCACTTTCTCCCTGCTCATGGGGTATCCGGCAAGGTTCTGTCACCGTTCATGGAAACGTTATCTCTCCCCTGTTCGCCCCAGGTGAACGTTTTTCCGCCTCGTGCGTTCTTTTGGGAAATTTTGTGCAAGTTGTCAAAGGGCCTGTAAACGTCCTGTGAAGATTTTGTCAGGCTGTTCACGGTTTTTTCGTTCTTTTCCCTTGAAAAATCCTGAAAAAAGGCTTAAACTACAAAACAGCAAGAGTTTCTTGCACGGGTTCCGCAGGAGTGGAGCCGGAATGTGTGAGAGGTTTGCTGCTTTACAAGACGTCTGAGTGCACGGCTCAGGCGTTTTGTATTTTTTTGCGCTCCGGTCAGCTCTCGCTCTCTGTCTCCCCTGCGGGAAACAGCAGCCGGATCTCCGTCCCCTGCCCCGGCTGGCTCTCCAGCTGGAGCTGGGCGTTGTGGGCGGCGGCGGCGTGCTTGACGATGGACAGGCCCAGTCCGGTGCCCCCCACCGCCTTGGAGCGGCTCTTGTCCACCCGGTAGAACCGCTCGAACACCCGGCCCTGGTCCTCCTCCGGGATGCCGATGCCCGTGTCCGCCACCGACAGCAGCACCCGGTCTCCCAGGCGGCGCACCGTGACCACCACGCTGCCCCCGTCCCGGTTGTACTTGATGGCGTTGTCGCACAGATTGCTAATCACCTCGCCCAGCAGCTCCCGGGAGCCCTGGACTGTTCCATGCTCGCCCTGTAACTCCAGGGCAATCTCCCGGCGCTCCGCCTGGGGCCGGATGCGGCGAAGGGTCTCCTCACAGAGCGGATACAGGTCTACCGCCGTCTTTTCCATCCCGACCCCCAGATCCTCCACCCGGGACAGCTCCAGGATATCCCCCACCAGGGTCTGGAGCCGTTGGGCCTCGTCGTAGATCTTGCCGGAAAACTCCTTTACGTTCTCCGGCCGGGCGATGCCCTCGTGGATGATCTCCGCATAGCCGGAGATGGAGGTCAGGGGGGTTTTCAGCTCGTGGGAGACGTTGGCGGTGAACTCCCGGCGGAGCCGATCCTGCCGCTGGTGCTCCTGATCCAGCAGCTCCATCTGCCGCTTGATCTGGCGGCTCTGGGCGTTGATACGCCGGGCCAGGGGCCGCAGCTCGGGGTATACCCCGTTCTCGTCCGGGTGCTCCAGGTCGATCTCGTTCACCGGCCGGGCAATGGTCTCCGCAATGCGCCAGGCCAGCAGAGCGGAGAGCAGCACCGCCAGAGCCACCACCAGCAGCAGAGAGGGCCACATGTCCAGCAGCATGCTCAGGATTGTCCACTCCGTCCCGGAGACCCGGAGCACAGTGCCGTCGGACAGGAGCAGGGCGTAATAGGTGGTCTTGGTGGCCAGGGTGTCGGAGTAGCGTATGCTCCAGCCGCTGCCGCTCTTCCAGGCCTCTGCCACCTCCTCCCGCTGGCTGTGGTTCTCCATGGAGGCGGCGTCCGCCTCGCTGTCATAGAGCACTGTACCGTCGGTATCGATCCAGGTGACGCGCTGCTGGGTGGCCTCCCGGTTCACCGTCTCCAGGAAGTCTCCGCCTCCGGTTTCCACAGCGGCCCCCAGATAGGCGGCCTCCTCCTCCAGACGCTGCTGGTTATATTGGGAGAAATAGTCAAACACCGCCAGCACCGTCACCGAAAGACAGGCCAGCAGCACCACCATGGCGCAAATGAAGCTATTCCAAAACAGCTTACGCTTCATCGTCTGTCCTCCTGATCCGGTAGCCGACGCCCCGAACCGTCTCGATCAGATCGCCGGCCCGCCCCAGCTTTTGCCGCAGGGTGCGCACATGCACATCCACCGTCCGGCTCTCTCCCTGATAGGTATAGCCCCAGACCTCCCGGATGAGCTGCTCCCGGGTGACCACCCGATCCTCATTTTTCAGCAGCAGGCACAGCAGGTCGAACTCCTTGCGGGTCAGCACCACCTCTGCTCCCGCCGCCTGGACACGGCGCTTCTCCGGCCAGACGGTCAGCCCGTCCAGCCGATACACCGGCTCCTGTTTTTCCCGCACCGTCCGGCGGAGCAGGGCACGCACCCGGGCAGTCAGCTCCATCATGCCAAAGGGCTTGGTCAGATAGTCGTCCGCCCCCAGATCCAGGCCCACCACCTTGTCATACTCGCTGTCCTTGGCGGTGAGCATCATCACAGGGATCTCCTCCGCCCCCGGTGTTCTGCGCAGGCGGGACAGGATGTCCAGCCCGCTCTCCTCCGGAAGCATAATGTCCAGCAGCACCAGATCGGGCATCTGCTTCTCCATCGCCGCCCAGAACTGTGAGGGCAGGCCAAAGCCCCTGGCCTCCAGTCCCGTCTGGTTCAGGGTGTAGACCACCAGCTCCCGGATGTTGCCGTCGTCCTCCACCAGATAGATCATGGCAGATCACACGATGGGCAGAGTAGGCGGGTCATTTTCCCGCCGGGATTGAGAGATGACCACCTTTTGCTCGTCCAGAGGGATTTTCTTTACCATAAATCCGGGGAACCCGGTGGAGGAAAAGAGCTGGCCCACCGTCGACTGGAGATAGGGGAACAGGGCGTCGTACGCCTGGACATGAACGGCCTTCTTGTCCTCATCCCCCGCTACCCCCTGACAGGAGAACAGGCCCTCCAGGGTAACGGAGACGGAGAGCGTCTCCTCCCCGCTCTTGTCCTCAAAGCTCTGATACAGGGTGGCCACGCAGTTCTGGTTGTTGGAGGCAAATTTGACGTTAAAGTTGAAGTTGCTCCTGAGCTGGAGCTGTCCCTGCTTTTTGATGTCGTTGCGGAGATGCAGCTCACGGGTGCGCTGTTGGAGCAGAGTGACGGTTGCCATGACGGATTCCTCCTTAGACTGATAGAAATTGACAGGGCTTTCCCCACGGGTCGGTGCAGACGGTCGGCAAAAAATGTTACGCCAGCGACCCGTTGACCTTCGGCCACCGCTCGCTGGCGTAGCATGGCCGCCGGACGTCGCTTATGGGGTGGAGCCCTAAGGCTTCGTCGGGTATGACCAAATGATATCACACTTTTAGGGAAAGGACAATGACTGAACGAGGTGCGCCTCTGTGCAGGGAAAACCGTTTCCGGCTTTGTATGCTGCCCGGTGCAGAACGCTCACTCACACCCGGTAGACGTAACCGTCCTTCCGGGGCTTGGGCTGGGGAGCGGGGCCGTCGGCATAGCCCAGGATGCAGTGACCGATGCCCTCATAGTCCCCCTGGATGCCCAGAGAGGCCAGGATGGCCTTGCCCTCGTCCGTCTCGAACTCCTCCTTCGCCCGGTGGATCCAGCAGCTGGACAGGCCCACGGCGTGGGCGGCCTCCATCAGGTTGCCCATGACCAGGCTGCCGTCATAGACGTGGGTGGGGACGTTCTTGTCCGCCAGCACCACCAGCACCACGGGAGCGCCATAGAAGGGGTCGATGCCCGGGTTGCCCATAACGGCGGCGTTCATGGCGGAGAGCTTGTCCCGGAGGGCCTTGTCGGTGACGGCGATGATGATGGGGGACTGCCGCCCCATGCCGGTGGCGGCGTAGGTGCCCGCCTCCAGCACCTGGTTCAGCAGCTCCTCCGGCACCGGGTCGGACTTGTAGCTGCGGACGCTCCGGCGGGAGAGAATGGATTCCAATACCTGATTGCTCATTGCAGTAGACCTCCTCTGGTCGAGTCATGTGTGGATTTTATGCCATTATTATAGGGCGTTTTCCCCTGAAATGCAAGCTGTCAGATGCGCCAGTCGCAGGCGGCCTCGATCACCCGGGCGCACGCCTCCAGGCCCATCCGGTCGGCGGAGGAGAACCGCCCGAGGCGGGGGCTGTCCACGTCCAGCACTCCCGCCAGACTGCCGTCCGGCCGGTGGAGGGGCACCACGATCTCTGAGCGGGAGGCCCCGTCACAGGCGATGTGGGTGGGAAACTGTTGAACGTCCGGGACGACGATCGTCTCCCCCCGCTCCGCCGCCGTGCCGCAGACCCCACGGCCCAGGGGGATACGGATGCAGGCGGGCTTTCCCTGAAAGGGGCCCAGCACCAGTACGCCCTCCCGCAGCAGGTAAAAGCCCGCCCAGTTCAGCCCCTCCAGGGCGTCCATGAGCAGGGCGGAGGCGTTGGAGAGATCGGCGATCGTGTCCCGATCCCCCTCCAGCAGGGCGGCGAGCCGGGGAACCAGGGTATCATAGGGGGCTTCCAGAACAGCAGACATAGGCGCACCTCACTTGCGATAAGATAAAAGGATTCTGACTGTATTTTAGCATGGCGGGCAGCCCCCGTCAACGGCAGGAAACACACTCCGCACTGTTGGACAAAACCGGTTCAATGGGGAAAAATGGGACAGGGCGGATTTTTGTCCTATGCAAGACGGCGTTCTGTCTGATATGATAATATCATCAGGCGGGAGCGTTTCCCGCCCCGGATATCTACCCACCACCCCCCCTGACAAAAGGAGGCCCATCTCATGATATTTCACAGCACCACCCGGGAGCAGGCGCTGGAGCAGCTCCATTCGGATCGGGAAAACGGTCTGACCGGGCAGCAGGCGGCGGAGCGCCTGGCGGAGCACGGGGAAAACCGGCTCCGGGAAAAGCCGAAAAAGACCAACCTCCAGCGGTTCATCGACCAATTCAAGGACGCCATGATCCTCATCCTGCTGGCAGCGGCGGCGGTGTCCTTCGTCATCGCCTGCGTCCAGGGCGACCCCCAGGAGTTTTTTGAACCTGCATTGATTTTACTCATCGTCATCGTCAACGCCGTCATCGGTGTCATGCAGGAGAGCCAGGCGGAGAAGGCCCTGGACGCACTGAAAAATATGTCCGCTCCCCACGCCCGGGTCATCCGGGACGGGGCGGAGCAGGTGATCGAGGCGGCGCAGCTGGTGCCAGGGGACATCATCCGTCTGGAGGCGGGGGACTTCGTCCCGGCGGACAGCCGCCTGCTCCACAGCGTCAGCCTGAAAAGCGAGGAGTCCGCCCTCACCGGCGAGTCGGTGCCCTCGGAGAAGGACGCCGAGGCGGTGGTGGCGGAGAACGCCCCCCTGGGCGACCGGGCCAATATGGTGTTCTCCGGGTGCAGCATCACCTACGGCACCGCCACCGCCCTGGTGACCGCCACCGGCATGGACACCGAGATGGGCAAGATTGCCAACCTTCTGGAAGGTGAGGAGGAGGGGCAGACTCCCCTCCAGCAGAAGCTGGGACAGCTGGGCAAGTACCTGGGTATCGTGGCGGTAGCCGCCTGCGCCATTATCTTCGTCATTGGCCTGGCCAACGGGCTGGAGCCGCTGAGCATCTTTATGACGGCGGTCTCCCTGGCGGTCTCCGCCATCCCGGAGGGACTGCCCGCCATCGTGACGGTGGTGCTGTCCATCGGCGTCCAGCGGATGGTGAAGAAAAACGCCATCATCCGCCGTCTCCCCGCCGTGGAGACGCTGGGCAGCGCCTCGGTCATCTGCTCGGACAAGACGGGCACCCTGACCCAGAACCGCATGACCCTGGTCAAAACCTATTTGGACGGTGCCGACGGCCCGGAGGACGTGACCGACCACTGCTCCCCGGAGGTGTGCCGCCTGCTCCAGTATGGAACTCTGTGCAGCGACGGCACGGTAGTATTCCACGATGACGGAGAGGTTCAGCACATCGGCGACCCCACCGAGACCGCCATCGTCCTGGCGGCCCACAACAACGGTATGCCCAGGGAGCAGCTCAACGCTGACTGCCCCCGGCTGGCGGAGCTGCCCTTTGACTCCGACCGGAAACGCATGACCACGGTGAACCGGGTAGACGGCAAAATCGTCGCCATCGTCAAGGGCGCCTTCGACGGTATCGCCCCCCTCTGCGTCCGTGGAGACGTGGCGACCGCCCATCGGGTGAACCAGGAGATGAGCGCCTCCGCTCTCCGGGTGCTGGCGGTGGCCTATAAAGAGCTGGATGAGGTTCCCCAGCAGCCCACAGAGAAGGTGCTGGAGCGTGACCTGACCTTCCTGGGGCTGGTCGGGATGATCGACCCGCCCCGTCCCGAGGTGCGGGAGGCAGTCAAGACCTGCCGTCAGGCGGGCATCAAACCGGTGATGATCACCGGCGACCATGTGGTCACCGCCTCTGCCATTGCCAAGGATCTGGGCATCCTGGAGGATGGCGATCTGGCCATCACCGGCGCACAGCTGGACGCCATGACCAACTCCCAGCTGGACAGCCAGGTGGAGCGCACCGCCGTCTATGCCCGGGTCTCCCCGGAGAACAAAATTCGCATCGTCAAGGCCTGGCAGCGGAAGGGCCAGGTGGTGGCCATGACCGGCGACGGGGTAAACGACGCCCCCGCTCTGAAAGCAGCGGACATCGGCTGTGCCATGGGCATCACCGGCACCGACGTGGCCAAGGGAGCCGCCGACATGACCCTCACCGACGACAACTTCACCACCATCGTGGACGCCGTCCGGGAGGGCCGGGGCATCTACGCCAACATCAAAAAGGTGGTGGGCTACCTCCTGGGCACCAACATCGGTGAGGTGATCTGCGTTTTCCTGGCTATGGTGCTGTGGCACAAGTCCCTGTTTCAGTCCATGCAGCTGTTGTGGGTCAACCTGGTCACCGACAGCCTCCCGGCCATCGCCCTGGGCATGGAGGCGGTGGAGCCGGACGTTATGAACCGCAAGCCCAAGCCCCGGGACGAGGGCCTGTTCGCCAATGGCTTCGGGGTGCAGATCGTCCTTCAGGGCCTGATGTTCGGCCTGCTGACTCTGGCGGCCTTCCTGGTGGGCGCCTCTGTCACCGGCAGCGACGAGGGGGGACAAACCCTGGCCTTTATGGTGCTGGCCCTGTCCCAAGTGGTGCAGTCGTTCAATATGCGCTCGGAGCGCTCCCTGTTCCGCATCGGCCCCTTCTCCAACGGCAGGCTGAATCAGGCGGCCCTGGTCTCTGTGGCGCTGATGGCGCTGGTGCTGTTCACCCCGTTGACCACGGTGTTTGGCCTGGTCACCCTGCCCTGGTATCTGTACCTGGCGGGGGTGGGCCTCACCCTGGTTCCCCTTCTGGTCATGGAGCTCTGCAAGGCCTGCGGACTGATCGGCGAAAGGAAGTGACCGCTGCCTCCCGCAGGCAGGCGGAAATCGACAGAAAAGGAGCGTTGCAGGCTTGAAAAGTCCTGCAACGCTCCTTTTCGTCCCTTGTCAGCGAACAGAGGCCGCCCTCATCCTCCGCCAGAGATTTCCATCGCCCGGCGAATCTCATCCTTCACCATATCCATCTCCTCCCGGAAGGCCCGGGCGGAGATGCGAAGACAGCCGTGGCCCAGGACGATGATCTGCTCCAGGCCGTCAGAGGTGGCCACCCGAACACGGTAACGCTTGCCCAGCTTGTAGGAGGCCTGCTCGATATACTGGTCTGCCGTCTCCGCCTCCTGGGTGTAGACCACGTGGATATTGTGATACTGTTCCACGTGGCGGACGCCGCCCTTGACCCGGTAGGCGTCAAAGACCAGAATGACCCTGCACTGGCGGACGGCCTGATAGCTGCACAGATCATCCATCAGAGATTGCCTGGCCCGGTCCATGCTGTTTTTGGACAGCCGGTTCAGGTCGTCCCAGGAGAAAATGATGTTGTATCCGTCCACCAGCAGATATTCCTCTATCGGCTCCCAGTCCCGGATGGTCACCGACTGGAGGGGCCGGTAGGGCTTGGAGGGGGAGTCAAAGGCGTGCTTCCGCCGCACCGGGCCGTAGGTCTGCTCAAAGATGGCCTGTAGCTCCTTGTCCTGAGCGGCAGCGGCAGCGTAGGCCCCGGGCCGGTGGACGGGGGCAGAGGACGGCTCCGGCTCCGGAGGCGGGGCTTCCCACTCCGGGGTCTCCAGGTGCTGATATTGGGACACCTGGTCCCACTTGACGACAAAGCCCGACCCATGGGCGCAAAAGACGGAGTCCGCCGTGTTCTCCACGTCGCTGTCCGGGTCGTAGCCGATGGCGGCGATCACCTCGTCGGCGTTGTGGCAGGGTCGGTAGCCCCCCGGCAGGAGGGAGAGCTGTCCCCGGCCTCTGGTGTAGGCTACCACCTCGTTGGCGTAGTCGGCCATCTCCGAGGCGGGGGCAGTCCCACGGAGGATGACCCGGTCCCCCGTCTGCTCCGGGGGCGCGAAATCGCCGGAGCGCTGTTGTAGGTCGCTCGTGGCCCGGCCCAGACACTCCGCCGGGAGGTCCAGAGTCACCTGGTACCACGGCTCCAGCAGGACGGATTCCGCCTTGCGCAAGCCCTGGCGCACCGCCCGATAGGACGCCTCCCGGAAGTCGCCCCCCTCGGTGTGCTTCAGGTGGGCCCTGCCCGCCAGGAGGGTGATGACCAGGTCGGTGACGGGGGAGCCGGTGAGCACCCCCAAATGCTCCCGTTCTGCCAGGTGGGTGAGGATGAGTCGCTGCCAGTTCAGCTCCAGCCTGTCCTGGTCGCAGACGGAGCGGAGCTGTATCCCGCTGCCCGGCTCCAGCAGGAGGTGCACCTCGGCATAGTGCCGGAGGGGCTCGAAATGGCCCACCCCGGTGACCGGGGCGGCGATGGTCTCCCGGTACAAAATGCGCCCGGGGCCGAAGGAGACCTCCAGCCCGTACCGCTCCCGCAGTCTGCGCTGTAAGATCTCCACCTGCACCGGCCCCATGAGCTGGACGAAGATCTCCCCCAGGTGACGGTTCCAGACGGTGTGGAGCTGGGGATCCTCCTCCTCCAGCTCCCGGAGCTTCGCCAGAACGGTGTGGGCATCCAGCCCGTCCGGGAGCATCACCTGACAGGTCATTACCGGGGCGAGGACGGGCTCGGCCCCGTCCGGCTCGACGCCCAGGCCCTGTCCCGGCCGGGTGTGGGTCAGTCCGGTGACAGCGCAGACCATCCCCGCCTCCGCCAGACTGACGGCCTGGAATTTTGCCCCGGAGTACAGCCGGAGCTGATCCGCCTTCTCGCTCCAGGGGACGCCGTTGGCCTCTCCGGAGAGGGGCTCCTTCACCCGGAGGGCGCCGCCGGTGAGCTTCATCCAGGTCAGCCGGTTCCCCTGGGGGTCCCGGCTGATTTTGAACACCCTGGCCCCGAAGTCCGGCCCGTAGTCCGGGACGGGGCCAAACCGCTCCAGCCCGTGGAGCAGCCCGTCCACCCCCTCCAGCCGGAGGGCGGAGCCGAACCAGCAGGGGAACAGCTTGCGTTCGCTGATCGCCCGGCCCAGGGCGTCGTCGGACAGCTCTCCCCGCTCCAGATACTGCTCCAGCAGCTCCTCGGAGCAGACGGCGGCCTCCTCCCCCAGCGGGCGGTCAAAGGGGATGCAGCCCTCCCCAAAGTGCTGCCGGAGCTGGGCCAGGACAGCCTCCCGGTCGGTTCCCGCCAGGTCGGTCTTGTTGACAAAGAGGAAGACAGGCACCTGATAGGTCTCCAGCAGCTTCCACAGAGTCTCGGTGTGGCCCTGGACGCCGTCGGTGCCGCTGATGACCAGCACGGCGCAGTCCAGCACCGGCAGCACCCGCTCCGCCTCGGCGGAGAAGTCCACGTGGCCGGGGGTGTCCAGCAGGGTGACGGTGACTCCCTCCAGAGGCAGGATGGCCTGCTTGGAGAAGATGGTGATGCCCCGCTCCCGCTCCAGGGAATCGGTGTCCAGAAAGGCGTCCTGATGGTCCACCCGGCCCAGCCGTTTCAGGCAGCCCGCCCGGTACAGCAGCGCCTCGGAGAGGGTGGTCTTTCCGGCGTCCACATGGGCCAGCATGCCCACGGTGAGATACCGTGTTTTGCCTGCGCTCATGTCTGACCCTCCCTTCCTGCCGCTGCCACACGGCGATAAAAATGCTCATAGGAAAGCGGGGGAAATTGCGGATTTCCCCCGCTTTTGACGGATTCTGCAATAAAACGATGTCACTGAGCCAGAAAGCCCAGGATGTCCGAAAGGAATTGCTCCAGCACGTCGTTGCCGCTGCGGTAAATTTCGTGCTTGGCGGTGTGATAGACGATCTTCCGCCCCCGGGGCAGGAGGATCGCCAGATCGTCCTGGGGCGGCAGGAGGACCACAGTGTCCAGCCCCGCCTGACACAGGAGGACGGGGACCTGTACCGTCCTGGCCCTTGCCAGAATGGGGGCCTGCACGCCGATGGCCTCTCTGGCCCAGGAATAGGTGGCGGCGGTGTTCTGGCGGCACTTGTCCTCCCGCTTGCGCTCCAGATACCAGAGATACCGGGCTCGAGAGGTGACGCAGCTGGTCTCGAAGCGGTCTACCCCGTCAAAGGGGTGCTGGGTCAGCAGGGGCTTTTCCCCCTGACCGGCGGCGCACATAAACCGGACGAGGGCCCGGCCCAGAGGGTTGGGAAAGCCCCCCGCCGCAGGCATGACCATGGGGGCGCAGAGCACACACCGGTCAAAATCCCCGGGGTACTGCTCCAGGTACAGGATGGCGATGGCCCCGCCCATGGAGTGGCCGAACAGATAGCGCCGCTTTCCCCGGCTCCGGGGCAAGACCTCCTGGGTCACCAGGTGGCGGAGATCCTGCACATAGTCGTCAAAGCAGACGGCGTGGGTCAGCCAAGTATCCTCCAGCAGCCGATAGGACTTCCCGTGCCCCATGTGGTCGCAGAGAAAGACCCCATACCCCGCCTGGAGAAAATACCAGGTCAGCTCGGCGTATTCCAGCGTGGACTCGGTGAAGCCGTGGCTGATAAAGACGACCCGGTCGCTGCCACCCTCCGGCTCGTACTGCTCCCAGTAGATGCCCTGACCGGGGAGGCGCTCGTCCATACCGGAGGCGGCTTTGCGCTGCGCCAGTTGAAACAGCACCTGCTCCATGGCTCCGTCATAGCCCTCCTCCGGCAGGAGGGCGAAGGGAAGGGCGGTCATCCCTCCCGGCTCCCCTTGGCCTTGACGGCGACGAAGGCGGCGATGGCGTCCGCCGTCTCCTCCGGGGTCAGTTGGTCGGTGCAGATGCACAGGTCATAGGCGGACATATCTCCCCAGGCGTGCTGGGAGAAGAAGTTGTGGTAGGCGCTGCGGCCCTTGTCGATCTGGCGGATAAAGAGCTGGGCCATGGGACGGCTGAGCCCCTTTTTCCGGATGACGTTCTGGATGCGCCGCTCCTCGGAGGCGTAGACATAGACGCTGACCAGGTCGCAGGTGCCCTTCAACACGCTGTCACCGCAGCGGCCGACGATGACCGCAGGCCCCTCCTGGGCCAGCTCCCGGATGATCTGGGCCTGGGCCTGGAAAAGCCTGACGTTGATGGGAGTGTCGGTGGCAGGAAGCCCCTGCTCCAGCCGATCCAGAGAGGCGGCAGCGGAGCGCTCCGCCTGCTCAAACAGCTCCGGGGGCAGGCCGCTCTCCTTGGCGGCCCGATCCAGAATTTCATAGTCGTAATAGGGGATGTTCAGCTTTTGGGCCAGCAGCCTCCCGGCCTCCCGGCCCTGACTGCCGGACTGACGGCTGATGGTGATAACGGGCAGCGATTGATTTGCCATGGGACGCACTTCCTTTCCGTCGAACGTGTGCCGGAGGCGGGACAGGCCCGCTCTCTGGCGAAATTTTCTATTGTTATCATTATAGCGTAAATCAGGGAAAATTCAACGGACGATTTGTAAAAGTTGTGAGAATAATACTGCACTCACGACGATCACGACCCGTACAGCTCCCGGGTGATGGCCTGGCCCGCCGGGGTGCCGGCGATGCCGCCCATGGCGGTCTCCCGGAGGGCGGTGAGCAGGCTCCGGCCCACGTGGTACATGGCGTCCAGCACCTGGTCGGGGGGAATGGGGCAGGTCATGCCCGCCAGAGTCAGGTCGGCGGAGAGCAGGGCGTTCACCGCCTGGGAGGCGTTCCGCTGGGCGCAGGGGATCTGCACCAGCCCGGCGATGGGGTCGCAGACCAGGCCCATGACGTTGATCATGGCATGGCTCATGGCGGTGAGGCTCTGCTCCGGAGTGCCGTCCATGAGATAGACCGCCCCGGCGGCGGCCATGGCGGCGGCGGCCCCGCACTCCGCCTGACAGCCCCCCTCCGCCCCGGAGACGGTGGCGTTCTGAGTGATGACTGCCCCCACGCCGCTGGCGACGATGAGGGCCTCCAGCACCTTCCGGTAGGGGAGAGACAACTCCTCCTCCAGGGTGAGCAGGACGGCGGGGACGATGCCGCAGGACCCGGCGGTGGGCATGGCGCAGATACGGCCCATGGAGGCGTTGTACTCGCTGCACGACAGGGCCCGGGCCATGACCCGGTTGAGCATGGGACCGCAGAGGGTTCGGCCGCTGGCGGCGTAGTTGGCCTGGGCCTGGGCGATGCCGGTGATGAGGGTGGGCTGTCCGGTGTGGCCCGGCTGGGGAGTCTCCAGGGCAGCGGAGGCGGAGCGGGCCATAATGGTGTAGCGCAGCTCCATCCGCTCAAATATTTTCTCCTCGCTCTGGCCGTTGAGCTCCTGCTCCTC
The DNA here is from genome assembly GCA_021205725.1 of Clostridiales bacterium. Lineage (GTDB taxonomy): Bacteria > Bacillota > Clostridia > Oscillospirales > Oscillospiraceae > Onthomonas. The sequence goes on from JAJPWY010000046.1 coordinate 30,125, forward strand.
GGCGCAGATAGCCTTCCAGAGAGGCCAGTCCCGCTCCCGGCACAGGGCGAGCATGCTGTCAAAATGAGAATACATATCGTTCACGCCTCCGACGGGTTGAGGATGATGGCGTTCTGTACGCCACGGAGCTGGATAAGGGTGTCCCGGATGTCGGCGGGGATGGCGGAGTCCGTCTCGATGACGGAGCAGGCCACGCCCCCCTTCCGCTTCCGGCCACAGCGGAGGACGCCGATGTTGATGTTGGCATAGGCCAGCTCAGCGCAGATACGGCTGAGCATCCCCGGACGATCCTCGTAGATGACCAGCAGGGTGGGGAAATCCAATGTCACGTCGGTCTCGATGCCGTCAAAACTGGTGACCAGCACCCGGCCGCCTCCCACCGAGCTGCCCACGATCCGGGTGTGGCTGCCGTCCTGGAGGGTGAAGTCCATGACCACCGAGTTCTCGTGGGCGTCCCCCAGGTCGGTGGGGTAAAAGTCGTAGGTGATGCCCCGCTCCTGAGCGACCTGGAAGGAGCGCTTCATCTCCTCGTCCTCCTGCCGGATGCCCAGGACGCCGGCCACCAGGGCCAGGTCGGTGCCGTGGCCGTGATAGGTTCGGGCGAAGGAGCCGTGGAGCCCGAAGGAGACATGGGTAAAGGGCTGGTTGAGAAAGAGGGTGGCCAGACGGCTCAGCCGGGCGGCCCCGGCCGTGTGAGAGCTGGAGGGGCCGACCATGATGGGCCCGGCCACCTCAAACATACTGACGATCATGAGATACCTCCGAGTGGTCGCATATTGTTCCCGGGCGGCGGAACAGGCACCGCCCGGTCAGGTGAATACGCCACTGATATATTATACTGATTTTTCCGTTGACACAAGTGCTTTTTCCAAATCCCGCACCGAAACTGCAAGAAAACAGAATTTTTGAATCTGCTCTTGTCTTTTCCCGGGAGATGTGTTATTCTTGTTCGGACACCGTTATGGAGGAGATTCAAAGTGGAGAAACACATTCCGGGGCAACAGGAGGTTGCCCTTGTGATTATGGCGGCCGGTCTGGGTTCCCGGTTTGGCGGCGGTATCAAGCAGCTGGAGCCGGTGGGCCCCAACGGTGAGATCATTATGGACTATTCCATTCACGACGCCATCGAGACAGGCTATACCCGGGTGATCTTCATCATCCGCAGGGACATCGAGGCGGACTTCCGGGCCGCCATCGGCGACCGCATCGAAGACATCTGCGCCCGGCGGGGCGTCCGGGTGGATTATGCCTTCCAGGAGCTGCGGGATCTGCCGGAGGGCTATGACTTTCCGGAGGGCCGTACCAAGCCCTGGGGCACCGGCCAGGCGGTGCTGGCCTGCCGGGATCTGATCCGGGAGCCCTTTGTGGTCATCAACGCCGACGATTACTACGGCAAGGAGGCCTTTGCCAAGCTACGTGCCTTCCTGCTGGATGGCAGCAGAACCAAACGGCAGTTCTGCATGGCCGGTTTTATTCTGAACAACACCCTCAGCGAGAACGGAGGCGTCACCCGGGGCATCTGCCAGGTGGACGAGGACTTCCGGCTGGCGGCGGTGAAGGAGACAAAGCACATCGTCAAGGTGGACGGCGGCGCCGCCATCCAGGAGGGGGAGACAATCACCCCTATCAACGGTGACAGCCACGTCTCCATGAATATGTGGGGCCTGACCGGGGAGATGATCCACATTCTCGATCGGGAGTTCCGAGCATTTTTAGAGCGGATGAGCGACCCCATGAAGGAGGAGTTTTTGCTCCCCATCGTCATGGATCATCTGCTCCAGCGGGGAGAGGTCACCGTTCAGGTGCTGGAGACGAGAGACAAATGGTTTGGCGTCACCTATCGGGAGGACAAGCCTCTGGTGGTTCAGTCCTTCCGGGCGCTGATCGACCAGGGCGTTTACGCCGAGGATCTGTACAGCAAATAATCTTAAAAACGGGGCTGCTCGCCGCAGCCCCGTTTTTTGTTGTCTTGGGATGACCGACGGACTTATTCGTCCTCCTCCAGGTCAGTCTCCTCGCCGAAGCCCACGTCGATCTCCAGCTTCTGTCCGCAGTTGGGGCAGACCGTCTCCCCCTGGGCTACGGTCTCCTCGTCCAGGTACACCGGGCCGCCGCAGTTGGGGCACTCCAGCTCGTACTCCACGCCGTCTACCATATCCCCGGCGTCGTCATCCTCGTCATCTTTCTCGTCGTCCTCGTCATCAAACACCTCGGCCAGCTCGCCCACGGCGTCCTCCAGGTCGGCCACAGCGTCGTCCATCTCGTCCAGCTCGTCCGCCAGGGCGGAGACGGCGTCCGTATTGGCCTCCACATTGGCGGCGATGTCGTCCAGAGCGTCCACGATAGCCAGCAGCAGACGCTGCTCATCGGACTTGTCCGCGCTCATTCCCATCCCGTCGGCCAGACCCCGGAGATAGGCCGTTTTTTCTGTCAAAGACATCTTATCAGCTCCTTTTTGAGAAAAAGTCCCATTATGCAGGGGCATAATGGGACAGGTTCACGCTTACTTACTGCGGGAGAGATACTCGCCGGTGCGGGTATCCACCTGGATACGGTCGCCCACGTTGATGAACAGGGGTACCCGGATCTCTGCGCCGGTCTCCAGCTTGGCGGGCTTGGTGACGTTGGTGGCGGTGTCGCCCCGGAGACCCGGCTCCGTCTCCACGACCTCCAAATCCATGAAGTTGGGAGCCTCGATGCCGAACACGTTCCCCTTGTAGGACAGCACCTTGCACTCGGTGTTCTCCTTCACGAAGCGGAAGGAATCGCCCAGCTGATCCCGGTTCAGGGGGATCATGTCATAAGTCTCCACATCCATGAAGTAGTACAGATCGCCGTCGGAGTAGCTGTACTCCATCACCTTCCGCTCAATATAGGCGGACTCGAACTTGGCCGTGGGGTTAAAGGAAGTCTCAGTGACAGCGCCGGTGATGACGTTCTTCATCTTCGTCCGGACGAACGCCGCACCCTTGCCGGGCTTGACGTGCTGGAACTCCACCACCTGCATGACCTTACCCTCATACTCAAAGGTGACGCCATTTCTGAAATCGCCTGCTGTAATCATTTTCTCAGCCTCCAAATCAGGTTCTCACTCCCAACAGACGACCCGCCTGCCGGAACGGTATTTTACGTTCCTATTTTAGCCTATTTTCTGCCGCTTGGCAAGGGGCTATCCGGGAAAAGGGGCGGGAGAACGGCGGATTTCTTTTTCTCTCAGCACTCCGCCACGTCAAACTGATACGCCGCCTGCTGATGGTAGGTCTCTCCCGGCCGGAGGACGGCGGAGGGGAAGTGGGGGAAGTCCGGAGCGCAGGGGAAGCACTGGCTCTCCAGGCAGAAGCCCTGGCGGTTGCCGTAGGTCGCCCCGCCCTTGCCGGGTCGAGGGCCGTCGGGGGAGATATAGTTGCCGGAATAGAGCTGGGTGCCGGGCTGGGTGGTGTAATAGGTCATGCGGATGCCGGTTTTGTCGCTCCAGGCGGTGGCGACGGGCCGCTCCATGGAGGGCTCGTCCAGCACCATGTTCAGGTCGTAGCCGGAGCCGTAGGCCAGCATGGGATGGTCTCCGCCGATGTCCCGGCCAATGGCCTTGGGGGTGCGGAAGTCGAAGGGGGTGCCCTCCACCGGCAAAATCTCACCGGTGAGCAGGCTGGCGCTGTCGCAGGCAGTATAGCGGGAGGCGTTCATCTGCAGCACCGTGTCCAGGATATCCCCGGTATCGTGGCCCGCCAGGTTGAAATAGACGTGGTTGGTCAGGTTGACGATAGTGGCCCGGTCGGTGGTCGCCTGATAGTCCAGCAGGAGACAGTTGTCCTCCGTCAGGGTGTAGCGATAGCGGACAGAGAGGTTGCCGGGATAGCCCTCCTCCCCGTCGGGGCTGAGGAAGGAGAAGGTCAGGGTGTTGCCCTCCATCTCCCCGTCGAATACCCGGAAGCAGTAACTGCCGTGGAGGTGGTTGGGGCCCTCGTTGGCCTGGAGCTGGTAAGTCTCCCCGTCCAGGACAAACCGGGCGTCCCGGAGCCGGTTGGCGAACCGGCCCACCAGGTTGCCGAAGAAGCAGCCGTCCGCCTCATACTCCGGCACGGTGTCATAGCCCAGGGCCACGTCCACCAGCTTCCCCGTCCGGTCGGGGACGCGGATGGCCTGAATGGCGGCGGCGTAGGAGAGGACGGACACCTCCATCCCGTTGCCGTTGGTCATCTGATAGCGGTACACCTTCTGTCCGTCCCGGGTGTAGCCAAAAAACGCCTTTGTAATTGACATGATGCAGACCTCCTGTCTGTTGGGAAAAGCGCCGGGGCTTCCCAGCCGGAATCTTACTTATTTACGAACGCCTTTGCCACCTCGACGATGTGCTCGGCGGAGAGGCCAAACTGTTTGAGCAGGGCGGCGGCGGGGCCGGAGTGCCCGAACTCGTCATTGACGCCGATGCGTCTGACCGGAGTGGGGCACTGCTCGCTGAGCAGGCTGCACACCGCCTCTCCCAGGCCGCCGATGACGGAGTGCTCCTCGCAGGTGATGATTCTGCCGCACTCTCTGGCCGCCTTCAGGACGATCTCCTCGTCCAGGGGCTTGATGGTGCAGATGTTGATGACCCGGGCGGAGATACCGCTCTCGGCCAGGACCTTCGCCGCCTCCAGGGCCTCGGCCACCAGGATACCGGTGGCGATGATGGCCACGTCGCTGCCCTCGGTGAGCTGCTCCCCCTTGCCAATCTCAAAGTGGAAGTCCTCGTCGTGGAACACCGGGCAGGCCGCCCGGCCAAAGCGCATATACACCGATCCCTTGTGCTCGTAGGCGGCCTTCACGCAGGCCCGGGCCTCCACGTCGTCGGCGGGGCTCATGACCACCATGCCGGGGATGGTGCGCATCAGGGCGAAGTCCTCGCAGCACTGGTGAGAGGCCCCGTCCTCTCCCACGGAGATGCCGCCGTGGGTGGCGCCGATCTTCACGTTCAGGTGGGGATAGC
>JAJPWY010000026.1 GCA_021205725.1 Clostridiales bacterium
CACCTTCCTGGACATCTACTTTGAGCGGGATCTGAAAAACGGCGTGCTCACCGAGAGCGAGGCCCAGGAGCTCATCGACCACCTGACCATGAAGTTCCGCATGGTAAAGTTCGCCCGTATCCCCTCCTACAACCAGCTCTTCTCCGGCGACCCAACCTGGGCTACCCTGGAGGTGGGCGGCATCGGCATGGACGGCCGGAGCATGGTGACGAAAACCGACTACCGTTTCCTCCACACCCTGGAGAATATGGGCCCCTCCCCGGAGCCAAACCTGACGGTGCTCTACTCCTCCCAGCTGAATGAAAACTTCAAGCGCTACGCCGCCAAAATTTCTGTGGACACCAGCTCCATCCAATATGAGAACGACGACGTGATGAAGCCAGTGTGGGGAGACGACTACTCCATCTGTTGCTGCGTCTCCGCCACCCAGACGGGCAAGGAGATTCAGTTCTTCGGCGCCCGGGCGAATCTGGGCAAGGCCTTGCTCTACGCCATCAACGGCGGCTTTGACGAGAAGCATCGCATCCAGGTAGGCCCCAAAATGGCCCCCATCACCGGCGAGTATCTGGACTATGACGAGGTCATCGAGAAATACGAGTTCTGGCTGGACTGGCTGGCGGACATCTATGTGAACGTCCTCAACCTCATCCACTATATGCACGACAAGTATTACTATGAGGCCGCAGAGATGGCCCTCATCGACACGGATGTGCGCCGAACCTTTGCCACTGGCATCGCCGGGTTCTCCCACGTCATCGACTCCCTCAGCGCCATCAAGTACGCCAGGGTCAGGGTCATCCGGGACGAGGATGGCATCTCCAAGGACTTTGAGACCGAGGGTGACTTCCCCCGCTACGGCAACGACGATGACCGGGCGGACGAGATCGGCATCTGGGTGCTGAAAACCTTCCTGGAGAAAATCAGGCGCCGCCACACCTACCGCAACAGCGAGCCCACCACCTCCATCCTGACCATCACCTCCAACGTGGTCTACGGCGAGGCCACCGGCGCCATGCCCGACGGCCGGGCCGCCTACACCTCTTTCGCTCCCGGGGCCTCCCCTTCCTACGGAGCAGAGCAGAACGGTCTGTTGGCCTCCCTGAACAGCGTCGCCAAGATCCCCTATCACTGGTCTCTGGACGGCATCTCCAACACCCAGACCATCAACCCGGACGCCCTGGGCCATAGCGAGGAGGAGCGCATCGACAACCTGGTACAGGTGCTGGACGGCTACTTTGACCAGGGAGCGCACCACCTGAATGTGAACGTATTCGGCAAGGAGAAGCTGCTGGACGCCATGGAGCACCCGGAGAAGGAGGAGTACGCCAACTTCACCATCCGTGTCTCCGGCTACGCCGTCAAGTTCATTGACCTGACCCGGAAGCAGCAGTTGGACGTCATCGCCCGAACCTGCCACGGAGTCATGTGAGCAGTGGAGACGCTGACGCTCACCGGTCGGGTTCACTCCCTGGAGAGCTTTGGGCTGGTGGACGGGCCGGGAGTACGTTTCGTGGTCTTTCTCCAGGGCTGCCGGATGCGGTGTCGGTACTGCCACAACCCGGAAACCTGGGCCACCGACGCCGGGACGGAGTGGACTGCCGACGAACTGTTTCGCCGGGTCTACCGGTACAAAAACTATTGGGGCCGCAACGGAGGCATCACCGTCAGCGGCGGGGAGCCGCTGCTTCAGATGGAGTTCGTCACCCGGCTGTTTCAATTGGCAAAGGCAAAAGGAGTTCACACCGCCCTGGACACCAGCGGCAACCCCTTCTCTCTCGATCCGGCGTGGCTGGGGTTATTTGACCGACTGATGGCGGTCACCGACCTGTTCCTTCTGGATTTAAAAGAGATCGACAGCGGCCGCCACAGGGCCCTCACCGGGCAGCCCAACGAGAACATCCTGGAAATGGCCACCTATCTCTCCCACCACGGCAAGGCCATGTGGATCCGCCACGTCCTGGTTCCCGGCCTCACCGACGACGAGGCTGGGCTGCTCCGCACCCGTGACTTTATCCGCACCCTGGACACGGTGGAGCGGGTGGAGGTTCTCCCCTACCACACCCTGGGACTGTTCAAATGGGAAAGGCTGGGCATCCCCTACTCCCTGTCTGACACCCTCACTCCGGATGAGGAGGCGGTGCGCCGTGCGGAGGAGCTGCTGGAGGTTCAAAAATACTCCGCCGCACCCAGATAAAAAACACAGCAAGACCCGCAGACATCAAAGCTGTCTGCGGGTCTGTTCTGTCTCTCTATGGGGCTACTGCACCTGTATCTCCGCCCTGCTGCCCCCGTCCCTGGCCTTGGTGACAACGATCCTCCGGTCGATACGCTCCTTTAATTCCGCCACATGGGAGATGATGCCCACCAGCCGGTTACCCTGGCTCAGCTCGCTCAGGGCCTGCACCGCCTTGTCCAGAGCCTCCTCGTCTAGGGAGCCGAAGCCCTCGTCTACAAACAGGGTGTCCAGCTGGATCCCTCCGGCGGCGGCCTGTATCTCGTCGGACAGCCCCAGTGCCAGGGCCAGAGACGCCTGAAAGGACTCACCCCCGGAGAGAGTGCGGACGCTCCGGCGGGTGGCGTTGTAATGATCCAGCACCTCCAACTCCAGCCCGGACTGACTGCGGAGATTCTCCGCCTGCCGCTGGCGCAGCAGCTCATACTGCCCGTCGGACATGACCATCAGCCGGAGGTTGGCCCGCTCCAGCACCCGATCCAGCCAGGTGGTCTGCACGTAGGTCTCCAGTGTCACCCGATCCTTTCCCGGGATGCGTCCGTTCACCGTGTCGGAGAGGGCCTTCGTCCATTGCAGCCGCTCCTCCGTCTCCGAGAGGACGGAGGCCGTCTGTTGCAGCTCGGCATATCCCTGCCGGTTTTGCTCCAGACGGAGCTTGCAGCCATCCCGACAGGCCAGGGCACGTTGCTTCTCCTGCTCACAAGCGGTTCGTCGGTCGGCGAGCCCGGCCAGATCGGGGGCCTCCTCCCTTCCGGCCAGCTGTTTTTCCAGGGCCTCCCCCTGACCCAGAAGTCGGGCCTGCTCCTGCTCCAGCCCGTGAAGGGTCTCCCGGGCGGACTGCTCCGCTGTCTCCAGGGTATTCAGCTCCCGTGTCCACAGGTCTGTCTGTGCCTGAGCCTCTGCCTCTCCCGGCCAGGGCAGGGCCTTCTCCTGTCGGGAGACGGACTCCTGACGAGCGGCAAGCTGGGCCTCTCCCTGGGTGATAGACTGCTCCAGGGCGGTTTTCTCTGCGGTCAGACAATCCAGCTCTTTCTCCAGGGTGGGCTGCTGGGACAGGAGTGCCTCCCGACGGCGGCTCTGCTGCCGGGCTGCTTTCAGCTCTCCCTCCAGCCTGGCTGTCTCTGAATGCTGCTGCTGCTCCAGCTTGGAGAGGGTCTCCCCCATCTCCTCCCGGCTGTGCAGGCCCAGGGCCTCCAGCAGACGGCGCTCCGCTGTCTCCCGCTGTCCCATAAGGGCCGCCGCTCTTTGGCTGTCCTGAGACGCCTTGGATTCCGCCTGGGTGACTGCTTTTTTCTCCTGCTCCAGCGCCGCCTGAGTGGGAGCGTCCTCCCGGGGACGGGCGGGGGCGGGATGGTGAACCGACCCGCAGACGGGACAGGGGCTCCCTTCTTTCAGCTCTGCGGCCAGGATACCCGCTTGAGCGTCCAGAAAGGCTCGCTCCCGACGGGCGTACTGGCTCTGAAGGTTCTCCGCCCGATCCCGGCTGAACCAGTACTCCTGTTGAGCCTGAGCCAGCTCACCCTCCAGCTCGACCAGCTCATCCCGCCAGCCCGACCAGCGGAGCAGCTCTGCCTCTCTGCCCTCCAGCTCCTGCTGGCGGTGCTCCAGGGTCAAAAGCTGCTCCGGGAGCTGGGCCAGGGACGCCAGCTCCTCCCGGACTGACGCCAGCTTGCTCTCGCATAGCTGCTGCTCCTGTCGCTTCTGTGCCGCCCGGGTCTGATGGGCTTCGACCTGGGATGACAGCTCGGCCAGCTTTTGCCGTTCCTGCTCCAGCTGGCGGTAGCGGGGCAGCTGCTCCTTGCCTGCGGCGATCTGTTGCCGGAGGGCCTCCCGTCGGGGGCCGGTGGCCTGGGCCGTCTCCAGATGGCGCTCCGCCTCTGTAATCTCCCGGGCGGATCGCTCTGCCGCCGCCCGGTTCTCCCGCTGCCGGTTCAGCAGTGCCGACCGCTCCCGGGCGGACTGGAGCTGTCGGTCTGCCAGGAGCAGCGCTGTATCGCTCTTCTCCAGTACCTCCTCCGCCTGAGCCAGACGGTCTGCATCCTCCCGGCAGAGCATCTGTGCCGTCTCCAGCGCCTCCTCCGGCGAGGGAAAGGGAGACTGCTTTAACCGTTCCAGCGTCTCCTCCTGGTCGCTGTCCTTTCCCTGGAGCCGGGCGACAGCCCGGGTCATGCGGGCGTTCAGCTCCCGGGTCTGCTGCTCCAGGGCGGCGGCGTCCTGCCGCACCCGATCCTGGAGGGCCTGATACCGCTCTGTGTGGAACAGCTCCCGGAAGATGGCGCTGCGCTCCTCTGTTTTGGCCAACAGAAGCCGGAGAAAGTCCCCCTGGGCGATCATGGCGATCTGGGAGAATCGTTCCCGATCCAGCCCCAGCAGCTCGGTCACTGCCCGGGTGACCTCCCGACTTTTGGTGACAGGCGCTCCCTCCGGAGGGTAGAACGCCGCATCCCCCTTCTGTCGGGTGGTACCCTCTCCCCTGCTCTTGGGACGCTCATACTCCGGGTTGCGGCGGACGGTGTAGTCCTTCCCCCGGTAGCGGAAGGTCAGCTCCACAAAGGTGGGAGTCTCCGGCCGTGCGTACTTGCTCCGGAGCATGGAAACCTCCCGGCTCTGGCCGCTAGCCTCTCCGTAAAGGGCGAAGGTGATAGCGTCGAACAGGGTGGTCTTGCCCGCCCCGGTGTCCCCGGTGATGAGGTAGAGCCCCTGCTCCCCCAGAGCGTCGAAGTCCAACGTCTGCTCCCCGGCGTAGGGGCCAAAGGCGGAAAGGGTCAGCTTGATCGGTCTCATGGCTCTCCCTCCCACAGCTCGTCCAATAATGCTTTGGCGTAGGCCCGCTGTTTCTCTGACAGGGGCCGGTTGTTCTGGGTCTGATAGAACCGCTCCAGCAGCTCCAAGGGCCGCTGCTCCTCCGGCGCAGAGGCGGAGATGCTCTGGCGGGTATGGGTGCGTTGATTGTCGTAGCGCAGCCCCAGAAGATTGGGATACACCGCCCGCAGCTTGCCCATGGCCTGGGGCACATCCTCCTCGTCGGTGAGGGTGATATAGGTATAGTCCTCCCGGTTCCGCTCCCGGTAGAAACGCCGGTCAGTCAGCTCCAGATAGCTTCCCCGGAGACAGACCAGGTCGTGGAGAGGATGGATGGGCCGTGTCTCCACGATGACGTTCCCCTTCTCCTCCAGTGTCACCAGCAGGGCGCCCTTGGTCTGCCCCGCCTCGGAGTCAGAGTATTTCAGGGGCGAGCCGCAGTAGCGCACTGTCTCCCGTCCCACCCGCTGTGGGGTATGGATGTGGCCCAGAGCCACATAGTCAAAGCCGTCGAACAGACTGCTGTCCACCTGATCCAGGCCGCCGATATTCAGCTCCTCTGACTGGCACCGCTGTGTCCCCGCCACGAGCTGGTGGGCCACCAGCACATTCCGGCGGGTAGGGTCTAAGGTCACCCGTCCCAGCGCCCAGGCCACCGCCTCCTGGCAGGTGGACACCGACCCCTCAGGGCAGACAGAGCGCAGGGCGGCGGGCTTTAAAAAGGGCAACAGATAGACGGCCACCTCACCCCACTGGTCTTGGAACAACACCGGCTCCAGCGTCCCGTCATACACCGGGGCGATGTAGACCCCGCTCTCCTCCATCAGCCGGGCACCGAAGGACAATCGCTGAGGGGAGTCGTGGTTTCCGCTGATGATGCACACCGGCTTTCCCAGCCCGGAGAGACGGGTGAGAAACCGATCGAACAGGGCAACCGCCTCGGCGGAGGGGTTTGCCTTGTCGTAGATATCGCCCGCCAGCAGGAGGGCGTCCGCCTCCTCCGCCAGGCGCAGTACCTCCTCCAGCAGGACTCGCTGATCCTCCAGCAGAGAGCAACCGTTCAGGCGCTTGCCCAGGTGGAAATCGGACAGATGGAGCAGCTTCATAGGCGCCTCCTTTCAGGTCAATCAATACGAAAAAAGCCCTGAATCGTCATACCGATTCAGGGCTTTCATACGGCAGAAGGGACTCGAACCCCCGACCTTTTGATTCGTAGTCAAACGCTCTATCCAACTGAGCTACTACCGCATACCGCAATGACTTCTCATCGACAGCTTTGATATTATAGCACGGTCATTTTGGAAATGCAAGCGTTTTCTTCCCATTCGGGCAGAAATTTTTTGATGACTTCCGACGGGTGGATACAGGTGGGATAGCGGCTGGTCAGCTCCGGGTTGCCTCCGGCCACGGCGTAGGCTCTCCCAGCAGCAGCCAGCATGGGCTCGTCGTTCAGGTTGTCCCCAAAGGCCACCGTCTCCTCTGGAGAGACGCCCAGCAGACGGCAGGCAGCCAGCAGGCCCTTTCCCTTGTCTGTCACGTTGAAATCCACCCAGGACACCCCGGAACGGGCCACCAGCAGCTTGTCGCTCCAGGCCCCTTTCGCCCAGGCAGCAAAGCCGTCGATGTCCTGCTTGATATAACAGGCCACCTTGACCACGTCCCCCTCCACGTCTGCCAAATCGTGAATGACGGCGTACTGATACCGCCGGGAGAGGAGCTGCTCCTCCACAACGCCGTGGAAGCCGTGGTAGACCCAGCACTGCTCCGCCGTCTCCAACACCACGTCGCACTGGGGCCAGCGGGAGGCCTCCTCCGCAGCGGCCAGGGCATCCTCCCGGGGCATGGGGTCGGTGTAGAGCAGCCGCTCCCCCCGGAAGATGCAGCTCCCGTTCTGGGAGATGATGAGGGGCTCCCGCTCCAGAGTGGACAGGGCCCGGCGGATGCTGGGGGCCTGCCGTCCGCTGGAGATGGCCAGCTGGAGCCCGCTGCGCTGGACCTCGTCCAGCAGGGCCTTGACCTCGGTGGGCAGATACCCCGTCCCCTCCGGGATGAGGGTGCCGTCCAGGTCGGAGACGATGAGCTTTATCATAAGGATCACCTGTTTTTGTTTGTGTTTTGTGAGGGGGTGCAGACCCTTGCCTCCCTCTGTGATGCGAAGTGCCGCAAAGCGGTAGAGGTGGTGCGGCGCAAGCCGTGACGGAGGGAGAGCAGTACGCACCTGCGATACCGTAAAATCTTTCGGCGAATCCGTACCAATCCTCTGCGTATTCGCCGAAGGATTTTAGCAAGTTGAAAGTGCCTGCTGCACCCTCCACCGGCTTGCGCCGGTCCCCCTCTACCGCTTTGCGGCACTTACGCCCTTTCAGGGGAGGTAGGTGTGCGCACGATTTTGGCTCCCCTGAAAGGGCATGGAGCGAAGCGGAAGTGCCGCTTGACGGCGGAGCTGGCTGGCCGTAAGGCCAGACTGAGGGGTGCC
>JAJPWY010000012.1 GCA_021205725.1 Clostridiales bacterium
CAATCCAATAATGCTTAGCCATAAATGTTACAAAAACGCTTGACCAGAACAGATGTTGAGATTGCATTTGCAAAGCAATTAGGTTATAATGATGTTGTCGAAAGATTGGAAGTGCTAAAAGAAAAAGGCATTCGGGAGGTGCTGGGAACATGATGACGTTTGAAAAACTGAGGTGCCCTGGCACGGCACTGAGGCTGCAAGGGATAATGGACTGCTATACCAAGAAGCAAGCTTCCGACAAAGAGCAGCAAGAGCTACAACGCCTAAAAAATGATGATCGTCGTATTGCAGGCCGCCCTATTTTCGCTTATGCAATGGCCGTTCTTGACTTGCTGGGAATTGAAGCATACACAGGTAATGACCTGGACACGGCAGAATTGATTCAGGATATGAGGTCAACTCAATAAATCATGGCTACTAAATACACCACCAGAGAACAGGGAGCTCTCATGAGAAAGATTGACCACCCAGAAGAAAAGGTGCTTTGCCCCCGCTGCGGGAGGGAATTGGAATACAGAGAGACTGGGAGCTCCTGTGAAGTGAAGTGCCAGACAAAGAACTGTTTGTATGGCTCTGTAAGGGGAATATAAAAAGTTAAAAACCTAGCAGAAAGCACGATGGGAAACCGCCGTGCTTTTCTTATGCCCAAAACCGGGAGAAAGGAGCAGGACATGTCATAAGACGACTATTTTGATATTGCCTATCAAATTTTGGCATATCTGTATATACCGTTTACAAACCGTCCGAGGAATCCCCGCTCCTGCCTGACAGGACGGTGCCGCTGTCAGCGTTGACCTTGCGCTGTATGGACAGTTCTTATATCTGCCTCTTGCTATAATAACAGTCCCCTTAGTGCAGCCTCGAAATGTTGTCTTTCGAGTGTCTGCTCTAAGGGGACTTGTATCAGGGAAGCTGTTCCGGGGCGATTGCGTCATTCCTCCAGGGGGAGCACCTGCTCCGGGGGCAGATAGAGCCACCGGGGAGCGGGGGAGCCGCCGAGACGGTTCCAGAGGATGGGAGTGGCCTGGGGACGCCCGCAGGGAACCAGGCAGGTGCGCAGGTCGAAGGGACGAGAGATCTCCCGGAGCACCTCTACCTCCACCACATTGTCTCCGGGCCCGCCTGCGGGGATGGGGCCGTTGGGACGTATCCCCACCAGAGAGGCGTTGGGGGAGACGACCTGGGCGGTGGTCAGCTCCACGTCCCAGCCGGTGAGCCTGAGCCGGTGCTCCCCCACAGGGACAGCCTCCAGAATGGTCTCGCAGCCGGTGAGCCGGGCCGCCTGCCGCCGCCGGGGATTGGCCAGCACCTCCTCCCGGGGAGCTCGGAGCAGGATGTGTCCCTGCTCCATCACCACCAGCTCCCGGCAGAAGTGATAGACCTCCTCCAGACGATGGGAGACGAGAATGGCCTGACCGGAGAAGGTTTGCAGAAAATCGGTCAGCTCCTGCTGCAGCTCGTCCCGGAGCACCTGATCCAGGGCGGAAAACGGCTCGTCCAGGAGAATGGTCTTTGGCTCCGGGGCCATCATCCGTGCCAGAGCTACCCGCTGTTGTTGTCCGCCGGAGAGCTGGGCAGGATAGCGACCCTCCAGCCCTTCCAGGCGGAACTGGGTGATGAGGGCCTGAACCCGCTCCTGCCGCTGGGCTTTGGGCAAGCGGAGCCCGGAGGCAATGTTCTGGGCCACCGTCATGGTGGGAAACAGGGCGTAGTTCTGGAACAGGTAGCCCACCTGTCGGCTCCTGGGGGGCAGATCGATCTTTTGGGCGCTGTCATACAGCAGCCGCCCGTCCACCTCGATGCGGCCCCGGTCGGGGGAGACCACCCCGGCGATGGATTTCAGGGTCATGCTCTTGCCGCAGCCGGAGGCCCCCAATATGCCGATGCGGGGACACTGGCTCTCCAGGGCGATATTTAGGGAGAAGCGGCCCAGCTCCCGCTCTAATTGCAGAGAGATCGCCATACTACCACCTCTCCTTCGGGGCAGCCGTCCGGCTGGAGAGCAGGTTGATAGCCAGAATAAGGACAAAGGCGATGATGATGACCACCGCTACCCAGATGCCCGCCGTCAGGTAGTCTCCGTTTTGCAGCACCATGGCAATGCGCTGGGAGATGGTGCCCGTCTTTCCGGCGACGTTGCCCGCCAGCATGGAGGTGGCTCCATACTCCCCGATGGCCCGGGCAAAGGTGAGCACCGTGCCGGAGGCCACGCCGGGCCCGGCGGTGGGAATGACCACCCGCCAGAAGATGGCGGTGTCGCTCATCCCCAGGGTGCGGGCGGCGTGGATCAGGTCCACGTCCACCTGCTCAAAGGCAGCCCGGGTATTGCGGTACATCAGGGGGAAGGCGATCACCGTGGCGGCGATGACGCAACCCAGGAAGGTCTGCACCACCTTGATGCCCAGAACTTCATAGAGAAAGCTGCCGAAGGGGCGGCGCAGGGAGAAGATCAGCAGCAGGAAAAAGCCCGCCACCGTGGGGGGCAGCACCATGGGCAGGGTCAGCAGCCCGTCCAAAACGGCCTTCCATCTCGGGGTGGCGGACATGGCCCGGCGGGCCGCCCACAGCCCCAGAAAGAAGCTGAGAACTGTGGCGGCGGCGCCGGATTCCAGGGTGATCCAGAGGGGCGACCAGTCCAGATTGGAGATGGTCGAGATTAGCTCCTCCATATCAACGGTTGTCCAGGAACATGTAAGTGGTAAAGACCTCCATAGCCTCGTCGGAGGTGATGTAGGCCAGGAACTCCTCGGCGGCAGCGGTCTGCTCCTCGGAGACGGCGGACTCGTCCAGCGGCGCAACCTGGGCCACGGGATAGATGATGTTGCCGGTCAGGTCGGTGGAGACGTGCTCCAGGATCTCGATCCGGTCGATCTCAGAGTAGGCGTCGGAGTAGTAGACGGTGCCCACCTCGTTGGAGCCTTCGGCCACAGCCTGGAGAACGGCGGAGACGTTGGCGCACTCGTTGATCTCCACCCCGCCCAGGGCCTCGGAGACCTCGGCAGTGGTGATGTCAGAGGCGGTCAGGCTGCTGTCCAGCACGCCGGTGGCCTGGAGGGCAGTCCGGGTGTAGCGGCCCACGGGGACGGAGCCGTCCGCCAGGGCGATGGAGGCGGCCTCGCTCAGGCTGTCCAGCCCGGTGACGGTGGTGCCGGAGCCCTGCCAGGTGATGACCACCACTTCGTTTTTCAGCAGATCGGTGCGGGTGCCGTCCACGATGCGGCCCTCCTCCTCCAGCTGGTCGATCTCCTTGGTGGAGGCGGAGAAGAAGATATCGCAGTCATAGCCCTCCTGGATCTGGGTGAGCAGGGTGCCGGAGCTGGCGGCGTTCAGGGTGATAGTGACGTTGGGATGCTCCGCCTCATAGTTGGCCTTCAGCTCCTCAAAGGCGTTGTTCAGAGAGGCGGCGATAAACACGTTCAACGTGACCTCAACGTCGGAGGAGGTTTCCTCAGCTTCCTCTTCGGTGTCGGTGTCTTCGGCTTCCTCGGCGTCGGCCTCCTCCGTCTCGGCGGCGTCAGCGTCCTCCGTCTCCTCAGCGGTATCCTCCGTCTCGGTGGCGGTGGCGTCGGTATCGGTGGTGTCAGAGGTGTCCTCTGTGGTGCTGCCGCAGGCGGTCAGAGCAAAGACCATACACAGGGCCATCAGCAGCGCAGTCAGCTTTTTCATTGTTCGTTACCCCTTTTCTTCTTGATTGGAACCGGAAGCGAATGTTTTTTAAAAACAACTCCCGATTCCTGCAAAAAGGGGCTGCCGGTTGGCAGCCCCTCCTGCGTTTGCCCTATTCTAACATTTGACAAAAGCCCTGTCCAATTGTATTATAGGGGTAAATTTGAAATTTCGATAGGTAAAACCTATCGACAAAGGGAGGAACGACCCATGACGCTGCGTCATCTGCGCATTTTCTGCGCCGTCTGCGAGCGGGGGAGCATGTCCGCCGCCGCCCAGAGCCTGTTTATGGCTCAGCCCTCGGTGAGCCAGGCGGTCCGGGAGCTGGAGGAGCACTACGGCACGCTGCTGTTTGAGCGGCTGGGCCGTCGGCTGGCCCTCACCCCGGCGGGGGAGCGGCTCTACCCCAGGGCGAGAGCCATGGTGGACCAGTTTGACGAGCTGGAGCGGGAGACCGCCCGGGACTGCCAGCCCCAGATCCTCCGCATCGGGGCCAACCTCACTGTGGGGTGTGCCCTGCTTCACTCCTACCTGAACCGGCTGGAGGCGGAGTATCCCCAGGCGGAGCTGCGGGTCTATGTCAGCCGTTCCTCCGACCTGCTGGAACGGCTGGAGGGGAATCGTCTGGATGTGGCGCTGACGGAGGCCCTTCCCGAACAGCACAATTACATCCAGATCCCCTTCGCCCGGGATCGTATCCTGGCCGCCGCTCACCCGGAGCACCCCATCTTTCGGCACATCCCCGCCACGGCGGAGGAGCTTTCCCACACCCGGCTGCTCCTCCGGGAGCGGGGCTCCGGGGTACGGGAGCAGTTCCAACGGCTGATGGAGCGGGCGGGCTGTGCCTGTGAGCCCTACTGGGAGTCGGTGTCCTCCACCGTCCTCATTCGGGCTGCCCGGGAACAGGAGGGCGTCACCGTCCTGCCCTATCAGCTGGCCCGGGAGTCGCTGGAGACTCACCCGGACAGCTTCCGGGAGGTGCCGGTGCAGGGGATGGATTTCAGCCGGGAGCTGGTGCTGCTCTATCATCGGGATAAGTATGTCTCTCACCTGATGAGCCGCCTGACAGAGCTTGTGACGGAGGGGACGGAAGGGGATCGCTAAAGCATCTGCCCGGCAATGTGGAGAAAAAGCCGCCGTATTTCCAGGTTTGATCGGAAATACGGTGGCTTTGTTCTGTCAGTCTGTCGTCCGCCGGGCCAGGGCGGCGTTCATATAGCGCTCGTCCCCGGTGACCTCCCGGATGACGTGCAGCTGTTCCGGGAAGCGGATGTCGTCCTCCTTCTTGCGGGTCTCGATGTTGGCAATGGCCTGATCATGCCAGAAGGGGTAGACGTCGATCTCGAAGTACTGGTTGCCATAGGTCAGACAGTAGCGGGTCTTGCGGATCTGGCGGAGGGTGGTGTCCGCATCCATCAGCAGGGTGAGATATTCCTCCTGAGACAGGCGGCGTTCCGTCTCGATCCACTGATGATCGTTCACCCGGCTCCTGGTGGTCTGGAAATAGATGTAGTGACCTGCCGTTCCACGCTGCCGCACCCGTACCTCATCGCTGTTGGAGGATTTCAGATAGGTCTGGATGACCTCCACCCGCTGGCAGTTGGGGGTGGACTCCAGCCATTGGATGTCCGGATACTCGATGAGGAATTTACGGTCAGTCTCGTTGAGGGCCGGTTCTCCCAGGGCGACGGCGATCTCGGTGATGAGGCGTTCCATCTTCACCTCGAAGTCGGTGGCGTTGTCAATGACCCGCAGATGGGGATGTCCCGTCCAGGAGGCGATGATTTTGTCGTCCAGGGCGATGGCCTGGTCTACCGTCTCAATGCGGGCGGCGTTGTTGGCGGTGGTGTAGAACTCCTGGGCGCCCTTGGCCGCTGTGACCAGATGAAAGACCGCATCGTAGTTGTCCCGGAGGGTGATCTCGTCCGAGTGGACGAATTCCAGCACCTCGTTAAATTCCGCCTGGGTCATGTACGCCTTGTTGTCCAGAGCGCCCCGGTCGCAGACGATGAGGATCTTATCCCCGGGCATAGTCCGTGCTGCCTGCTCGAACAGCTGCTCCTTCACCATCTGGAGCTTCACCTGGCATTTCTGATAGTCTGCATTGGTTCCGCAGGTCCAGGGAGCCACGCCGCCGGTGATGAACTCTGTAGCCGTCTCCGGCACGAAGAGCACGGTATACCCGCTCTGAGTGAAGTTGTTCTGAATCCAGCTCATGGCTGTGGTCTTGCCTGCGCACGGCCCGCCGGTCACGACGATCTTTGAGATAGTACCCATCATTTTCCTCCTCCAGAACGGCCGCCATACCGTCCTGAGCTGTTTTACAAACAGATTATAACATATTTTCCTATTCTGTACAATTGCCAGTGTAAAATTCTGTCAGGCAGGGGAGGAGGGGAGAGAGTGGCGGCCGGGCGGAGCAACATGGGGCTGTAACGCCGACCCGGTGAAAAGGTAACAATTCGGTGACAGGCCTGAAGAACGAAGCGAGGGGCAACGAGAAACGGCAGGAAACCAGGGGAGCAGGCCGCATCGCCTGATGTCCCTCCGGCGGCATCTTGACCAATCACAGATGACGACCGCGATGCAGATGCAGCAGGAGCAGGAGCAGGGGAGTGGGAAGAGGGGGAGAAGGCGCACTGACTCGCTGTTACATATATGTAAGGCTATAATACTTTACACATATTAAAATGTGTAAAGAATAACAGCTTTACACATATTAAAAAGTGCCTGTTTCAGACTTATTCAGCGAAATTTCCAACTGTACGAAGTCAAAATACGACAAAGGACTGCCATGCAAACCCCATGATCCCGGCAAACTCCACCACGTACCAGTCCTGGTACTCGTTCCAGACGGTCAGCTCCGCCCCGTCGTAGGCACTTGCCAGAATCTGGGAGGCGGTGCCGGGCCGCTCCCGGATATTCAGACTGCCCCAGGTCAGACTGACTCTCCCCTGCCGGGCGGGCTGAGGCGCGAGGACGGGAAGACCGAAATATGCTGCCACGCTGCCGCTGACATTCTGAGCGATCTCCCCGGTGTGGGTCTGGAGCCAGACGGCGTCCCGGGTGTTATCATGATAGGCCAGCTCCATGAGAACGGCGGGGGCACGCACCTTCGCCACCTCGCCGATGGTGGTGGTGGGCTCCGCACTCACCAGGTCCGGGTCGGGATAGATCTCCCACAGCCCCGCCGCCGCCAGCTCCGCAAAGCGTTTCCCCTTTATGGAGCCGGGATAGTAGTAGACAACAGAGCCCTGTAACGTGCCGGACAGGAACTCCGGGGCGGCGTTGGAGTGGAGGGCCAGATGCAGGTCATAATTCCCCTCGTTGGAGGCTTGGATACACTGGGCGGCGGTCATGTCCGTCCGGTTCCGGGTGACGGTGACACCACTGGCCCGGAGATACGGCTCCATCTGGTCAGCGATGAGGTTCATATACTGTTCCTCATTGCCGCCGGTGACATAGGGGTTGAACTCCTGGGTGGAGGGAGAGAGATAGAGCAGCGACATGGAAGGGCCTCCTTACGGCGTTGATAGGCCATCCTATGCGGAAAAACAGTCTCCGGATACAAATTTTTTTGAAAAAGGCAGTTTTGATGCAGCGATTTCCGGGTCCCATGCGTATGATAAACAGAGAATACACAAGGCTGACAAAACAGAACAGAGAGGAGCAATGAATATGAAACGGATGAAGTGGCTTGCGGCGGCAATGGCCCTGCTGCTGGCACTGGGGCTGGTCTCCTGCGGCAGCGTATCAAACATATCGGCGGACAGCTCGTCGGCGGAGAAAACATCGGTCACAAGTGCGGCGGCGGATACGGTGGAGTACGGATACAGCGAGGCGTACGATGTGGCCGAGACAGAGGAGTCGGACACAGCCGAGAGCACCGAGAGTCTGGCGGACAGCTACGACCCCAGTCAGGTAAAGCTGATTTACACCGCCTGGGTGGACGTGGAGGTGCTGGACTTCGATGCTGCCGTGAGCGGGCTGGAGGCTCTGGTGGACGAGTTGGGCGGCTACTGTGAGTCCTCCTATCTGAGCAACTACAGCAGCGGTCGATACGCCTCCTACACCGTCCGGGTGCCACAGGAGCAGTACCGGGCTTTCCTGGACGCCTGGTCGGAATCGGACAACTGCCACCTGCTCAGCCGGGAGGAGGACGTGGACGACGTGGGGACGGAGTACTTCGACTTGGAGACCCGTCTGAACACCCTGAATACCAAGATGGAGCGGCTCCAGGCCCTTCTGGCACAGGCGGAGGAGATGGCGGACATCATCGCCATCGAAAGCGAGATCAGCGACACGGAGTATGAGATCGAGTACTACACCTCTCAGTTGAACCGGTACGACAGCCTGATCAATTACTCTACCGTCTATCTGACCATCGACGAGGTGATCGAGCTGACGGAGGATGAGGAGCAGAGCCTGGGGGCCAGACTACTGCAAAATCTGCGCTGGGGCGCGGAGAGCTTTGTGGACGGCCTGGAGGAATTCGCCGTGTGGCTGGCCCGGAACCTGATCCAGCTGATCATCACGGTCATTGTGGCGGCGGTCTTTGTGGTCATTGTCGTGCGGATGTGCAGGAAGCGGAAACGGACAGGGAAGAGGGCTGAAAATGATCAGACGTCTCCCACAAAACCGGAATCGGCAGAGAACGAGACCAAGACAAAAGAGTAACAAAAAACGCAGGGGCCTTGGTCCCTGCGCTTTTTGCATACTGTTATCAATGGTTATACATTCTGGCTTCCGTTCAGCAGCTCGCCCAGCCGGTTGGACAGCTGGGCAAACTCCTCCAGGCTCAGGGTCTCCCCCCGCACCGAGTCGGAGAAGCCGCAGCCGGTCAGGGCATCTGCCAGCTCCTCCCGGGACAGCTCTCCCTGGAAGGCGGAGCTCAGCCCATTGAGCAGCTTCTTTCGTCGTTGGGCGAAGGAGGCCCGGATGGTGCGGAACAGCAGCTCCCGGTCCTGCACCCGGACGGCGGGCTCCGGCAGCACCTCCATGCGGACCACGGC
This sequence comes from Clostridiales bacterium, assembly GCA_021205725.1. Lineage (GTDB taxonomy): Bacteria > Bacillota > Clostridia > Oscillospirales > Oscillospiraceae > Onthomonas. The sequence goes on from JAJPWY010000012.1 coordinate 8,679, forward strand.
AGAGGTCACCTTGGGAGCGGGAAGAAAGCACTCCGGCGGCACCTCCAGGACGATGGAGCAGTCGGCGTAATACTGACAGAGCAGGGTGAATGCCCCATAGTCTCCCGTCCCCGGCCGGGCGCAGATGCGCCGGGCCATCTCCCGCTGCACCAGAACGGTGACAGAGCGGAACAGACCGCTCTCCAGCAGACGGGTCAGTACCGGGGTGGTGATGTTGTAGGGCAGATTGGCGCAGACCAGAGGGGTCAGCCCATCAAACCGCTCCCGGACCAGGGCCTCCAGCTCCAGCTTCATGATGTCCCCGGGGACGACCTCTGTATTCGGATAGGGGGAGAGCGTCTCCTTCAAAATGGGCAGCAGGGACTTGTCCAGCTCCACCGAGACCACTCTGCCTGCCTGCTGGGCCAGGTGGACGGTGAGAGAGCCGATGCCCGGCCCGATCTCCAGCACGCCGCAGGAGCGGTCCGCCCCGGAGGCAGCGGCGATTTCCCGGGGAATTTCCGGGGCGATGAGAAAGTTCTGCCCCATGGATTTGGAGAAGTGAAAGCCGTAGCGGGCCAGCAGCGCCCGGAGCTGACGCTCGTCACAGAGTTCCATCAGAATACCAGCCTTTCGGTCAAATCTTGATTACCCCTACATCATACCAGACAACGCGGCAAAAGAAAAGCAACAGAAGACCAAAAACCCGGACAGACGCAGGAGCCTGTCCGGGTTTGTTTTGCCTGAAAAGGGAAGGGGAGGGATTAATCCTCCACTGTGCCGGTGATGACATAGGCGACCACATTCCTGCGCCCAAAGTTGATGCAGGTGGAGCGGGAGGTCATGTACAGATCCACGTCGTTGTTGTCGATGGCGCTGCCGCAGTCACCGGCCACAGCGATGCCGTAGACAAAGCTGCCGTCGGCGGACATGATGAACATCTGGGTGCCGTAGGGGATGTAGTCGGGATCGACTGCGACTACGCCCACCCGGGCCAGACGACCGGTGGAGCAAACAGCGCCGGAACGGGCGGTGTAGGCGGTGGCGTTCAGCGTCAGCGTGCCAGAGAAGGTGTAGGTGTCGCCCTTGGAGGTGGTGAAGGTGCCCGCCTCGTCGTCGATGTTGGTGATGTACTCGCTGGAGGTGCTGTATCCGGTGGGCTTTTCAAAATTGACCTTGGTGCCGTAGGAGACCACCTCATCCACCGGATCGGTGACAGTGGTGGCAACCTGCTCATAGACCGTCTCCTGACCGTCCAGCTCGATCACCCGGTAGGTGACATTGGTGCTGCCCTCGACGCCCTCGGTGGTGACCGCCTCGGTGCCCCGCTCCATCTCCGGGTCAGCCTGACGAGTAGAGGAGTAGGCGATGGGAGTGCTCTCGGTGACATAGCTGACGTTGGCCCGGGTGACCTCGATGAAATCAATATCGCTGTCCAGAGCGGTGTCCGGATCGACGGAGACCTGGTCGTATTCGCCCAGTTGGATGTTTAGATGCTCCAGTACGTCGGATACGGTGTCGTGGATTTCGGCGAGAGTGGAGGTGGTGACGCCGTCACACACGACGGTCACATACTGTCTCCGGGTGATGGACAGGCTGACCACATCGTCGTTGGACGACGCCTCCAGCACATCCAGGTCGGAGTAGGCGACTCCGGCCTCGTCCAGCACGTCGGTAAGCTCTGATGCGTCAGAGGAGATGATATACTGCTCATCCCCGTCGTTGATCTCGTATGTAGTGGCGGTGGCGGGGATATTACACAGCAACAGGACGGCCAGCACAGTGAGGGCAAACACCCCGATGTGGGCAGCGGCCTTTGAGCGGAGTAAACATAATGCAAAATTGCGCTTTGTCATAGGTGCCTCCTTGGGGAGAAACAGGGAAAGGGGAGGGATATAGTCGAAGCGTGCTGTAATTTTTGTTACCACGATTGACTACGGAAAGTATACACCTAAAACAAGCGTTTGTCAACGAAAAGTTTGAAAAAATAACAGTTATGGTAAACTAACGAACTTAGAGAGGAAAAAATAAGCAGAAGTCCGGCGAAGATGGGCGAAAAGAATACAAAAGAAGTAACAAAGAGTTACAAATGAATGTGAATGAATAGAGATGAAAGCGTGTGAGCGTACGGGAGAGGCCAGAAAATGAGATCGTCAAAACGCCCAGACGGATGCAAGAAGATGAAAGGAATCCTGCAAAGCGACTTCGTTCAGCTTTCCATATCCCATAACGTAGGTGGGAAAGCCAGAGTGGGTTGGTTCACATAAGTAATAGGCGTCCAGAGGGTAGAGCCGAACGCCGCTTTCGGCGGCCAGACGGGTCAGCTCGTTCTGGGGTCGGTCGGTCTGAACCTGCATCAGCTGATGCAGTCCGGATTCACCCCCGGAAAAGGTACAGACAGACTCCAGCCCCTCATGACGAACAGCCTGCACCATAGCGGCACGGCGCTGCTGATAGCGGTTCCGTGTCCGGGCAATGTGGCGATCCATGTGTCCACGTTCCATGAACAGCGCCAGGGTGTACTGCTCAAAGGAGGGGACAGTGGAGGAGTAGAAGAGCAGCTCCCGGCGATACCGCTCCAGCAGCCGGGGCGGCAGCACCATATAGCTGATACGCAGGGAGGGGGCCAGGCTCTTGGCAAAGGTATTCAGATAGATGACCCGCCCGGAGCGATCCATTCCCTGAAGAGCGGGGATGGGGCGGCCGGAGAAGCGGAACTCACTGTCGTAGTCGTCCTCGATGATATATCGCTCATCTCCCTGGTCGGCCCATTGGAGCAGCTCTGCCCGTCGGGAGACGGGCATGACGATGCCCAGAGGAAAGTGGTGGGACGGGGTCACATGAACCACTCTCGCCCCGCTGGACTCCAGCCGATCGACCATCAACCCCTGACCGTCCAGAGGGATGGGGCGCACCTCTGCGCCGCTGGCGTGAAAAATGCGGGCGATCTTGCCGTATCCCGGATCCTCTACGGCGTAGCCTCCCTGTGCGCCCAGGAGCTGCACCAGCAGAGCGGTGAGAAATTCCGACCCGGCGCCCACAATGATCTGCTCGGGAGAGACCTGGATGCCCCGGAATTGGTAGAGATGCCGGACGATGGCCTGGCGCAGTTCAGGGACGCCCTGAGGATGGGCGGCGGAGAGCAGGGCCTGATCCCGGCTGGACAGCACCTCCCGGCTCAGCCTGGCCCAGGTGGAAAAGGGAAAGCTGGAGGCGTCTCCTCCGGAGGTGGCAAAGTCGTACCGGCAGGACGGGGGCGTCTGGGAGATGGGAGGCGGTTCCGGCGGAGAGACGGGAGCGGTTCCGGGACGGGGAAGCACCGGCAGCACATAGAACCCGCTACGATCCCGGCTCTGGAGATAGCCCTCGGCCACCAGCTGACTGTAGGCTCCCTCCACTGTTACCACGCTGACGCTCAGCGCCTTGGACAGCTGGCGCTTGGAGGGCAGCTTTTCCCCGGAGGCCAGGCGACCGGACAGAATCTCCTCCCGGATGTATTGATAGAGCTGCTGATAGAGCGGTTCACTGCCGCTGGGGACAAAGGAGAGAGAGAGCATAACACACCTGACCTTATCAAAATGAGAAAAACGGGACGAATCAATCGGGCCAGAGCTGGGACGATTGCAGACAGTATAGCCATGTAGGGCAGAATTGTCAAGTGAGCATATCCGGAAAGCGTCCCTCATACAATGCCCCATGACAAGGGAGGGGTGGACATGGAGCGTCTGGAAGCGGTGCGGACGGCGGTCTCCGTCCTGCCGTCAGGCCTGCGTCGGGTGCTGCTGGCCCGGCAGCCCGGGGAGCAGAGCGGCTGGGAGGAGATTCGTCTCCGGGCGGGACGGGGCCTCTCCTGCACGGATGGGACAGGCCTGGAACATCCTGTCCTGGAACAGGGCAGACCGATTCTGATCACCCAGGAGCATCTGCGACAGACGGTGGAGCTGGCTACCCACGCCTCTCTCCAGGGCCTGGAGGGAAAGCTGGCAGCGGGCTTCCTCCCTCTGGAGGGCGGGCACCGGCTGGGCCTGTGCGGAACGGCGTCCCTCCGGGATGGGCGTATCTGCGCCTTTCGCAGCCTGTCCTCGGTGAACCTCCGCATTGCCTGCCCGGTGCCGGGCGTCGGAACGCCTCTGATCCCTCAGCTGATGGAGGGAGGACGGTTTTGCAGCACCCTTATCCTGGCCCCGCCGGGGGAGGGCAAGACCACCCTCCTGCGAGACCTGATCCGGCTGCTGGGCTGTGCCGGTATCCGGGTGGGGCTGGCAGATGAGCGGGGAGAGGTGGCCGCTCTCCGGGACGGGATCCCTCAGCTGGACGTGGGGCCGCTGGCAGACGTGGCGGACGGCTGCTCCAAGGGGGACGGACTGCTGCTCCTGCTCCGATCCATGGCGCCCCAGGTGTTGGCGGTGGACGAGATCACCCACCCCGCTGACGCCGAAGCCCTGTGTCAGGGGGCCAACTGCGGTGCGGCGGTGCTGGCCACCGCCCACGGGAGCGGACGGGAGGAGCTGGAGCGGCGTTCTGTACTGGCACCCCTGTTGGAGCAGCGGGTGTTCCGATACCTGGTGACCATCCGGCGGCGGGACGGAGTCCGACAGTACCGGGTGGAGCCCATGCCATGCTCCGGCTGATCGGAGGGCTGCTCATTACCGGGGCCTGCCTCTGGACAGGCTGGAGCCGCCAACGGTGGTATCAGAGACGGCGGCGGACACTGTCTCAGATCTGCCACGGCCTGGCCCGGATGGAGGCGGAGCTCTCCAACCGGGAGACGGACACCCGGCAGCTGCTGGAGCTGCTGGCGGCGGGGACAGGGGAGATGGCGACCCTGTGCCGCCGGTGCCGGGCGCTGCTGGAGCATCTGGACGAGCGGCCTCTCTCCGCCCTCTGGCGGGAGGCGGCGGAGCTAAGCCGCCTACCCCTTCGGGAGGAGGAGCTGGCCCTTGTGGGCCGAGTGGGGGACATTCTGGGCCGCTACGGGGGACAGGCGCAGGCCATGCTTCTGTCCCTTTTGCGGCAGGAGCTGGAGGGCTGTCTGCATGACGCCCGGGAGGAGGAGCGGCGACAGGGAAGGACTGTCCTTCTCCTGGGGCTGACGGCAGGGGCGACCCTGGCGCTGCTGCTGGCATAGGGATAAGGGATACATGAAGGAGAACGTAAGATGGACGTGGATCTAATCTTTCGCATTGCGGCGGTGGGGATACTGGTCTCCGTACTCAACCAGGTTCTCTCCCGCTCGGGGCGGGAGGAGCAGGCCACCATGGTCACCCTGGCAGGACTGGTGGTGGTGCTGATGATGGTGGTACAGCAGATCAGCGAGCTGTTCCAGCTGGTCAAGGAGCTGTTTGGCCTGTGAGCGGCGGGGAAATCCTCCAGTTGGGAGCCATCGCCGTGGCGGGCACCTTCTGCGCTCTGACCCTGCGGCGTCAGACGCCGGAGCTGGCTCTGCTGCTGGCCCTGGTCACCGGAGGGCTGCTCCTGTGGAGGAGCCGGGAGGCCCTGGAGTCGGCACTCTCCCTTTTCCGGGAGCTGGCCGACCTGGCAGGGCTGTCCCAGGAGATCATAAGCCCCCTCATCAAGACGGTGGGCATCGCCCTACTGGTGCGCATCGCCTCCCAGCTCTGCCGGGACGGAGGAATGGGTACCGTGGCGGTATTTCTGGAGCTGGCGGGGAGCCTGGCAGCGCTGGTGACGGTGACTCCGCTGCTCCGGGCGGTGCTAGACATCGTGGAGGAGCTGCTGTGAGAAGGGTACCGCAAGCGATGCTTGCTCTGGGACTGCTCTCTCTGCTCCTGCTGCCCGCCTTCGGGACGGATAGTCAGGTCTGGGACAGCGTAGATACCGGCGAGCTGGAGGATGCGGCGGAGGACGTGCTGGACACAGAGCTGACGGCGGACATCGACCTGGACGAGGGACTGGCCTCTCTGGGAGAGAACCTCCTGAATCAGCTGGACGCCATCGTCACCCAGGCCACCCGGAGCGGGGCGCTGGTGCTGGTCATCGCCCTGTTCTGCTCCCTGCTCCAGGCGTTGGCGGACGGGGCGGGGCTGGGACAGGGGGAGGCAGTTTCCCGCATAGTGGGTGCGCTGGCGGTGACCGCCGGGGCCATGGGCGACGTCAGCTCCCTGATGACGCTGGGGCGGGAGACGGTGAAGAACCTCACTGTATTCACCCGTATTCTGATTCCTGTCATGACCACCGCCGCAGCTACCAGCGGCTCGCTCACCGGGGCGGCCAGCCGTCAGATGGTGACCCTGTTCTGCTCCAATCTGCTGCTGACCCTGATGGAGGGAGTGCTGCTTCCGTTGGTCTACCTCTATGTGGCGGCCTGCGCCGGGGCGCTGGCCACGGGCAACAACGGGATCCGGGCGGTGGCAGACTTCATCCGATGGGGCGTGCAGACGTCGCTGACCTGGCTCCTGCTGCTCTTTACCGTCTATCTGGGGCTGAGCGGCGTCATTTCTGGGACGGCGGATCGGGCGGCGGTGAAGGTGGCCCGGTTAGCCATCTCCGGCATGGTGCCGGTGGTGGGGGGCATCCTCTCCGACGCCACCGAGTCGGTGCTGGCGGGGGCAGAGATTCTGCGCAACGCCATCGGCGTCTTCGGAACGCTGGCGGTGCTGGCCTTCTGCGCCGTCCCCTTCCTGCGCCTGGGGGTGCAGTATCTGCTCTACAGGCTGGCCTCGGTGCTGACCGCCGCCGTGACCCGGCACCCGGTCGCCCGGCTCATCGGCGAGCTGGGGGGCGCTTTCGGGCTGATGCTGGGGATGGCCGGGGCCTCGGCGCTGGTGACTCTGATCTCCATCGTGACCACAGTCAGCGTGGCGGTGAGCTGAGATGGAGCTGTTAAGGGAGTGGCTCCTGGGGGTGATCGCCGTCTCCTTCCTGACGGCGGCGGCCCAGGCCGTCATGCCGGACGGGGCGGTGAAGCAGGTGGGCAGGCTGGCCTGTGGGCTGATGCTGTTCCTGGCCCTGGTGCGGCCCCTGCTGGGGATGGACTACGGCTCCCTGTCCCAGGCTGTCCGGGACTGCCAGGAGGAGCTGTCTGCCCGGCAGGAGACGCTGGAGGAGACGGGAAAAGAACTGACTGGGGACATCATAGCCGGGAAGACGGACGCATATATTCAGGACATGACGGAGGAGCTGGGCCTGGACTGCCAGATCACCGTGGAGTGGAGCTGGGAGGGAGAGACCCCCACCCCAGTTCGGGCTGTAGTGACCGGAGCGCTCTCCGACGGCGACCGGGCCGCTCTGAACGAGGCGCTGGTGCGAGACTTCGGCCTGGAGCGGGAGCAGATCGTCTACCAGGAGCAGGAGGACAAGGAGGGGGCATGAGGCCAAAATGGGATGCGGAAAAGGCAAAGGAGCTGTTGAAACGGTATCAGTACGTCCTGCTGGTGCTGGCCCTGGGGGTGGTGCTGATGCTCTGGCCGTCGGGGGAGGACACCGGGGACACGGCGGAGACAGAGACAGCGGCCCAAACAGCAGACACGTCTCTGGACGACACGGTGGCCGACCTGGAGCGGCGGATGGCCCAGGCCCTGTCCCGGATGCAGGGGGTGGGGGAGACCACTGTTGTCCTGACGGTCAAAAGCGGGACGCAGCTGATTCTGGCCACCGACGAGAATGGGGACGAGCGGGAGACGGTGATCGTCTCCGTCGGCTCCAGCCAACAGGAGACGGTGACTGTCCAGGAGATCGCTCCCCAGCTCCAGGGCGCCCTAGTGGTCTGCGCCGGAGGGGGCGATCCGGAGGTCAAGCTACGGGTTTTGCAGGCGGTGGAGGCTCTCACCGGACTGAGTGCAAACCAAATATCCATCTGTGAAGGAACGGGAGGCAACGAGGAATGAAACTGTGGAAGCGAAATGTAGTGGTGGCGGCCATCGTCCTGTTTGTGTGCGTGGCGGTCTATCTCAACTGGACCTATGACCAGGAGGCGGCGGTGAGCACCTCCGGGGACACGTCTGCCAGCGCCCTGGCCAGCGAGGACGGAGACACCGAGACCAAGACCCTGGGAGAGGCGGCGCTGGTCAGCTCGGACGATTCGGAAGCGGCAGAGGAGACCTCCGGCGACACGGAGGAGATCGTCATCGACAGCTGGGACAGCGCAGAGGTGACGGAGGAGACGGTCAGTGAGACGGGAGACAGTAGCGGCTACTTTGCCGAGGCCCGGCTGAGCCGGGAGGAGGCCCGGGCCAGCGCTCTGTCCATCCTCCAGGAGACGGTGGACGACCCGGAGGCCAGTGACGCGGCGGTGAGTGCAGCGGCGGAGAGCATCACTGCTATGGCGTCGGCGACGCTGGCGGAGTCCCAGATCGAGAGCCTGGTCACCGCCAAGGGCTACCCGGAGTGCGTGGCCTTTATCGGAGACAACAGCGTCAGCGTGGTAGTCTCCACCGAGAGCGGGGAGCTGTCGGGGGCGGACGTAGCCAAGATCACCGACATCGTCCTGGGGGAGACGGACTTTTCAGCCAGCTCGGTCAAGGTAGTGCTGGCGGAGAACTGACGCCGGACATCCCGCATCCAACAGCAACAGCCTTTCCCGGGCCGAAACCGGCTCCGGGGAGGCTGTCTTTGCTTTGGAGACAGGTCGTTTCCTGCCGGATACAGGGCAGACGGGAGGATGAAAATTTCTCCCTCGTTTTCGATTTTTCTCTCACGGAGAGGGTTTTCATTTTGCATATTCCGGTGTATAATAACAGAAATACTGCATACTGGGTCATTACGCCGATAACACGGGCGAATGACCCGAAATAAAAGCAGGAGGAATCGTAACATGACGAGAACCGCTGCCCGTGAGATCGCAGTCCGCCTGGCCTATGAGCTGGGCTATACGGACGAGAGTGCCCAGGAGATGCTGGATCGCTTTCTGGAACCGGAGCATTTTCTCTCTCTGGGAGAGGAGGATCCTCTGTACCGGGAGCTGCCCGACGAGAAGCAGGAGACTTATATCCGCAAGGTGGTGGGCGGCGTAGGCGCCCACGGTGCGGAGCTGGACGGATACATCGAGAAGTACGCCATCGGCTGGCGGTTTGAGCGCATCCCCCGGGTGGCTGCCGCCATTATGCGGGTGGCCATGTATGAGCTGCTCTACATGCCGGAGATCCCACAGGGCACCGCCATCCATGCGGCGGTGCAGCTGGCAGAGCACTATGAGGACGAAAAGGTGGTCGCCTTTTTGAACGGCATCCTGGGCACCTTTGCCCGGGAGGAGCTTCCGGAGGAGGTCAGAAAATGAGAGCGGCGCTGGGCATCGACACCAGTAATTACACCACCTCCGCCGCCGTCTTTCGGGAGGACGGCACCGGTGACAACGAGGGCAGGCTCCTCACCGTCAAAGAGGGGGAGCTGGGCCTGCGGCAGAGCGAGGCCCTATTCCAGCATGTGCGGGAACTGCCCCAGCGGTTTCATGACCTGGAGGCCAAGGGGCTGCTGAAGGACATTGCCGCCGTGGGGGCCTCCACCCAGCCCCGGGCGGTGGAGGGCTCCTATATGCCCTGCTTTTTGGCGGGGGCCTCTCAGGGGGAGACGCTGGCCGCTGCGCTGGGCGTGCCGTACTACGGCTTTTCCCATCAGCAGGGCCACGTGGCCGCCGCTTGCTGGTCGGCGGGACGGCTGGAGCTGCTGGACAAGCCTCTCCTGGCCTGGCACCTCTCCGGGGGCACTACTGAGCTGCTGCTGGTGGTGCCGGAGGGGAGCAATATCCGTTGCGGCCGCATCGGCGGCACCATCGACATCTCCGCCGGTCAGCTCATCGACCGGACGGGGCAGATGCTCCATGTCCCCTTCCCCTCGGGGAAGAGCCTGGACCGCATCTCCCAGTTCTCCCAGCGGCCGGACTGCTTCCGGGTGCGGCTCAACGGCCTGGAATTCTCCCTCTCCGGAATGGAAAACAAGGTGCGGGATATGGTGGAGGCTCACCGTTTACCCTCGGATATCGCCCGGTTCATGCTGCTGACCGTCGCCTCGGCGGTGGAGCGCACCACCCAGGCGGCCCGGCGGCAGTACCCAGGTCTGCCGGTGGTCTGCTCCGGAGGCGTTGCCTCCAACAGCCTGCTGCGGCAGAAGCTCACCGGGGCGATTTTCGCCCAGCCCGCTTACTCCACCGATAACGCCATGGGGACGGCGATTTTGACCATGCGGCGTCTCCAGCGGGGAGCGTGACATGGAGCAGGCCATCTTTACGGTAGGCCAGGTGAACCAGTACCTCAAGGCCAGGATGGATGGGGATCGGATGCTCTCCGCCATCGCCGTCCGGGGAGAGATCTCTAACTACAAGCGATATCCCTCCGGCCATCACTACTTCTCCCTGAAGGACGGGGAGGGGGCGCTGAAATGCGTCCTGTTCCGTTCCTCCGCCCAGCGACTCCGGTTCCAGCCGGAAAACGGCATGAAGGTGGTGGCCCGGGGCAGGATCACCGTCTTTCCCCGGGACGGGCAGTATCAGCTCTATGCCGACAGCCTGATTCCCGACGGGGTGGGGGAGCTGTATGTGGCTTTTGAGCAGACCAAGGCCCGCCTCGCCCAGGAAGGGCTGTTTGACGAGAGCCGGAAAAAGCCTCTGCCCCCCTATCCGGAGCGGATCGCCCTCATCACCTCCGCAGCCGGGGCGGCAGTCCACGACATGATACGTATTCTGAAGGCCAGATGGCCGGTGGCCCAGGTGCTGCTGCTCCCCGTCCGGGTGCAGGGGACCCAGGCGGCGGCGGAGCTGGCCGGGGCGGTGCGATACGCCAACGCCCACGCTCTGGCTGATTTGATTATCATCGGTCGGGGCGGCGGCTCCATGGAGGACTTGTGGGCCTTCAACGACGAAAGCCTGGCCCGTACCATCGCCGCATCGGAGCTGCCCGTCATCTCCGCCGTGGGCCATGAGACGGATTTCACCATTGCCGACTTTGTGGCTGACCTGCGGGCGGCCACTCCCTCCAACGCCGCTGAGCTGGCGGTACCGGACTGGCGGGAGCTGAGCCAGCATTTAGATCAGCTCCAGGCCCGGATGCAGGGGGCGGTCTCCGCCCGCCTGACGGAGGAACGGGGACGGCTGGAACGGCTGTCGGAGCGCCGGGTCATGACCGATCCGGCTGCCGCCATCGAGGACAGGCGGCTGCTGCTGGAGAATTGGCAGAGCCGTCTCCTGGCCCAGATGCAGTCGGTGACCCACCGGGAGCGCAACCGTCTGGCGGCGCTGGCAGCGGGACTGGACGCCATGAGCCCCATGAAGGTGCTGGCCCGGGGATACAGCCTGGCCCAGAACGGGAAGGGGCGTATTTTGTCCTCTGTTTCCCAGGTCGCGCTGGGAGAGGAGATCACCCTTCGGCTCTCTGACGGCAGATTAAACTGCACTGTGATGAACAAGGAAAAGGACGTGTGAGCATGGCTTCCAAAAAACTGAATTTTGAGGAATCAATGGCCCGGCTGGAGACCATCGTATCCCAGCTGGAGCGGGGAGAGGTTCCCCTGGAGCAGTCCATCGCCCTGTTTGAGGAGGGGACAAAGCTCATCGCCGGGTGCAGCAAACTGCTGGACTCTGCGGAACAGAAGGTACAAAAGCTGTCCAAGGGCCCCGATGGAGAGCCTGTGGGACAGCCCTTTGAAAGTGAGGAGTAGGCAAGTGGACTTCCAGAGAGAACTAAACGCCTATCAGGAGAAAATAGAGACCTACCTGGAGCGGTGCTTTACCGGAGAGCCGCCATATGGAGAGCTGTATACCGCCATGCGGTATAGCCTTCTGGCCGGGGGCAAGCGCATCCGCCCGGTGCTGACCATGGCCTTCTGTCAGGCTGCCGGAGGGGACGGGGAGCAGGCGTTGCCCTTTGCCGCCGCCATCGAGATGGTTCATACCTATTCCCTCATCCATGACGATCTGCCCTGCATGGACAACGACGATCTCCGCCGGGGCAGGCCTACGAATCACAGGGTATTCGGGGAGTGCATGGCGGTGCTGGCTGGGGATGCCCTTCAGTCGGCGGCCTTTGAGCAGGTGCTCTCTGCACCCCTGCCGGAGGAACGGCGGCTGACGGCTGCGCTGACCCTGGCCCGGGAAGCGGGACAGGACGGCATGTGTGCCGGACAGGTGCTGGATATGCAGGGAGAGGAGCGGCGGCTCACCCAGGAGGAGACTGCCCGCATGAACGCCCTGAAAACCGGATGCCTGCTGGAGGCGGCCTGTCTCATGGGGGTGACTGCCGCCGGAGGCAGCACGGAGCAGATGCAGGCCGCCCGGGAGTATGCCGTCGCCGTAGGTCTTGCCTTCCAGATCCGGGACGACATCCTGGACATGACCGCCACATCTGCGGAGATGGGCAAGACGGTGGGGAAGGACGCCGCCCAGGGAAAATCCACCCTGGTCTCTCTGTGGGGCGTGGAGGAATCAGAGCGCATCATCCGGGAGCAGACCCAACTCGCCAAGAATGCCCTGAAGGACACAGGGCTGGAGACGGCCTTTTTGGAGGCGCTGGCAGATTATCTGGCAGGCCGGAGCAACTGACGAAAGCGAGGACGAAGATATATGCCGTTGGGAAATCGAATTCTGGTGCTGTCCGCCCTCTCCTGGGCACTGGCACAGATCGCCAAAGGTTTTATTCAGCGTATTACAGAGGGATACTTTTCCCGGTCAAAATTCCTGGAGAGCGGCGGTATGCCCAGCTCACACTCCGCCTTGGTGACCTGCTGCGCCACGACCACGGGGCTGCTCTACGGATTTGACTCGGGGTTGTTCGCTATCGCCTGCCTCTTTGCCATCGTGACCATGTACGATGCCACTCACGTCCGCCGCTCTTCCGGGGAGCAGGCGAAGGTGCTCAATGAGCTGCTCAAAAATATCCCGGAGGAGATGGGCCCCAACCTGATCCACCAGGAGCTCAAGGTCGTCATGGGGCATACTGTGCTCCAGGTGTTTTTCGGCGCACTGCTGGGCTTCTGCGTGGGCATCATCGGCGTCGAGCTGTTCCACTGAGCGGGCCTGGAGGGATTGTAAGAAACCATGTGGGAATATGTAAAGGGACTTTCCCTGCCACTGACCGATCTGTCAGACAGTGAGGGAGTCGAGCTATGCGAAAAGCTGCGCCGGGATCTGGTGCAGTCGGTGGCGGCCACCGGTGGACATCTGGCCTCCAATCTGGGGGCGGTGGAGCTGACGGTTGCCATCCACCGGGTCTATGACACCTCCCGTGACCGGGTGGTGTTCGACGTGGGGCATCAGTGCTATGTCCACAAGATCCTCACCGGCCGGGCAGAGCAGATGGACACCATGCGGAAATTCGGGGGGCTTGCCGGATTCCCGAAGCCCAACGAGAGCGTCCATGACGCCTTTATCGCCGGTCACGCCTCCAACTCGGTGTCTGTGGCGGTGGGTATGGCCCGGGCCAGGAGCATCCGGGGGGAGGATTATGACGTCCTTGCCCTGATCGGGGACGGCGCTCTCACCGGAGGACTGGCCTACGAGGGGCTTTCCGACGCCGGTGGCAGCGGCGAGCGGATGGTGGTCATTGTCAACGACAACGGCATGAGCATCAAGAAGAACGTGGGCGGCATTGCCACCCTCCTGCGCCGCCACCATCTCAAGGCGTCCTATCTCCGCTTCAAGCAGGCCTACCGGAGCTTTACCCGGAAAATCCCCGGAGGAAAGCATCTGTATGCTCTGACTCACCGGATCAAAAAAGCCATCAAGGGGACGCTGCTGCCCAGCAGTATGTTCGAGGACATGGGATTTAACTATCTCGGGCCGGTGGACGGGCACAACCTCAGCGAGCTGACCCGTCTGCTCCGGTACGCCAAAAGTCTGGACGGCCCGGTGCTGATCCATGTGCGTACCATCAAGGGAAAGGGATATCCTCCTGCGGAGGCCATGCCCTCCAGCTTCCACGGTGTCGCCCCCTTCCAGCCGGAGACGGGCGTCCCGTTGAAGTCGGCGAAGGAGAGCTTTTCCTCTGTCTTTGGAAAGACCATGTGCAAGCTGGGCCAGGAGGAGCCGAACCTCTGCGCCGTCACCGCCGCCATGGAGAGCGGCACCGGACTGACCGGCTTTGCCGAGCAGTTCCCTCAGCGGTTCTTCGACGTGGGTATCGCCGAGGGCCACGCCGTCTCCATGTGCGCAGGCATGGCAAAGCAGGGTCTGGTGCCGGTATTCGCCGTCTACTCCACCTTTTTGCAGCGCTCCTATGACATGCTCATCCACGACGTGGCCATCCAGAAGCTCCACGTGGTGCTGGGCGTAGACCATGCGGGCCTGTCCGGGGAGGATGGGGAGACCCATCAGGGTACTTACGATGTCTCCATGCTCTCCGCCGTCCCCCATATGGTCATTCTGGCTCCTGCCAGCTTTGCCGAGCTGGAGAGCATGCTCTCCTGGTCGGTGAAGGAGGCCCGGGGGCCGGTGGCCATTCGCTACCCCAAGGGGGGCGAAAACGGCTTTTCAGAGGACACCTCCGACAGGCCCACCGTCATCCTGCGCCAGGGGACGGACATGACGCTGGTGACCTACGGCACGCTGATCGGAGAGGCGCTGGAGGCCGCCCGACAGCTGGAAAAGCGGCAGATTTTCTGTGAGGTCATCAAGCTCAACCGTATCTCCCCTCTGGACAGCGGCCCGGTGATGGACAGCGTCAGGCGCACCCACCGGCTGACCGTGGTAGAGGAGGTGGCCTCCCGTGGCTCGGTGGGCCGGGATCTGGTCACCCAGATGGCAGCGCTGAACGTCTGGCTGAAGCGGGTCATCCTGCTCAATGCCGGGGACGGACTGGTCACTCACGGAAGCATCCCACAGCTGCGGGCGCTGCTGGGCATTGATGCGGCCCATATCGCCGCAGCCATTGAGGAGGCGGTCTCGTGAGCAAGATGAGACTGGATCAGGCCCTGGTTCAGCAGGGCCACGCCCCCACCCGGCAGAAGGCCCAGGCGATCATTATGGCCGGGCAGGTGTTTGTAGACGGACGCCGGGTGGACAAGAGCGGCTATGCCGTCCCGGAGGGGGCGGAGATACAGGTTCGGGGCAAGACTCTGGACTATGTCAGCCGGGGTGGGCTGAAGCTGGAGAAGGCGATGAAGACCTGGCCCATCACCCTGGAGGGGGCTACCTGTATGGACTGCGGGGCCTCCACCGGGGGCTTTACCGACTGTATGCTGCAAAACGGGGCGGCGAAGGTCTACGCTGTGGATGTGGGCTATGGTCAGCTGGACTGGAAGCTTCGTGGGGACGAGCGGGTGATCTCCATGGAGCGCACCAACGCCCGCTATCTCACCCCGGAGCAGTTCCCGGAAAAGCTGGACTTCATTTCGGTGGACGTGTCCTTTATCTCTCTGGGGCTGATCCTGCCCGCCCTGCGGCCCCTGCTGAGGGAGGGCGGGCAGATGGTCTGTCTGGTCAAGCCCCAGTTCGAGGCCGGACGGGAAAAGGTGGGGAAGAAGGGGGTCGTCCGTGACCCTGCCGTTCACCGGGAGGTGCTGGAGCGCTTCCTGACCCATGCCGGGGACAATGACCTGGCTGTCCTCGACCTGACCTTCTCCCCCATCCGGGGGCCGGAGGGCAATATCGAATATCTGGGCTGGCTGGAGGCCGGGGGACACACGGATGCGCGCCCCGACCTGGACGAGCTGGTTCGCCTTTCCCATGAGAGTCTGGAGAGAACATCATGAAAGTGATTTTGAGTCCCAATCCCTACCGGGACAAGGGGCTGCGCACCGTGCGGGAGGCCCGGCGCATTTTGGAACAGGACGGGGTGGAAACCGCCGTCTGTCTGCCCTTTCGCCCGGATGGCGGCTGTGAGCTGCCGGAGGACATCCGGTTTGAGGCGCTACAGGACGCCGCCCGGGGCGCAGATCTGCTCATCTGCTTCGGCGGCGATGGCACCATCCTCCACTCTGCCAAGCTGGCGGCGGAGTACCATTTCCCCATCCTGGGGGTGAACATGGGCAGCGTGGGCTTTATGGCGGAGCTGGAGCACGGGGAGCTGAAGCTCCTCCATCGGCTGGTCAAGGGAGAATACACTCTGGAGCGCCGGGCCATGATGGATGTCCGTGTCTTCCGGGACAAACGGGTCATCCACCGGGAGCTGGCGCTGAACGACGCCACCATCACCAAGGGGGCTGTGGCCCGGGTGATCGATCTGGCGGTCTATGGAGACCGGGTGAAGATTATGGAGTTTTCCGGAGACGGGGTCATCGTGGCCACCCCCACCGGCTCCACCGCCTACTCCATGTCGGCGGGGGGCCCCATTGTGGAGCCTACGGCGGACAATTTGATCGTCACTCCCATCTGTGCCCATGCCCTCCAGGCCAAGAGCTTTGTGCTGGGGCCGGAGCGGGTAATCGCCGTCCGGGCCAACCGCCAGAGCCGGAAAACGGCTTATCTCTCCGTAGACGGAGGCAAGGCCTTCCGCCTGGGGAGCGGAGACATTGTAGAGCTGTGCAATGGGGGAGAACACATCGAGCTGGTTCGGCTCAGCGGCCGGAACTTCTATGAGATCATCAGCCAAAAGCTGGGCGGAAACTGAGAATCGAGGAGACAGGATGAAGGAACAGAGACAGCGGGCGATTCTTGATATCATTGCCCGGCAGGATGTAGAGACTCAGGAGCAACTGCTGGCAGCGCTGCGGGAGCAGGGGTTCCGCTGTACCCAGGCGACCATTTCCCGGGACATCAAGGAGCTGCAGCTGGTCAAGGAGCTGGGCGCCTCCGGAGAGTACCGGTATGCGATCTCCGACCGCAAAGGACAGGGAGAGCACGACGAGCGGCTGCGGAACATCTTCCGGGAGGGGGTCATCAGCGCGGCCTGCGCCCAGAACCTGGTGGTGGTCAAGACCATGCCGGGCCTTGCCAACGCGGCGGCGTCCGCCCTGGACCATATGGAGATCGAAAATATGGTGGGCACCCTGGCGGGGGACGACACCGCCCTGCTCATCATGGATACCAGCCAGGCGGCGGAGGCGTTTTGCGGCGAGATCCGGTCCATGCTGCGCTGAGCGGCGTTTTGCAGGCAGAGGGGAGGAACGGATATGCTTTCTCTGCTTCACATTGAAAATATCGCGGTCATTCAGTCTGCGGACATCCAGTTTGACCGGGGCTTCAACGTGCTCACCGGCGAGACGGGGGCGGGCAAGTCCATCGTGGTGGACGCCATCGACGCCATTCTGGGGGGCAGAACCAGCCGTGACCTGATCCGCACCGGGGCAAAATATGCCCTGGTGAGCGCCCAGTTTACTGAGACAGCGGTGGGCCCATGGCTGGAGCGGAACGGCTTCCCTCACCAGGAGGGGGAGCTGGTGCTCCAGCGACAAATTCAGCAGGGGGGACGAAACAGCTGCCGACTCAACGGACAGCCCATCACCGTCGCCCAGATGCAGGAGCTGGGCCGTCAGCTCATCAACATCCACGGCCAGCACGACGGACAGCAGCTGTTAGACCCTCTGTGCCATCTGTCCTATCTGGACAGCTTCGGCGGGACGGAGCCGATGCTGACCGCCTATCAGGAAAGCTATGTTCAGGCCGCTCACCTGGCCCGGGAGATCAACTCCCTGCGCATGGACGAGGCGGAGAAGGCCCGGAGAATGGACTCCCTGGACTACCAGATCCGGGAGCTGGAGCGGGCGGAGCTGAAGCCGGGAGAGGACGAGGAGCTGTCCCAGCGGCGGCAGAAGCTGCGCAATGCGGGCAAGCTGATGGACGGGCTGGAGGAGGCCGCCGTCGCCCTCTCGGGCAGCGACGAGGAGGACGGGGCCGTGACCCTGCTGGGCCGGGCGGAGAACGCCCTGCGCAGCCTGGGCCGGTATTCCGAGAACCTGGCCCAGATCGCAGACAGTCTGGCGGAGGCCCGGTACGCCGTGGACGATCTGGCGGAGCAGGTGGCCCGGGAGCGGGACGGCCTGGAGGTCTCTCCCGGGGAGCTGGACCAGCTGGAGGGACGGCTGGATCTGATCTATCGCCTGCGGAAAAAGTACGGCGACACGGTGGAGGACATGCTGGCCTATCTGGAACGCTGCCGACAGGAGCGGGAGCAAATCGAATATGCCGACGACCGCATCGCCAGGCTGGAGGTCCAGTGGCGGGCCGCCGTGGTGGAGACCCGGAAACGGGGAGAGGCCCTGTCTCAGGCCAGAAAAGCGGCGGCGGAGCGGATGCAGAGCCGCATCCAGAAGGAGCTGACCGACCTGGACATGCCGAAGGTGCGCTTTCAGGTGGACTTTGCCCCCAAGCCGGGGAAGCTCCATATGGACGAGACGGGGATGGACGAGGTGCAATTCCTCATGTCCGCCAACGTGGGAGAGGATTTAAAGCCCATCCACAAGATCGCCTCCGGCGGCGAGCTGGCCCGCATCATGCTGGCCCTGAAAAATGTGCTGGCGGAGAACGATGCGGTGGCCACTCTGGTCTTTGACGAGGTGGACACCGGCGTCTCCGGCCGGGCAGCCCAGAAGGTGGCCCGGAAGATGTCCGACGTGGCCCGGCACAAGCAGGTGCTCTGCGTCACCCATCTGCCCCAGATCGCTGCCATGGCAGACGTCCACTTCTCAGTGGAGAAGGGGGAACGGGACGGTCGCACCTACACCGCAGTGGAGCAGCTCACCCGTCAGCGGCGGATGGAGGAGGTGGCCCGTCTCTCCGGCGGAGAACAGGTCACCGAGGCCCTGCTCCGCAGCGCCGGGGAGATGCTGGAGCAGGCGGAGGGATGGAAGAAACGCCGGAGAGATGAAGTCTGAAAACCTTTTTTACTGAATTTTCTTGACACCGGCAAAAAAGAATGTTATAGTTTCAACTGGAAATGCGATGATGAGGCCCAGTATCACAGCTTCCTCTGTTCAGAGAGCCCCCGGTCGGTGAGAGGGGGAGAGAGCGCTGTGAGAATACTCCTCTGAGCAGCCCCCTGAACACGGTATGTCAGTAGGGGAGAGGCCGGGTGTGCCCGTTACAGCGCAGGAGTTTGTCAGAACTCCGTGAGGCCCCTTCCGTGAGGAACGGGCGAACCAGAGGTGGTACCGCGCAATGCTGCGCCCTCTGTCCCAAATCCGGGGACAGAGGGCTTTTTGTATGCCAGTCCCCAAAAAGAAAAGGAGACAAACAACGATGACACTCTACGAAGAACTGACAGCCCGGGGCCTGATCGCCCAGGTGACCGACGAGGAAAAGGTCAAGGAGATGATCAACAACGGCAAGGCCACCTTCTATATCGGCTTTGACCCCACGGCGGACTCTCTCCATGTGGGCCACTTTATGGCCCTGAGCCTGATGCGCCGGATGCAGAAGCACGGCAATCGTCCCATCGCCCTGCTGGGCGGCGGCACCGCCATGGTGGGCGACCCCTCCGGCAAGAGCGATATGCGCAAGATGATGACGCCGGAGACCATCCAGCACAACGCCGACTGCTTCAAGGAGCAGATGAGCCGCTTTGTCGACTTCTCCGACGGCAAGGCTCTGATGCTCAACAATGCCGACTGGCTGCTGAAGCTGAACTATGTGGAGCTGCTCCGGGAGGTAGGCGCCTGCTTCTCGGTGAACAATATGCTCCGGGCGGAGTGCTACAAGCAGCGGATGGAGAAGGGTTTGAGCTTTTTGGAGTTCAACTATATGATTATGCAGTCCTATGACTTCTACCATCTCTATCAGGAGTATGGCTGCAACTTCCAGTTTGGCGGCGACGACCAGTGGTCCAACATGCTGGGCGGCCGGGAGCTGATCCGCCGCAAGCTGGGCAAGGAGGACGCAGAGGCCATGACCATCACCCTGCTGCTCAACAGCGAGGGGAAGAAGATGGGCAAGACCGTCTCCGGGGCGGTTTGGCTGGACCCGAACAAAACCTCTCCCTATGATTTCTACCAGTACTGGCGCAACGTGGACGATGCCGACGTGATCAAGTGCCTGAAAATGCTCACCGAGGTGCCCTTGGAGGAGATCGCCGAGATGGAGACCTGGGAGGGCAGTCAGCTCAACCGGGCCAAGGAGGTCCTGGCCTATGAGCTGACCGCTCTGGTCCACGGCGAGGACGAGGCGAAGAAGGCCCAGGGCACCGCAAGGGCCCTGTTTGGCGGCGCAGGGGCCTCCGACCATATGCCGGAGACAGTGGTGTCTGCCGACGACCTGACCGACGGCAGCATTTCCCTCATCCGGCTGCTGACCCTGTCCGGCCTGGCTTCTTCCAACGGCGACGCCCGGCGGGCGATCACCAAGGACAAGTGCATCAGCGTAGGGGAGGAGAAGGTGCTGGACGCCGCCGCCACCTACACCGCCGAGCAGCTCTCCGGCCAGGGTCTGGTGCTGAAAAAGGGCAAAAAGGTGTACCATCGGGTGCATCTGTAAGACGGAACAGACAACAAAAAGCGATGGGTCGCCAGACGGCGATCCATCGCTTTTTCATCTTTTGATTTCAGAAAAGGCTCAGAAGCAGGTCTCCACCGGCTCCACGTTGTAATTTTCGCACATCAGGGTCAGGGCATCGGACAGGTTATGTCCATTCACCAGGATGGAGATATCCACCTCGGAGGTGGTGATGAGCATGACCTGAATATCCGCCTGGCTGAGCAGGGTGAACAGCTTTGCAGCCACGCCGGGGGTCTGCACCATGTTCTCGTCATAGAAGGCCAGCTTGCAGTTGCCCGGGAGAATTTCCGGGGAAATGGCGGGATTCTCCTGGCGCAGCTTTGCCAGCACAGAGAGGGCGACGGCCAGAGAGGCGTCGGAGATGGTGAAGCTCAGACGGATGCTGCCCCCCTGGGGGGCGGTCTGGGAGATCATGTCCACGTTGACCCCGTTGTCCGAGAGGGCGGTGAGCACCGAGGCTACCGTCCGGCTGTCGCTGGGCAGAGAGGACAGGGTGATGAGGGTCACGTCGGCGGCATAGGCGATTTTGGTAATTCCCTGGCTCATAAGGAACCTCCTTCTTCATGCTGGGCGGCCACCAGGGCCTGCATATCGTACAGGCCGGGCTGGGGGACGGTGACGAGGAACTTGGCGGCCTTGACGGCGCCGGAGGCGAAAATCTCCCGGCTCTGGGCCTCGTGGCGGATCTCGATGACCTCGTCCCGGCCGGCGAAAATCACCTCGTGGACGCCCACGATGGTGCCGCCCCGGACGGAGCTGATGCCGATCTCGTTCTTGGGCCGGGCCTGGCGGCGGTCGTGACGGCCGTAGGTGTAGTCGGCCTCATAGTCCAGCCCCTCCTGGGCGGCGTCCGCCAGCATCAGGGCGGTGCCGCTGGGGGCGTCCACCTTCCGGTTGTGGTGCCGCTCTACGATCTCAATGTCATAGGCATCTCCCAGAATGGCGGAGGCCCGCTTCACCAGGTCGAGTACTACGTTAATGCCCAGGCTCATGTTGGCGGAGCGGAAGATGGGAACGGTTTTGGCGGCCTCTTCGATCTGAGCCAGCTGCTCCTGGGAGTAGCCGGTGGTGGCCAGCACCGCCGGGACCCCCCGCTCCACGGCGAAGGCCAGCAGGCCGTCCAGAGCCCTGGGACTGGAAAAGTCGATGATGACGTCCGCCTCGCCGGTGAAGTTGGCAGGGGAGACGTAGACGGGGTAGAACCGGGGCGTCTGGTTGACGTCGAACCCGGCCACCACCTGGACCTGGCTGTCGGCGGAGCAGATGGACTCCACCACCTGCCCCATCTTGCCGTTGCAGCCGGAAATGATTATCTTCAGCATGGCAGGAGCTCCTTACAGCAGACCGTACTCGGTCAGCACGGATTTCAGAATGGCCAGGTTGCCCTCCTCCATCTCGCACAGAGGCATCCGCAGCAGACCGGCCTCCATGCCCATCAGGTTCATGGCGGTCTTGACCGGGATGGGGTTGACCTCGATAAACAGGGTGTCGTTCAGCTTCTGGTACTTGGCCTGGAGCCTGGCGGCCTCGGCGAAGTTGCCGTCCAGACACAGCTGTACCATGTCGTGGACCTGCCGGGGGAGGATGTTGGCCAGCACCGAGATGACGCCCTTGCCGCCCATGGCCATGAGAGGCACCACCTGGTCGTCGTTGCCGGACCAGATGTTCATATTGTCTCCGCACAGAGCCACCGTCTGGGAGACCAGGGTGAAGTTCCCGCTGGCCTCCTTGATGCCGTTGATCATGGGGTGCTTGGAGAGCTCATAGTAAGTAGAGGCCTTGAAGCTGGTGCCCGTCCGGGAGGGGACATGATAGAGAATGATGGGGGTGTGTACCCGGTCGGCAATATAGGTGTAGTGCTGGATCAGCCCCTTCTGGGTGGCCTTGTTGTAGTAGGGGGTGACCATCAGCAGTCCGTCGGCCCCGGCGCTCTCTGCGTGGAGGGCCAGCTCCAGAGCGGCGGCGGTGTCGTTGCTGCCCGCCCCGGCGAGAACCTTGCAGCGTCCTGCCACCTTGTTGATGGCGTACTCCACCGTGACCATATGCTCCTGCATGGTCTGGGTGGAGGACTCGCCGGTGGTGCCACAGATGCAGATGGCGTCGGTTCCGTTGGCGATCTGGAACTCGATGAGCTGTCCCAGCTTTTCGTAGTCTACCCCGTCAGGCTTAAAGGGGGTGACGATGGCGACACAGGAGCCGGTAAAAATAGGTTGCTTCATGAACAGGTCTCCTTTCTCACAGCGGAGGGAATAGGGGGAAGGTTACTTCCGGGTGATATAGCCCTCGGCGCACAGCAGCTCCGCCAGGAGCACGCCGCCGCCGGCAGCGCCCCGGAGGGTGTTATGGCTCAGGCCCACGAATTTGTAGTCATACTGGCTGTCCGGGCGCAGACGGCCCAGGGAGATGGCCATGCCGCCCTCCAGATCACGCTGGAGTTTGGTCTGGGGATAGTTGGGGTCTTCAAAGTAGTGGAGGAACTGCTTGGGGGCGGAGGGCAGCTCCAGCTCCTGGGCACGGCCCCGATAGGAGGCCCAGACCTCCTTGATCTCCTCCACAGAGGGCTTTTTGCCCTCGGGGAAGCTCATAAAGACGGCGGCCATGTGTCCGTCGGTGACGGGGACCCGGAGGCACTGGCTGGTGATGGAAGGGGAGACGGCGTCCACGATCTCATCGCCCACGATCTCGCCCCAGAGCTTCATCGGCTCCTGCTCACTCTTCTCCTCCTCGCCGCCGATATAGGGGATGACGTTGTCCACCATCTCCGGCCAGGTGGTGAAGTTTTTGCCTGCCCCGGAGATGGCCTGGTAGGTGCAGACCAGGGCTTTGTCCAGGCCGTACTTCTCCCGGAGGGGATGCAGGGCGGGGACGTAGCTCTGGAGGGAGCAGTTGGACTTGACGGCGATAAAGCCCCGCTGGGTGCCCAGACGCTTGCGCTGGCTGTCGATGATGCGAATGTGCTGGGGGTTGATCTCCGGCACCACCATGGGCACGTCGGGGGTGTGGCGGTTGGCGGAGTTGTTGGAGACCACCGGGCACTCATGTTTGGCATAGGCCTCCTCCAGCGCCTTGATCTGGTCCTTCTTCATATTGACGGCGCAGAAGGTGAAGTCTACCCCGTCACAGAAGGTATCCATATCCGCCTCGGCGTCCAGGATGACCATGTCCTTCACGGACTCGGGCATGGGGGTGCTCATCAGCCAGCGCTTCCCGGCTACCTCGCCGTAGGTCTTGCCTGCGCTCCGGGCGCTGGCGGCCAGCGCGGTGATCTGGAACCAGGGGTGATTCTCCAGCAGGGTGACAAAGCGCTGTCCCACCATGCCGGTGCAGCCGACAACGCCAACCTTATACTTCTCCATGGGTAACTCCTCCTAAATTCGGACTCAGCTCAGTCTATGCAGGCGTCGTCCGTCCTGTTTCTCCCTCTCCGGGGCAAAAAAGAAATCAGCCGTTGAAAACGGGCTGATTCTGTACTATAATGTGCGGTGCGCGAAGCACTGACATTATATGGAGCAGATCAGCTCAACACCAGAGGCTCCCGACCGGGATGCCCTGATGACAGTCAGCAGACTGTTTGTCTGCCGCCCAGGCAGCCCGACCTCCGCCGTCCGGCCCCTTCGGCGGCCTGCCCTTTCCACACTGCCTCGCGGAGCGGCGGCGCCCTCCGCAGCGGTACTGATGCAGGCCGCACCTCTATTCTGCGTGTATAGACGTATCATATCACGCTTCCCTTGCATCGTCAAGGCGCATTTCCTGCAAAACTGTTCTATTTTACAGCAGGTTTTGCATACTCTTTTGGGCAACGACCCTGAAATGAGGATAAATCCATGAAGACCAGTGATTTTTATTATGACCTCCCGCCGGAGCTAATCGCCCAGACGCCCCTGGAGCGACGGGACGCCTCCCGGCTGATGACCCTGGATAAGCAGACAGGTTCGGTAGGCCATCATATGTTTTACGAGCTGCCCGACTTCCTCCGCCCGGGGGACTGTCTGGTGATGAACGACTCCCGGGTGCTCCCCGCCCGGCTCATCGGCCACCGGGAGTCCGGCGGCGTCTGCGAGGTGCTGCTGCTCATCGACCGGGGGGACAAGACCTGGGAGTGCCTGGTTCGTCCGGGGAAAAAGCTGCGCACCGGCGCAAAGATTACCTTCGGCGAGGGCGAGCTGACCGCCCAGGTGACGGATGTGCTGGAGGACGGGAACCGGCTGATCCGGTTCGACTACGACGGCATTTTCCTGGAAATTCTGGAAAAGCTGGGGCGGATGCCCCTGCCCCCCTATATCAAGGAGGAGCTGGAGGATCAGGAGCGGTATCAGACGGTCTACTCCAAAGTGGTCGGCTCGGCGGCGGCCCCCACGGCGGGGCTGCACTTCACCCCGGAGCTGCTGGAGAAAATACAGGAGATGGGCGTGCGCCTGGCCTACGTCACTCTCCATGTGGGCCTGGGCACCTTCCGGCCTGTCAAGACGGACGATGTGGAGCACCACGATATGCACTCGGAGTATTGCGTCATCCCTCCGGAGACGGCGCAGATCATCAACGAGACGAAGCAAAACGGCGGTCGGGTCATCTGCGTGGGCACCACCTCCTGCCGGACGGTGGAGAGCTACGCCAACGAGGACGGCACCGTCCGGGCGGACGGGGGCTGGACGAAAATCTTCATCTACCCCGGCTACCGGTTCAAGGTGCTGGACGGTCTGATCACCAACTTCCACCTGCCCGAGTCCACCCTCATCATGCTGGTCTCCGCCCTGGCAGGGCGGGAGCACGTTCTTGCCGCCTATGAGGAGGCAGTGCGGGAGCGGTATCGGTTCTTTTCGTTTGGGGATGCGATGCTCATTGCAAGCGGCTTGTCTCAGGATGCACAGGACAGAGATTCAGAACAGTATAGATAAAGGATTTTAACTATGTTTCAAATCATCAAAACCAACGGAAAGGCCCGACGGGGCGTGTTTACCTGCGCCCACGGCACGGTACAGACGCCCGTCTTTATGAACGTGGGCACCCAGGGAGCCATCAAGGGGGCGCTGGACGCCGGGGACCTGGAGGGGCTGGGCTGCCAGATCGAGTTGTCCAACACCTACCACCTCCATGTCCGTCCCGGCGATGAGGTGGTGAAGGCCATGGGCGGTCTGCACCGGTTTATGGGATGGAACGGCCCCATTCTCACCGACAGCGGCGGCTTTCAGGTGTTCTCCCTGGCAAAGCGGAAGGACATTAAGGAGGAGGGCGTCACCTTCCACAGCCATGTGGACGGCCGGTATATCTTCATGGGGCCGGAGGAATCCATGACCATCCAGGCAAACCTGGGCAGCGACATCGCCATGGCCTTTGACGAGTGCGTGGCAAACCCCTCTGCCTATGAGTATGTGGAGCGGTCCGTCCAGCGCACTCAGCGGTGGCTGGAGCGGTGCGTGGCCAAACGCCGGGAGCTGATGGCGGCGCCGGACTGCGTGAATCCGGGACAGATGCTGTTTGCCATCAACCAGGGGGGCACCTACCCGGATCTGCGTATCTGGCACGCAAAGCAGATCTCCGCCATGGAGGGCTACGAGGGAGTGGGCATCGGCGGCCTGGCGGTGGGGGAGAGCACCCAGACCATGTATGACATTATCGACGCCGTGGAGCCGTATCTCCCCCAGGACAAGCCCCGTTATTTGATGGGGGTGGGGACTCCCTCCAACATATCGAGGGGGTGGCCCGGGGGGTGGACTTCTTCGCCTGCGTCATGCCCGCCCG
>JAJPWY010000086.1 GCA_021205725.1 Clostridiales bacterium
TTGATTATATCTTATTAGCCACTCCTGTTACAACCTTATTATAGCACTTCAATTATACCTCTTTTCCCCGGGAGAGGATGAACGAATTGTGAAGGGTCGATGGAATTTCGGTTAAGAAATACCCTCCGTCGAAAGGATCCGGTCGCTGTCGGAGCCTGTCTCTCGCTTGGTTAGCTTGTGCTAATCAAAAAGTGACGAAATATCTGCTACCTGGGCAGGTTTAGAAACAAATCCATGAGAAAGTCTTGATTTCTCCCGGGAAAGCTGGTATACTGTTTGACACATGAGGGAGTAGTTTACGCCTCCCGGCGTTGCAAGTCAACATACTGGTTCCTCCGAGCCTGGCTTGTATAAGGAAAGTGACACGCAGCATGGGCAGATGATTCGCCCACTCCGCCTCTTTCCCATAACGAGACTCATGTATGGCGGTGTGCCGTACATGGGTGTATTGTAGGGCAGCCGTCGTATACACGGCCGCCCTCGCTTTTTGCCCGGGGGCAGGCACAGGAGGAATCTCTATGGCATTATTTATTCAGATCCTGTTCACCATGTTCATCGCCGAGATGGGCGACAAGACCCAGCTGCTGATGATTGCCATGACCTCCCGCTACAAGCTGCGGGACATCATCATCGGCTCCGCCCTGTCTATCCTGACACTGAACGCCATGGCGGTGGTGCTGGGCTCCCTCATCAGCCAGCTCATCCCCACCTGGCTCATCAAAATCATCGCAGCCCTGGCCTTTTTCTACTTCGCCTGGTCTACCCTGCGGGGCGAGGGCGAGGAGGAGGAATCCGGGAACGAAAAGACCTCCGGCCACCCCATCCTCTCCGTGTTCGGCACCTTCTTCCTGGCGGAGCTGGGGGACAAGACCCAGCTCACCGCCATCACCTTTGCCGCCAATGGCGGTCTGGATCAGGCGTTGACCGTCTGGCTGGCCTGCTCCATCGGCCTGTTTGCCGCCGACCTGGTGGGTATGCTGGTGGGCCATCTGCTGAAAAGCAAGATGCCGGAGGGCTTCCTGGACAAGCTGGCCTTCGTCATCTTCGCCGTCTTCGGCGCAGTCACCATGGCGGAGGGCGCCGGGCTGCTGCTGGGAGAGGACGCCTGGCAGCGGTGGCTCGTCGCCGGGCTCGTCACCCTGGTCTTTGCTCTGCTCTGTCTCTGGACGTGGCGGAGAGCGAAAAAACTGAACTCTTAACATTTTGTCGGTTGTTTCCCCGGCGGTTCCGTGCTACAGTTAGGTTGTCAGGCCGACGGTCTCTCCTCTCGGTCTGTGGGGCCGGACGCTGTAACTGCGCCCTCTCTCCCCTATTTTTACCAAGGAGCTGAACCCAGTGTCCTATACAGAAAGAGGAACCCGACCCGAGGCCGACGGCAGCCCTACCCGGCGGTGGGAGCCGGTGCGGGAGACGCCCTCACATCGGGAGCGTTCCCGAAAGCGTCTCCGCAAAAGGAGCCGGACGCCGGAGGAGCCGGTACGCCGCCCGGACATTCCGGTGGCCTACGCTGACCCGGCTGTAGGCCTCCACGCCGACCAGGTACGGGAGCGGAGCAAGGGCGGCTATCGCAACGAGGAGGTGGAGCCCAGCTCCAGATCCTTAAAGGATATCGTCCGCTCCAATGTCTGTACCTACTTTAACCTGATCTTCTTTATCCTGGCCATCGCCGTCATCGCCGTGGGCGCCTGGAGCGAGCTGACCTTTATGGTGGTGGTGCTGGCCAACATCGTCATCGGCATCGTCCAGGAATGGCGGAGCAAAAAGACGCTGGATGGTCTGAACCTGCTGACCAACCCCAAGGCCAACGTCATGCGGGACGGCATCCTCATCACCACCTCGGTCTATAACACCGTCCGGGACGACATCGTGGTGTTCCGGGCCGGAGACCAGATCTACGCCGACGCCCAGGTGGTGGAGGGAGCGTGTCTGGTCAACGAATCCCTGCTCACCGGCGAGGCGGACGAGCTGCACAAGGAGCAGGGCGACCGGCTGCTCTCCGGCTCCTTCCTGGTCTCCGGAGAGTGCTATGCCCGGCTGACCGCCGTGGGCCGGGACTCCTACATGTCCAAGCTCACCCTCCAGGCCAGACAGACGAAGCAGCAGCCCCGCTCGGAGATGATGCGTTCTCTGAACCGGCTGGTCATGGCCATCGGCATCGTCATCATCCCTCTGGGCATCGCCATGGCGGTAAAGGAGATCGTCATTTTGGAAAATCCCATCCGGGACGGGGTGGTCTCCACCGTGGCCAGCCTGATCGGCATGATCCCGGAGGGGCTGTACCTGCTGACCTCCGTGGCGCTCATGGCAGGCGTGCTCCGCCTGGCCCAGCGCAAGACCCTGGTTCACGAGATGGGCTGCATCGAGACTCTGGCCCGGGTGGACGTGCTCTGTGTGGACAAGACGGGCACCATCACCGAGCCGAAAATGGTGGTCAAGGATCTGGTGACGCTGGAGGACGCCAATACCAGCGAGGACGAGCTGCGGGACATCCTGGCAGACTATGTCTTCGCCATGCAAAACGACAACGAGACCATGGCCGCCCTGAAGCGCTATTTCAACGGCAGGCACTCCCGGCGGGTCGTGACCAAAGCCCTGCCCTTCACCTCCGCCCGGAAGTATGGCGGGGTGTCCTTTGCCCGGGGCGGCTCCTACCTGCTGGGTGCGCCGGAAAACCTGCTGAGCGACCGGTATGACGATTACCGGGAGGATATTGAGGCGTACTCCCGCCTGGGCTGCCGGGTGCTGCTGCTGGCGGGCTATGAGGGTTCACTGGACGAGGGTGAGCTGACCGGTACAGTCACCCCGCTGGGCCTGGTGCTGCTGACCAACAAGATCCGGGAGGAGGCCCCGGCCACCTTCCGGTACTTCCGGGAACAGGGGGTGGCGGTCAAGGTCATCTCCGGGGACAGCCCGGTGACCGTCTCTGAGGTGGCGCTTCGGGCGGAGATCCCCAATGCAGATCAGTATGTGGACGCCCGGACGCTGCGTACCGACGAGGAGCTGGCCCAGGCTGCGGAGACCTACACCGTCTTTGGCCGGGTGACGCCGGAGCAGAAGCGAAAGCTGGTTCAGGCCATGCACCAGGCCGGACACACCGTCGCCATGACGGGAGACGGAGTCAACGACGTGCTGGCCCTGAAGGAGGCGGACTGCTCCGTGGCCATGGCCTCCGGCAGTCAGGTGGCCTGTCAGGTCAGTCATATCGTCCTGATGGACTCGGATTTCTCCGCCATGCCCTCGGTGGTGGCGGAGGGCCGACGGGTCATCAACAACATCGAGCGCTCCGCCAGCCTGTACCTGGTGAAGAACATCTTCTCCCTGTGTCTGGCGGCCATCTCTCTCATTTTCACCTTCACTTATCCCTTCTCCGCCTCTCAGATGAGCCTGGTCAGCGCCATCACCATCGGCCTGCCCTCCTTCGTCCTGGCGCTGGAGCCGAACGACAGCCGTATCCAGGGCCGTTTCCTGCCCAACGTGATCTACCGGGCCCTGCCGTCGGCCATCAGCGATCTTGTCCTGAGCATCGGCGTGGTGCTGTTTTACACTGTCTTTGGCCTGAGCGACGCCGAGCTGAGCACCATCTGTACTCTGGTGGTGGCGGTGGTAGGACTGCTCATGGTGCACCGTACCTGCAAGCCCTACAACCCTCTGCGCAGGGTGCTGATGGTCTTCTGCGTGGTGGCCTTTGCCTTCTGCGTCCTCTTTCTCCGGCCCATCTTCTCTCTGGATCTGTCTGTGATGAGCGACGGGGCCTGGCTGGTGCTGGTGGTCTTTGTCCTGCTGGCCTTCGAGGTGTCCCTCTCCGCCAACGTCATGGTGGACGGCATCCGGACGGCGGTGTACTGGGTGCGGGACAAGGTACTGTGGCTGCTCCGGAGCGCAGGGCTCCTCTCATAGCAGTAAAGTGCATTTACTTTACAGGTATAAAAATCCCCGCTTCCGTTCTGTCGGAGGCGGGGATTTCCCTGCTTTTGAGTCCTTTTTAGCCCTCTCCCTGCTCCAGCAGCTGGGAGAGCAGCCGGTTGTACAGTCGCTCCGGCTGGGCGGAATAGCTGCGGCAGAGCAGCTCCGCCTGGGTGCGATCCGGGGCCATCATCTCCAGGGTCATGACGTTTCCCCGCTCGTCGTCCAGCACCATCCGGGCGGTGTAGCCGGAGCCGTCCGTCCGGGGGCTCACCTGTGTCCGCACCTGTCTGGCCCGCTGGAGCCGCCGGTTCAGGGCGGCCACGTTCCGGTCGCACTTCACCCGGACGGAGTATGGCAGCTCCTCCTCGGTGGTCTCCCCGTTGCTCCTGCCCTTGGGGGTGATAGAGATCAGCCCGTCCTCGTCCGCTGTCACATGGCCCGTCTCCTTGAGCTTGCCCAGGGCGTCGGCAAACTGAAAGTAATCCACTCCCTCGTCGCAGAGGGCCAGATCGGTGAGCTCCCCCATCCCCACCGGGCCGTCGATCCGGGCCAGGATGTAGAGGATCAGCTCCATGATCTCCAGGGGCGACTTGATGAAACCGATTGACATAATACTTCCTCCTGTGCAATGGGTGTCGTCTTTTTTCTATTGTACCATACCGGAGCTGCTTTCGCCAGTGGGCCGCCCACACTTTTCTGCCCGTCGTCCTCCGCTCCCTTCCCGTCATTCCACAACGCAGGATGAAATTTTGCGAAATTCCGTGAAAAACTGTTGCAAGCCAACCGTTATGATGGTAAAATACCTTTAATGGGGTGGATTTCCAAATCTTGACACGGGATGTCCCCCCACCCCTCTGTTGGTTCTCCGGTCGCCCTGCTGCCGGTTTGCCATATGATATCAGGAAGCCTTCCGCCCCGCTCTCTGCGCTTTTGCGCCCGCATGTCGATGAGGATAGCGGTACGGGGGGCTTCCGTCATTATGAAAGGAGAACGCACTATGACCAATCAGTGGAAACGGCTGCTCAGCGGCCTGTTGGCTCTGGCGATGACATTCAGTCTGTTTGTCCCCGCCATGGCTACCAGTGTCGAAGACGAGACCGAAGACGACTCCTCTGTCGTGGCTGACGTGGCGGAGGATACCGCCGAGGACGCCCAGGCGGAAGAGACGGCAGACGACTCGCAGCCCACCGAAGACGTCTCTGAGGACGCCGAGGCGGAGGATACCGCCGAGCCGGAGGAGACGGAGGAGGCGGATGAGCCCGCCGACGACGAGGGCTCCGACACCACCTCCTATCCCGTCTCTGCCTCCTATGTGGCGGACGGCACTACCGTCACCATCACCGTCAGCCTGGACGAGGGCGCAACCACCGGCAATGGCAAGGTCACTCTGACCTATAGCGCCGATCTGTACACGGTGGACAGCACCACCGCAGGCTCCGGCGTTGTCCTGCCCGATTTCAACACGGACACCGCCGGGACGGTCTCCTATGGCTGGGTCGCCCTGTCCCTGAGCGGCCCTGCGATTTGGCGACCATCGTTTTGACCGCCAGCGGCGAGGCCTCCGTGAGCGACTTCTCTCTGGTTCTCAACGAGTACGGCACCGACTCCCCCGAGGTGAGCATCGCCCTGTCGAGCAGCTCTGAGGAGCCGGGAACCGGCGAGGGCGAGGAGGAAGAACCCACCGCCTATACCATCACCCTGGACGCCAACGGCGGCACGGTGGAGCCCTCCACCCTCACTGTCACCACCGGCAGCACTCTGTCCGACCTGCCCACCCCCACCCGTGAGGGCTACCAGTTTGACGGCTGGTTCGATGTAGACGGCACCGAGTACACGACGGAGACCGTCTATGAGCTGGAGAGCGACCTGACCCTAACGGCTCAGTGGAGCGCATACGTGGCTCAGATCGGTGAGACCCAGTACACCACCCTGGCGGACGCCTTCGCCGCAGCGGTGGACGGGGACACCGTGGAGCTGCTGGCCGACGTGACCCTGGATTCCGCCGTCGCCATCAGCACCGATATCAGCGTGAGCCTGACCTCCGCCGGGAGCAATACCTATACCATCACCCGGTCTGGCCGGAGCATGCGTATGCTCTACGTCACCAAGGCCACCCTGACCCTGAGCAACGTGACCCTGGACGGCGCTTATTCTGAGATCGATACCAACACCTATTCCATGGTGGAGGTAACCTCCGGCGGTACCGTCATTATGAATGACGGCGTGACCATGCAGAACGCTGTCTGCTCCTATCAGGCCAGAGGCGGCGCTGTCACCGTGTCCGGCTCCGGCACCTTCACCATGAACGGCGGCACCGTGACCGGCTGCGGCAGCTCCAAGAGCAGCGGCAGCACCTCCTCCGCCGGCAGCAACCCCGGCGGTGCGATCTGCGTGTACGGCGGCTCCTCTACATCCCTCACCGC
Organism: Clostridiales bacterium; assembly: GCA_021205725.1. Taxonomy (GTDB): domain Bacteria; phylum Bacillota; class Clostridia; order Oscillospirales; family Oscillospiraceae; genus Onthomonas. The sequence goes on from JAJPWY010000086.1 coordinate 6,330, forward strand.
CACCACCACCTTCACCATGAACGGTGGCACCATTGAGAACTGCTTCGGCCTTCGGGGTGGCGCAGTCTATGTGGGCAACGCCGCTACCAAAGTCACCGTCCAGTTCATCATGAACGGCGGCACCATCAAAAACTGCGTGGCCGCCACTTCTCTCGATGGCAGCATCACCGGCTACGGCGGCGCCATCTACGTCATGGGCAAGGGCTCCTCCGGTGTCTCTGTGCCTACCGTGTACATCAACGGCGGCGAGATTACCGGCTGCAAGGCCTATGAGTACGGTGCCGCCCTGAGCACCATGAACAGCGGCAGCTCCACCGTCGGCAACTACTATGCGGGCGCCTATGTCATCATGGGCGGCTACATCCATGACAACGCCACCACCGGCGGCGATCCCAGCTCCTGGCATGGCAACGGCATCTTTGTAGCCACCGACAGAGGCGGCAGGGTTGCCTCCTCTCTGATCCTTGGCGGAGACGCCCGGATTGAGGACGACATCTATCTGGAAAAGACCACCACCATGAACGTGCTGGACACCTTCACCGGCTATGCCAAGATTTACTGCGGCACCCGGTCTGAGGGCAGAGTGGTGGCCTACGCCGTGGACGCTGAAGGTAACGCCTCCACCGCCACCGGCACCATCGCCGCAAATCTGCTGGAGGTCTACGGCTTCCTGAATGACGACGGCGAGGTCTACGCCGACCCCAGCTACACCATCGCTGTCAATCCTGATGACAACTCCCAGTACATCCTGGGCACCCCCATCACCGTCACCTATACCGACGGCGTGGAGGATGAGGAGGTCTTTGCTGACCAGACCTTCACCGTCATCGCAGGTAACGCCACCCCCACCATCGAAGACCCCACCCGCTCCGGCTACACCTTCGCAGGCTGGACGCCTGAGCTGGCGGAGACCGTCACCGAGTCCGTGACCTACGCCGCCACCTGGACGATCAACTCCTACACCGTCACCTACACCGACGGCGTGGACGATGAGGAGCTGTTTGCAGACCAGTCCTACACGGTGGAGTACGGCTCCGCCCGCGTATACAAATCTGACGCACCCCACGCAACAACATCGGTAGAACTCGGTGGTCGACGTCTCA
>JAJPWY010000061.1:0-6443 GCA_021205725.1 Clostridiales bacterium
ACATCGGCATCATCGACCTGGAGCTCATCATGGCCGATCTGGAGATGGTGGATCGGCGCATCGACAAGGCAAAGAAGGCCGCCAAGGGGGACAAGAAGTTCCTTCACGAGGCGGAGGTGTTCTCCGGCCTCCGGGAGTGGCTCAACGACGGCAACTCTGTGCGCTCCTACCAGTGCAGCGAGGACGACCGGGAGTTGATCGCCACCAGCGACCTGCTGACCCTGAAGCCGGTGATCTACGCCGCCAACCTGGACGAGGACACCTTCTCCGGCGGGGAATATGGGGAAAACTCCTATTACTGCGCCGTGAAGGAGCTGGCAGACAAGGAGGGGGCTCAGGTCATCCCGGTTTGCGCCAGCCTGGAGGAGGAACTGAGCCAGATGGACAGCGAGGAGCAGGCCGCCTTTATGGAGGATCTGGGTATCCCGGAGTCCGGCCTGGATCGGCTGATGAAGGCCAGTTACACCCTCCTGGGGCTGATCTCCTTCCTGACCTCCGGAGAGGACGAGTGCCGGGCCTGGACCATTACCCGGGGCACCAAAGCGCCCCAGGCGGCAGGAAAGATCCACTCCGACTTCGAGCGGGGCTTTATCCGGGCGGAGGTCATCGCCTATGATGACATGGTAGCCTGCGGCAGCGAAAAGGTGGCCCGGGAAAAGGGTCTGATGCGCTCCGAGGGCAAGGAGTACGTGGTCCAGGACGGGGATATCATCCTGTTCCGGTTCAACGTGTGAGCAAAAATCGGCTTAAAATCCCGGAAAGCCGGGAGAAATGAGAAAAACGACGGAAGACCGGAGGGGGAATCGCTGCCCCTCCGTTTTTTCGACCGAAGGACAGATGTGAGACACCCGATGCCATTGCACACGGACGGCCCGGATCGCCGCCTTCTGAGCAAAGCGACGGGTTCAGATGGGCGTCTGACTCCACAAAGAATTCGATTTGCTCCGTATACATGGGGGAGGCCTGCAAAAAAATAATCCTGTATGCCGAAGCAATGGGAACCACCTGGGAAATGGGACACCAAAAGACAAAAAAGATTCAAAAATAGCAAGAACATTTTGACATTTGGAAATCCGCTGTCTATAATGGAGCTATCGAAACCAAACACCTGTGCCAGGAGAGGAGGAGAATGGGCTTGCTGCAAATCGCAATTGTGGAGGATGAACCGGAGAGCGCTGAGACCCTGCGCCGTTTTCTGGAGCAGTACCAGGCCGAGCGGGGCTGCGAGTGGCGGATATCCGAATTTCAGGACGGAGAGGAGATCATTCAAAACTATCGCCCGGAGTATGATATCATCCTCATGGATGTGCAGATGGAGCACCTGGACGGCATGACGGCGGCGGAGATTATCCGCCGTCAGGATCCGGAGGTCATCCTTATCTTTATCACCAATATGCCCCAGTACGCCATCCGTGGCTATGCGGTGGAGGCCCTGGACTATGTGCTCAAGCCCGTATCCTATTTCGCCTTCTCTCAGCGAATGGATCGGGCTCTTAGCCGCATCGACCGGAACCGCACCCACTATATCGTCCTGCCGGTGAAGGGCGGCTCCCAGAAGGTGGACGTGGCCCAGATCCGCTATGTGGAGAGCCGGGGGCACAGCCTGCTGTTTCATATGCGCCAGGGGGAGATCGTGTCCAGCGGCACCATGAACGAGATGGAGCGTCAGCTGGAGCCCTACGGCTTCTCCCGGTGTAACAAGGGATACCTCCTCAATCTGGACGAGGTGGACGCCATTCAGGACGGCTGCGCCGTGGTGGGAGCGGACAGGCTCATCATCAGCCGGGGCCGGAAGAACGCCTTTATGGAGGCCCTGGCCAACCGGATGGGCGGGCGGACGAAATGAGCGCCTTTGCAGTCGCCGACTTCTCCACCATCCCCCGGTACTACACCGCCCTGGCGGAGTGGCTGAGCTGTATGCTCCTGACCGTGACCTTTCACAACCAGCGGCGGCTGAGAGGCTGGCGGCTGGCGGGGGTCGCCGTCGTCGGCCTGGCGGTTCTGGAGCTGGAGCTGATTTTGACGGAGAATCTGCCGGTATACCTCTGGTCGGTGGGCATGGCCGGGTCTGCGGCCATCATGCTGGCCCTGCTGCTGGCCTGCCTGGATCTGCGCCCGGTGGAGGGAGGCTATGTTCTCACCAGCGCCTTCATGCTGGCGGAGTTTGCCGCCTCTCTGAGCTGGCAGCTCTACTATTATTACGCCGCCTACATCATCGGGGAGGAGCAGCCTGTGGACGCCCTGGTGACGGTGCTGCTCACCTACGCCCTGGTGTTTACCGTGTACGGCGTGCTGTCCTGGCGGAGCTGTCCCAGCGGACGGTGCATCGCTGTGGGGCGGCGGGAGATGCTGACGGCGATGGTGGTGGCGGTGCTGTTCTTCATCGTCAGCAATCTCAGCTTCCTCTTTCCGGACACCCCCTTTACCAGCCACTACGCTGCGGAGATCTTCAACATCCGCACTCTGGTGGATCTGGGCGCATTGGCGGTGCTCTTTGCCCTGTATTTCCAGCAGCAGGAGCTCCACGCCCGGTATGAGCTGGACGCCATCCAAACCGTTTTGGAGACCCAATATGTTCAATACCGCCAGTCCCGGGAGAGCATTGACCTCATCAACCGGAAGTACCACGATCTGAAGCACCAGATCGCCGCTCTCCGGGCAGAGACAGACCCTCAGCGCCGGAGCGACTGGCTGGACGCCATGGAGAGCGACATCAAGGTCTACGAGGCCCAGAACAAGACGGGCAACGCCATTCTGGATACGGTGCTTACCAGCAAGAGCCTCTACTGCCAGAAGCACGGCATCAGCCTGACCTCCGTAGCGGACGGCGCCCTGCTGAATTTCATGGACGCCATGGATATCTGCACTATCTTTGGCAACGCCCTGGACAACGCCGTGGAGTCCGTGCTGAAGATCGAGGATAAGGAGAAGCGGCTCATCCACCTGTCCGTTTCCGGGGAGCGGGACTTCGTCCTCATCCGGGTGGAGAACTACTTTGAGGGCGAGCTGACCTTCCAGGAGGGACTGCCCCGGAGCACCAAGGGGGACGACCGGTTCCACGGCTTCGGCGTCAAGAGCATCCGCTACTCCGCCCAGCGCTACGGCGGGACGGTGAGCATCACCGCCGAGCGGAACTGGTTTGACATGAAGGTTTTGATCCCGAAAAATTCCGACAAAAAGTGAATAGGTTGCCATCAATTGCCAGCGTTCCCGGGAGATGAACTTTTCCACAAATTCTCCCGGGAATTTTTGTGCAATTTGGAGAGGGCTACCTGCAGTTTACGAAAAAAATCGGTCAGTTTGTGAAAAAAGTCTTTGCAAATCTGTGAACATATGCTATAATCGTAACCGCTTAGGGAAGCAACTTTATTCAAAAAGGAGGAAAATCAACTATGCTAGCCATTAACTGGGATGACGTCGTAAGTGTCGTAAGTCTGATTACCTCACATCTGATCGCCATCGCCGTGGCCCTGGTCATTGCGATCGTTGTGATCGTTGCCGTCAAGGGCCTTGCCAAGAGGGTCAAGCGCCTCATCCGGGGCGAGGCCTGCATCGCCGTGGTTCTGGTGATCCTGATCGCCGCCAACATGATGTGCACCGGGCCTCTGTCTACCCTGCTGACCTCTGTGGCAGGTGTTCCTGTCAGCACCATCACTGATGAGACCACCGCCGAGGCCACCAGCCTGGTCACCGAGATCTGCGAGGAGGGCATCACCCTTCTGGAGAACGATGACGACATTCTGCCTCTGAGCACTACTAAGGTCAACGTCTTTGGTTGGTCCGCCACCAATCCCTGCTACGGTGGCACTGGCTCCGGCGCTCTGAACGACGCCTATGAGACTGTCACCTTCCTTCAGGGCCTGACCGATTCCGGCATCGAGTACAACACCGAGCTGATCGACTTCTACACGTCCTATCACGACACCTCCCTGCCCAACGTGGGCATGTGGGCTCAGGACTGGACTCTGCCCCAGCCCTATGCCGCTGATTACGACGACAGCCTGATCTCCAACGCTCAGGATTACTCCGACACCGCCATCATCTTCATCTCCCGTGTCGGCGGCGAGGGTGCTGACCTGCCCACCGATATGACCGCAGTGGTCGACGGCACCTGGGCTGAGCAGAACAACGGCTCTACCTATTTTGCCGGCTCCTATGACGATACCGTGAACAACGGCACCGACTGGGACGAGGGCGACCATTACCTCCAGCTGACCAACCCCGAGGAGGAGATGGTTGAGCTGGTCTGCTCCAACTTCGACAACGTCATCGTCATCTACAACGGCGCCAACGCCTTCGAGCTGGGCTGGGTCGAGGACTATGACTCCATCAAGGGCGTGCTGTGGTGCGCCGGCACTGGTCAGAGCGGCTTTGACGCTCTGGGCGAGATTCTGGCCGGCACCGTCAACCCCTCCGGCCGTATGGTCGATACCTATGTGTATGACCTGACCGCCACCCCCACCTGGAACAACGCCGGTAACTTCGAGTATGACAACATGGACGAGTTTACCGAGGCCAACGATTATTACAGCAGCTATGCCAACGTCACCTTCGTGAACTACGTGGAGAGCATCTATGTTGGCTACAAGTTCTACACCACTGCCGCAGCAGAGGGCCTGTTCGACTATGACGACATGGTTCAGTACTCCTTCGGCTATGGCCTGAGCTACACCACCTTCACCCAGGAGATGAGCAACTTCTCCAGCGACGGCACCAACATCACCTTCGACGTCACCGTCACCAACACTGGCTCCGTGGCCGGCAAGGACGTGGTTGAGGTCTATTACAATCCTCCCTACACCAACGGTGGCATTGAGAAGGCTACTGCCAACCTGGTAGACTTCCAGAAGACCGATGAGCTGGGCGCTGGCGAGTCCCAGACCATCAGCTTCTCCATCCCCATCGAGCAGATGGCCTCCTATGACGACACCGGTTATGGTTGCTACGTCCTGGAGCAGGGAGACTACATCATCTCTATCAACTCCGACGCCAACACCGTCATCGACTCCGAGACCTACACCCTGGACTCCACCATCGTCTATGATGAGGACAACGCCCGTGACAGCGACAACACCGCCGCTGTCAACCAGTTCGACTATGCCCGTGGCGATGTGACCTATCTGTCCCGTGCCGACGGCTTTGCCAACTACGATGAGGCCACTGCCGCTCCCACCAGCTACAGCATGAGCGACGAGGCCAAGGCCACCTTCTACAACGTCGGCAACTACCTCACCGCTGAGGCCACTGCCGCCGATGAGGACGCCGACGCCGAGTATCCCACCTGGGGCGCCGATAACGGCCTGTCCCTGGTCGATCTCCGTGGCCTGGATTATGACGATGAGACCTGGGATTCCCTGCTGGATCAGCTGACCATCGACGAGGCTGTCAGCCTGGTGGCTCTGGGCGGCTATCAGACCCTGGCGATCGATTCCATCGACAAGTATCGCACCAACGACTGCGACGGCCCTGCCTCCATCAACAACAACTTCACCGGTCAGGGCTCCGTGGGCTTCCCCGCCGCCGTCATGATCGCCGCCTCCTGGAGCGATGACATCGCCTATGCCTTCGGCGATTCCATCGGCACCATGGCCGACGAGATGGATACCTCCGGCTGGTATGGCCCCGCCATGAACACTCACCGCACCGCATTCGCTGGCCGTAACTTCGAGTATTACTCCGAGGACGGCGTCCTGTCCGGTTCCATCGCCGCCAACGCCATCATCGGCGCTCAGGAGCACGGCGTCTATGCCTACATGAAGCACTTCGCCCTGAACGATCAGGAAGCCAACCGCTGCTCCATGCTCTGCACCTGGACCACCGAGCAGGCCATGCGTGAGATTTATCTGAAGCCCTTCGAGATCTCCGTCAAGGAAGGCGGCTCCCTGGCCGTTATGTCCTCCTTCAACTACATCGGCAACCGCTGGGCCGGTGGTACCTACGAGCTCTGCCAGACCGTCCTCCGTGACGAGTGGGGCTTCGAGGGCTTCGTGGAGACCGACTACTTCGGCGTCTATGGCTACATGAGCGCTGACCAGGCCGTCCGTAACGGCACCGACCTGATGCTGGTCAACTATGCCACCACCACCAGTGAGATGCAGTTCACCGAGACCGCAGGCGCCCAGCAGGCTCTGCGCCAGGCTGCTCACCGCATCCTGTACGTCACGGTCAACAGCCGTACCTACAGCGACGAGGGCATCGCCCTTGCTACTCAGGACAACCTGTGGGAGACCATCCTCACCGGTGTCAACATCGGCGTGGGCATCGTCCTGGTTCTCTGGGAGTGCCTGCTGATCTACAACTTCGTGAAGCGGTCCAAGAAGGGCGAGTAATTTCCCCAACTTGACCTGTAAGCGATGACCTAAGTTGCTTTCCCGACCCTCCCGCCCCCCCGCGCGCCGGGGGGCGGGGGACCAACCGTTTTCACTTTGGGGCCGGTGCAAAAG
>JAJPWY010000061.1:6453-33589 GCA_021205725.1 Clostridiales bacterium
CTTAACTGACCCTGCAGTGCCCCCGCAGAACCCGCTGCGCCCCTCCCCCAACTGCAACCCCTTGGCAACCCCCCCCCCGCCGAGCCGGGGGGCGGGTTCCCAAGGGTTTTCCTTTGGGGGCCTGTCGAAGCGGTTTCTGCTGGGGCAATGCAGGAACAGTTTCGACAGACTGAAATTCATTTCAGCTGTTGGCAAACCACGAACTAGCGCAAAAGGGAGGAAATTATGCTGAAACATCAAGACATTATTTCAAAGATGTCCCTGGAGGAGAAGTGCTATTACCTCTCCGGCAAGGACTTCTGGTCATCCCGGACAGTGGAGCACGCTGGCGTTCCCAGCATGACCCTGTCTGACGGCCCTCACGGTCTGCGGAAGCAGGAGGGAGCCGGAGACCAGCTGGGCCTGAACGGTTCCGTTCCCGCCACCTGCTTCCCCACGGCGGCCACTATGGCCAACAGCTGGGATCCCGCTCTGGGCGAGGAGATGGGCCAGTACCTGGGAGAAGAGGCCGCTGTCCAGGACGTGTGCGTCCTGCTGGGCCCCGGCATGAACATGAAGCGCTCCCCTCTGTGCGGGCGTAACTTCGAGTACTTCTCCGAGGATCCCTATCTGGCAGGCAAGATGGCCGCCGGTTACGTCCGGGGCATCCAGTCCAAGGGCGTCTCCGCCTGCCCGAAGCACTTCGCCGCCAACAACACCGAGCTGCGCCGTCAGGCCTCCGACTCCGTGGTGGACGAGCGTACCCTCCGGGAGATCTACCTTACCGCCTTTGAGATTGCCGTCAAGGAGTCCGACCCCAAGAGCATCATGTCCTCCTACAACATGATCAACGAGGTCTATGCCAACGAGAACGAGCATCTGCTCCAGGAGATCCTCCGGGACGAGTGGGGCTTCTCCGGCTTCGTCGTCTCCGACTGGGGCGCCTGCAACGACTATGTAGAGGGCGTCCGGGCTGGTTCCCATCTGGAGATGCCCACCACCGGCGGCGACTCCGGCAACCAGCTGGTCAAGGCCGTCCAGGAGGGCCGCATCTCTGAGGAGATGGTGGATCGCCGTGTGGACGAGCTGCTGGAGGTCGTCCTCCCCACCCGGGCCGCCTGCGACGCCGCCAAGGGCAGCAAGTTCGACGTGGAGGCCCATCACGCCATGGCGCAGAAGGCCAGCGAGCAGTCCATCGTCCTGCTGAAAAACGAGGATAACATCCTGCCTCTGGCCAAGGGCTCCAAGGTGGCCATCATCGGCGACTTCGCCGAGACGCCCCGTTATCAGGGCGCAGGCTCCTCCGTGGTCAACCCCACCAAGCTGGACTCCACCGTGGGCGAGAAAGGCGTTATCGGCAACTTCAATCTGAATGTCATCGGCTTTGAGAAGGGCTATCCCCGGGTCGGCCCGGCGGACGCCGAGCTCCAGGCCAAGGCAGTGGAGCTGGCCAAGAAGGTGGACTACGTCCTCCTGTACCTGGGCCTGGACGAGATCTCCGAGTCCGAGGGCCTGGATCGCTCCCATATGCGTCTGCCCCAGAGCCAGGTGGAGCTGCTCAACGCCGTCAGCGCCGTCAACGAGAACGTCATCGTGGTCATGTCCGCCGGCTCCGCCATTGAGATGCCCTGGCTGGACAAGTGCAAGGCTCTCATCCACGGCTACCTCTGCGGCCAGGCCGGTGCCTCCGCCATGCTCAAGGCCATCCTGGGCGACGTGAACCCCTCCGGCAAGCTGTCCGAGACCTATCCCTACAGCTATGACGACGTGCCCTCCGCCCCCTACTTCCCCGCCAAGGAGCGCACCGTGGAGTATCGTGAGGGCCTGTACATCGGCTATCGTTACTACGAGACCGCCAAGGTTCCCGTCCTGTTCCCCTTCGGCTACGGCCTGAGCTACACCACCTTCGCCTACAGCGATCTGACCGTCTCCGACAAGGAGGCCACCTTCACCCTGACCAACACCGGCAAGATGGACGGCGCAGAGGTGGCACAGCTCTATGTCAGCGCCAAGGTCAACGGCGTCTATCGTCCCGCCCGGGAGCTGAAGGGCTTCCAGAAGGTGTTCCTCAAGGCTGGCGAGAGCAAGACCGTCACCATCCCCCTGGACGACAAGGCCTTCCGGTATTTCAACGTCAAGACCAACAAGTTCGAGATCGAGGGCGGCGACTACGACATCCTCATCGGCGCCAGCGTGGAGGACATCAAGCTCTCCGGCACCGTCACCGTCGAGGGCACCGGCGCGGAGCTGCCCTATGATATGTCCAAGCTCCCCAGCTATGCTGTGGCGGACATCAAGAACGTCTCCGACGAGGAGTTCACCGAGCTGCTGGGCCATCCCATCCCCGACGGCCACTGGAGCGGCACCCTGGAGATGAACGACGCCATCTGCCAGCTCTACTACGCCAAGAGCCTGAAGGCCCGGCTGGTGTACAAGCTGCTCACCTACCTGCTCAACAAGAGCATCGAGAAGGGCACCCCCGACCTGAACATCACCTTTATCTATAACATGCCCTTCCGGGCCATCGGCAAGATGGCAGGCGGCATGTGCTCCCAGGAGATGTGCGAGGGCATCCTGACCATCTGCAACGGCCACGCTATCGCCTTCTTCAAGGGCCTGGGCAAGATTATCGCCGGGTTTGTCCGCCAGCAGAAGATCATCAAAAAGGCCAATTCCATGACCTGATTTCCTTTGTCCCTGCTAACCGGCACAGCGCAGTGCACTTGCGCTGTGCCGGTGGGAAATATCCTACCTCTGATGAACGAAAGGAGATAATGTATGGAAGGTATCAAAAACTGGTGGATGAAGATCTGGAACGGCTTTGCAGAGAAGCATCCCAAGGGCGCCGAGTGGCTGCGCAAGGGCGGATTGTTCGTCATTTTCAGCTACGTGGTCACCTTTATCAAGATGCTGCTGCTGATGTTCCTGCCCGCCTTCTACGAGGGCATCGTGGGCGACGCCGAGTGGCTGTGGCCCAACATCCCGCTAACCGTGTTCGGCGTGGACTTCAACCTGGCCATCATTGGCAACTCCCTGGCCAGCGGCGGTCTGGCCTATACCCTGGCCAACCTGACCACCATCTTCCTGGGCGAGTGCATCAACTTCCCCCTCCAGCGCAACGTGACCTTTAAGAGCCACGGCCCCCTGGCACCTCAGATCGGGCTGCATCTGCTGGCCACCATCGCCGTCTTCCTGGTGATGAACCTGTTCACCTGCGTCTGGAACCCCATCTGCATCGCCCTGATCGAGAATGACGCCCTGCGCAACACGATCCAGAGCATCGTCACCACTGTCGTCACCGGCGGCGTCGCCATGGTCATCATCTTCGCCGTGGACAACACCATCTTCGCACCCGGCTGGGGCGAAGGCAAGAAACAGTAATTCTCCCGATTTAAGCCAAACCTCCTGTAACAGCACCCCCGGCTCGATGAGCCGGGGGTGCTTTGTCGCATTATGGAAAAACGGAAGGGGAGACTTACTGCTCCCGGAATTCGATCTCGCCGGTGGCCGGATCCATCCGATCTACAATGGCAAGAGATTCCAACTGGATGCCGGTGGCCCGGATGAGCTTGCCGCCCTCCTGGAAGCCCTTCTCAATGCAGATGCCGATGCCCTCCACCGTGGCCCCGGCGTCCTGCACCAGCTCGATGAGCCCCTGAAGGGCGCAGCCGTTGGCCAGGAAGTCGTCAATGATGAGGACGTGATCCTCCGGCCCGATGAACCGTTTGGAGACGATGACGTCGTACACCCGCTTGTGGGTGTAGCTCTGAATTTTGGTGGTGTAGACGTCTCCGGAGAGGTTGATACTCTGGGACTTTTTGGCAAACAGCACCGGCACATCGAAGCACTCCGCCACCACGCAGGCGATGCCGATGCCACTGGCCTCGATGGTCAAAATCTTGTTGATTGGCTTACCGGCGAACAGGCGCTTGAACTCCATGCCCATCTCGTGGAACAGCTTCACGTCCATCTGGTGGTTCAGAAAGCTGTCCACCTTCAGCACGTCGCCCTCGGCCAGGATGCCTTCTTTGCGGATGCGGTCTTCCAACAGCTTCATAAGTATCCATGCTCCCTTTCTGTGCAGATCATCGGTATCGGTTCCAGCGGGGGATTTGTCGGATACATTCTATCATACTTCTGTCAGCCTGTCATGGAAAACAGACGATTTTTCGCCCCTCATTTTGACGAATTTTGACCGGTTTTCCGGGGATAAAATGGACAAAAGGGGCAGCCTGAGCTATTATACTGTCCAGAACCGCCGGAGCAGCCGGGGCCGCAGGCTCTCTGACAGGGCGGACACCTCCGCCGGACACTGCCGCCCGGTGTGGTCGATGGTATACTCTCCCTCCAGCAGCAGGTCGGCCACCGAGACGAAGGAATATCCCTCCTCCATCAGACCGGTGATGATGCCTGGCAGGGCCTCCGGGGTGTGGAGGGCGGCGTTGTGAAAGAGGACGATGGAGCCGGGGCCCACTCCCTCCAGTACCCGCTGGGTAATCTCGCTGGCGGACAGATCCTTCCAGTCCAGACTGTCCACGTCCCACTGGATGGGCTCCATCCCGGCGGAGCGGATGGTGCTGATGACGATGTCGTTATAGTCCCCGTAGGGGGGACGGATCAGGGTGGGCCGGACGCCGGTGAGAGCCTCGATCTTGTCGTTGCAGGCATCCAGCTCCTGTAAGATCTCCTCTGCGGAGCACTGGGTCATGTAGGGGTGGGTGTCCGAGTGGTTCTGGACAGAGTGACCCGCATCGGCCAGGGCCTTCACCGACTCGGGATAATTGTCCACCCAGCTCCCCACCAGAAAGAAGGTGGCGGTGACGTTGTAGGCCCCCAGAATATCGATGAGCTGCTGGGTGTCCTCGTTGCCCCAGGCAGCGTCGAAGGTCAGGGCTACCACCTTCTCCTCCCGCTGGACGCTGTAGATGGGCAGTTGCCGCTGGATCGCCGCCGCACCCACAGCGTTGGGATGACTCACCAGCCAGACCATCCCAAATGCTAGCACACCACAGACGACGGCGGTGACGACCTGCCGCCGCAGAATGAAGATTTTCATTGGGCACCACTCCTCTCTCCTGGGGCCATTGTATGCGCCGGGGAGGGGAGGTATGCGGGAAAACCCGGAGAGGAAAAGAGTGAGGACGCTCCTGTGAGCGGAACCACGATCGCCGAAAAGGGTTTGACAAATTTCCGCTTTGCGGGTATACTGTAAGCAGAACAAGGGTGCTGCCCGGCAACGGTTGGCCCCAAGGTTTATGTTACAAGAAGTAACCGCTCGCTTGGTAGGCTGGGGCGGTTACTCCTTTTTTGCCTGAAAGAACAGACCGACAATGCCGATAATCACAAGGCAGAATTGATAGAACTCTGATGTACTCATCGGGCAGCCCCCCTCTCCTGAAATCAGGGGGCAAAAGAAGCTGCCCCCGTGAAGAGGGCCAACCGCCACCGTATTGGACAGCACCCAGCCCCAGCAGGGGCCACAGACAGGGTAACACAGTTTTTAACGGATTGCAAGAAAAAGAAAGAACCGACTCTCACCGGGAGAATCGGTTCTTTTTTGCTACGCAGAAGGAGGGATTTGAACCCTCGCGACGGTTGCCCGCCCTACACCCTTAGCAGGGGCGCCTCTTCGACCACTTGAGTACTTCTGCAAGTCGAAAACCACCAAGGGAGATTCAGTTGTGAAAGAGGAGAGAAGAACGGAGAGAGTGGGATTCGAACCCACGGCTCCTTGTGAGAGTCACCGGTTTTCAAGACCGGCTCCATAAACCGCTCGGACATCTCTCCATAGCTACCTCACAGACACAAATGATATTATAACGGCGAAGCCTGCGGTTGTCAAGAGCTTTTTCGACGAAGAACGGTGAGAATATTTTGACAATTTGTGCCGGGGTATAGTATAATGATTCATCCGATAACGTATTCGCTGTGATGCCTCCGGGCACGCTGCGCCCAGACTGCCCGAGAGGATGAGCCCAGATGATGAAAAACCGCCCGTATCCCCTGTATGACGACCTGCCCATTTTGGACGACCTGCGCCAGATGATCGAGATCAAGGCCGTCTCCGTGCCGAACCAGATCGCCTTCCGCTATATGACCGACCGAAAAACCCTGGTGGAAAAGACCTATGGGGACTTCTGTCAGGAGATTCGGTGGCTGGGCAACTACCTGCTCAAGCGGGGTGTCCGCAGCCGGAAGATCGCCCTGATGGGGGAGAATTCCTATCAGTGGCTGTTGGCCTACTTTGCCATCGTCACCTCCGGCAATGTGGCGGTGCTTCTGGCGAAGGAGTACACGGCAGAGGAGGTGACGGCCCTGCTGCGCCAGACGGACACTGATCTGCTGGTGGCCAGCGACAGCTGTCACCGGGCCATCGGCGCAGGAAAACGGAGGCTGGGCAAGGTTCGTATCCTCAGTATGTCCGATATGGACGAGTGGCTCGAGACAGGTCGGAGATTCATGGAGCGGGGCCGCAATCTGTACGACGCTGTCCAGACTGACCCCTACAAGCTGGCTACCATCTTCTTCACTTCCGGTTCCATGGGCAACAGCAAGGCGGTCATGCTTAGCCAGCGGAATATGGCCCGAAACATCTCCTATACCATGCAGCTGTTCTATCCCCCGGAGGGTAACGTGATGGCGGTGCTGCCCTTCCATCACGCCTTCGGCCTGATTACTGCTATTATGAAGGCGTTCCACTACCGTCGGCCCATCTTCATCAACTCCAGCCTGGCGGACTTTATGAGAGAAATCCTCATCGCCAGACCCAAGACCCTGTTCCTGGTGCCTCTCTTTGTGGAGACCTTCTCCAAGACCATCTGGCGCACCGCCCGGAAGCAGGGCCAGGAGATGAAGCTCCGGCAGGGCATGCTGCTCAGCGACGGCCTGCTGAAGGTGGGCGTAGACCGGCGTCGGGAGCTGTTTAAGGATGTGCTGGACAAGTTCGGCGGGGAGCTGGAGTATATCATCTGCGGCGGCGCTCCCCTGGATCCGAAGTATGTGAAGGAGTTCCGCTCCCTAGGGGTGGAGATTCTCAACGGCTACGGTATTACCGAGTGCTCCCCGGTGCTGTCGGTGAACCGGAACTTCTACAGCCGGGACGGCAGCGTGGGCCAGACAGTGCCTCATCTGAGCTTCCGCATCTACCAGCCCGACGAGGACGGTATCGGCGAGATCCAGGTCAAAGGCGAGACCGTCATGATGGGCTATTACAACGACCCGGCAGCCACCGAAGCGGCCTTTGTGGAGGGCTGGTATCGCACCGGCGACCTGGGCTACCTGGACAGGGACGGCTTCCTGTGGGTCACGGGCCGGAGTAAGAGCCTCATCATTCTGAACAACGGTGAGAACGTCTCCCCGGAGGGCCTGGAGCAGGAGCTGAGCCGCATCCCCGAGGTGGGAGAGGTGGTGGTCTATGAGGAGGACGGGGCCATCACCGCCGAGATCTTCCCGGACAGCACCCTGGAGCTGCCAGAGGAGCAGCTCCGCAAGAACATCCAGGAGCGGGTGAAAAAGTTCAACAGAGGTCAGCCAGGCCACAAAAAGATACACAAGATCCGCTTCCGCACCACCGAGTTCGAAAAGACCGCCACCCGAAAGATCAAGCGGTATCAGGTGGGGCAGGGGAGATAGGGAAGTATTCCTCTGGCACCGTCTGACCGCCACCGCAGGGTAAGATAATGTCCACAGAAAAATAAAATGGGAGCGTTGCAATTTTTGCGTTGCGACGCTCCTATTTCGAATGAATCATTTTATCGCCCGGAGAATTGAAGGGTCAAAACGGCGGACAGGGGCAGAAACCCTTTGCCATTGGAGGTAAAATCAGCTATACTATGGTGGACGGATAAAGGATGTGGTCGAATGGAACAGATGGAATATATGGTGCCCTGTCTGCTGGGGCTGGAGCGGCTGGTGGCAGATGAGCTCATGAAGCTGAAGCTCCCGGAGGTGCGGGCAGAGAACGGGCGGGTGTTCTGCAAGGGCACGCTGGCCGACCTGCCCCGAATGAATATTCAACTCCGCTGCGGGGCCAGAGTGCTGCTGGTGCTGGCCCGGTTCCATGCAGAGACCTTTGAGGAGCTGTTTCAGGGCACGTTATCCGTCCCCTGGGAGGATATCGTTCCCCGGGACGGGGAGAGCCCGGTGAAGGGCTACTCCATCAGCTCCCAGCTCCACTCCGTCCCAGCCTGTCAGTCCATCGTGAAAAAGGCAGTCTCTCAGCGGCTCTGCCGGGCCTACGGTCTGGAGTGGCTGCCGGAGACCGGAGAGCGGTATCAAATTCAGTTCTCCATCATGAAGGACGAGGTGTGCCTGTGCGTGGACACCTCCGGCCCGGGTCTGTATAAACGGGGCTACCGGGCGGTGGGGGTGGAGGCACCCCTCCGGGAGACCCTGGCCGCCGCCATGGTGCTGCTGTCCAGATACCGGGGGCTTGACCCCTTCTGTGACCCCTTCTGCGGCTCCGGCACCATCTGCATTGAGGCGGCCCTCATCGCCAAAAAACGGGCTCCCGGCCTGAACCGCCACTTCGCCGCCCAGAAATGGGACATCGTAGACAGCCGCTTCTGGATGGATGCGGTGGAGGAGGCGCTGGATCAGGAATATGACCGGGTATACGATATCTGGGGCGGCGATATCGACGCCAACGCCGTCCGCATCGCCCAGGAAAACGCTGTCAAGGCGGAGGTGGAGGACACCGTCCGCTTCGAGGTGGCAGATGCCGGACGGTTCTACGCCCACGAGCCCTATGGCCGGGTGGTGACCAATCCGCCCTATGGAGAGCGGCTGCTGGAAAAGGAGGAGGCCGCCCGGCTGTACCACACCTTTGGAGCTGCTGTCCGTCGTCTCCCGGAGGGCTGGCGGGTGAGCATCCTCTCCTCCCACACAGAATTTGAGGAGGCCTTCGGCCAACGGGCCAAGAAGAAGCGAAAGCTCTACAATGGGATGATCAAGTGCGACCTGTTCCAGTATGGAAGGGTATGAGCCCAAACGGAATCGACCGTATCCGGCGGAACGGGATTCCGGGCGTCACGGGGCAATTTTGAGAAAAATGAGTTGCTTTTTCTTCCACGTCAGACTATAATGAAATGAGTTATGCTGCAATTCAGACAGAAAGAGAGAGAAAACAACATGCCAAAGCTTTCGATCATCATTCCGGTCTACAACGCATCTGCTTATCTGGAACAGGCTCTGGACAGTGTCCTGAACCAGTCGCTAAAAGATATTGAGGTCATCTGCGTGGACGACGGCTCCACGGATCGTTCGCCGGACATTCTCCGTCGCTATGCCGAGAAGGATGCCAGGGTCAGGGTGTTGCAACAGAAGAACCGTCACGCTGGAGTAGCCCGGAACGCCGGTCTGTCCGTGGCAACTGGCGAATATGTCCACTTTTTGGATGCAGACGACTATGTGCTGGACTATGCTTATGAGGCGTTATATGCCCGGGCGGTGAAATACGACCTGGATCTGCTCAAGTGCTCCACGGTGGTCTGGGACGTCCAGCAGGATACGGCGGTGGATCGTTCCTCCTTTACCCTGAGTAATATGGAAGTAGGCAGCTTCCACCGGCTGCTGACCTTGGAGGAGGGCAGCCCCATCTACAAGGTCAACGTGGCTCCTTGGAATGGGTTGTATCGGCGCAGCTTCCTGGAGGAGCATGCTCTGCGATTTAACGATCTGTTCTGCGTCAACGACCGCTCGTTCTTTGCGGCCGTCATCACCAACGCCGATCGGATGATGCTGGCCCGGGATCGGCTGGTGGTTCACCGGATCAATTTGGAGGACTCCCTGGTCGGGCTCCGAGCCAAACACTTTGACTGTCACTTCCGCTCCATTCACATCGTAGAGGAGCGGCTGGTTCGGGACGGTGTGACGGCGGACGTAGCCGAGCGGATCATGGTGAAGGAGTTCACCGATCTCTTTAACTGGTTCCAGGAGTTTGGCCTGGACGACGAGAACGGGCAGCAGATCCTGGCGGCGACCCAAGCGTTTGTCCACAGCTATCAGGGCATATGCGCCGACCAATTGAAGGAGCTTTACACGACCAAGTGTCGTGCCCTCAACGGCCCTGCCAAGGGGAAAAAATCGCCGGAGATCGTTCAGCTGTTCCATGACAGCGTAAAAAAGCCCAAGGTTTCGGTGGTTCTGCCCATCTACAACGTGGAGGACTATCTTACCGAGGCGCTCTACAGCCTGTCTCAGCAGACGCTGGATGAGATGGAGTTCCTCTGTGTCAACGACGGCTCCACGGACAGCTCCATGGCCATCATGAGGGAGTTTGCCAGCGTGGACAAGCGCTTCCGTATCCTGGACGGCCCCAACGGAGGCTACGGTAAGGCCATGAACCGGGGCATCGACGCCGCCACGGGTGAATATCTGGGCATCCTGGAGCCGGACGATTTCGTTCCCCCGGATATGTTCGCCTCTCTCTACCGCATCGCTCACCGAGAACAGGTGGATCTGGTCAAGGCGGATTTCTACCGCTTTATGGTCAATCCCGACGGATCGCTCCGAAAGGATCTCAACCGGCTGACCCATGCACAGGGTTATTATGGTCGGATTATTAAGCCAGGCGATGAGATAGAGACGTTCAAGTTTGTGATGAACACCTGGAGCGGCATCTACAGTTTGAACTTTCTTAACCGCTGGCATATCCGACATAACGAGACCCCTGGAGCCTCTTACCAGGACAATGGATTCTGGTTTCAAACCTTTTGCCGGGCGGAACGGGCTTGGTTTGTCAATAAGCCCTTCTATATGAACCGTCGGGACAACCCTAACTCCTCCATGTTCAACCGGAAAAAGCTCTACTGTGTCACCGACGAGTACCGCTATATCAGGGACTGGATGAGTAAAGACCCGGTGCTGGTGGAAAAGTTCACCCCCATCTTCTATGCCAAGAAATTCAGCAACTTTATGGTCACCTACCGTCGTCTTGCACCGGAGTACCAGCTGGAGTATCTCCACCACATCTGCGACGAGTTCCGCCCGGCTATGGAGCAGGGTCTGTTGGATGAGGAGCTGCTGGGCCCCGCCTACTGGAAGCAGATCCACGAGATCCTGGCCGACCCGGACGCCTATCACGCCAAAATACGTGTGTCCGTCATCATCCCGGTTTACAACGCCGAGCCGTACCTCCGACAGACCCTGGACAGCCTACTGGTGCGCAACGAGACACAGTTCGAGGTCATCTGCGTGGACGACGGCTCAACCGACGGCTCCCTGGACATTCTGCGGGAGTACGAGGTGAAGGACGCCCGGGTGCGGGTCGTCACCCAGGCCAACGCCGGGGCGGGCGCTGCCCGGAACAACGGCATGCAGTACGCCCGGGGCGAGTATCTCTCCTTTCTGGATGCCGACGACTTTTTTGAGCCGGATATGCTCAGGCTGGCCTATGACCGGGCCCACACTCTGGAGACAGACATTACTGTATTCCGCTGCGATCAGTACTATGAGACTACTGGCAAATATGCCCCTGCCCGCTATACTATCAATGATTCGCTGCTACCTGTGCATCAACCCTTTGCCGGAGAGGAAATCATACAGGATACCTTTAAGGCATTTGTGGGCTGGGCCTGGGACAAGCTGTTTCGGGCAGATTTCATCCGCTCTCTGGGGCTTCAGTTCCAGGAGCAGCGCACCAGCAACGATATGCTGTTTGTCTTTTCTGCCATCGTCAAAGCCCGGCGCATCTCTACCATGAACAAGGTATTGGCCCACCATCGCCGGGATACTGGTTCTCTCTCGGTTACCCGGGAAAAGAGTTGGGATTGTTTCTACCACGCCCTGTGCGCCCTGCGGCAACAGCTGAAGGATTGGGATGTCTACGACCGGTTGGAGCAGGACTTTGTCAATTACAGCCAGCATTTCGCACTCTGGAATGTGACCACTCTCCGGGGGCCCTCCTACCACAAGCTGTATGACAAGCTGTCCACTGAATGGGCTGCTGACCTGGGCCTGACCAGTCATGAGGCGTCGTATTTCTACAGTAAGGGCGAGTACCGGAAGATGCAGACGCTGCTCTCCTCTACGTCGGAGGAATTTCTCTTCCAGGAGCTGGACGGCGCCAAGCTTGAGCTGTCCTCCTTGCGGGCGGAAAACACCAGACTGAAGGAATCCGTACAGCGCCAGAACCGTCGATGCAACCGTCAGGAGGCACGTATCGAGCGGCTGAAAACCCGAAACAGCAGTCTGAAGGAACAGAACGATGCGCTGAAGGCAAAAAACAGGGAGATGAAGCGTTCTGCTATTTGGAAGGTGGGCCGTATCGTTACCTGGCCCTTCCGCAAGCTGAAAAAGCTGCTGAAACGGAAATAAAAGGAGCGTTTATCAATGAAAATTGCCATTGCCGGGACGGGCTATGTGGGCCTGGTCACCGGAGTCGTGCTGGCCCATCTGGGCCACAACGTCACCTGTGTGGATGTGGACGAGAAAAAGGTGGAGACCATGCGTCAGGGCATCTCCCCCATCTACGAGCCGGGGCTGGAGGAGCTGATGGCCGCCAACATGGAGCGGCTCACCTTCACCACCGACTATGCCTCCGCCTACCGGGACGCCGAGGTCATCTATATCGGCGTGGGCACCCCGGAGAAGCGGGATGGCTCTGCCAATCTGTCTTATGTAAATCAAGTCATCGACCAGATCGCCGCCACCCTGGAGCGAGACTGCATCGTGGTGGTCAAGTCCACCGTTCCCATCGGCACCAACGACAAGCTGGAGCAGCGGCTCAGGGAGAAGCTGGCCCATCCGGTGGCGGTGGAGCTGGCCTCCAATCCGGAGTTCCTGTCCCAGGGCACTGCGGTGAAGGACACCCTCCACGCCGCCCGCATCGTCCTCGGCGTGGAGTCTCAGCACGCTGAGGAGGTCATGCGCGCAGTCTATGCCGGGCTGGATCAGCCGATGGTGGTCACCAACCGGCGCAGTGCCGAGATGATCAAATACGCCTCCAACGACTTCCTGGCGCTGAAGATCTCCTATATCAACGAGATCGCCAACCTGTGTGAGCTGCTGGGAGCGGATATTCAGGACGTGGCCAGGGGCATGGGCCTGGACCCCCGCATCGGAAACAAGTTCCTCAATGCGGGCATCGGCTATGGCGGTTCCTGCTTCCCCAAGGACACCAAGGCGCTGCACTGGGTCTCCAACTACTATGACCGGGAGCTGAAGACCATCAAGGCCGCCATCGAGGTCAACGACCAGCAGAAGCTGGTGCTGGTGAAAAAGGCCCGCAGCTACTACGACTCCCTGGAGGGCAAAAAGGTGGCCGTCCTGGGCCTGACCTTCAAGCCGGAGACGGACGACCTGCGGGAGGCTCCCTCCCTGGTGAACATCCCCATCCTGCTGGACGACGGGGCGGAGATCTCCGCCTGGGATCCGGTGGGGGTGAACAACTATAAGCGGTTCTATCCCGATGAGATTACCTACTGCGACACCATCGAGGAGGCCCTCCGGGACGCCGACCTGTGCCTGATCTTCACCGAGTGGGCAGATGTGAAGGCCCTGGAGCCGGAGACCTTCCGCAGTCTGATGAAGAACCCCATCGTGCTGGACGGCCGCAACTGCTTTCCGGTGAGCAAATTTGCCGGCAGCGGTGTGGTGTATGACTCCATCGGCCGGGCAAAGGTGGAGTGATGCCTGTGATTGATTCTGCTGCAGAGAGGTGATCAAGGTAATAAACCCCTCAGCCGTCTCTCTTTCCGGAGACAGAGAGGAATCCGGAAAGGGCAGCTCCGGCCGTATCCTGTATTTTGACTGTCTGGAAAGCCTTGCCATCTTCTTTGTGGTGAGCATCCATCGTCCGTGGCTAGATGAGACAGTCATCAGCAACCTCTCTTATTTTCTGTGGCGCACGGCCGTTCCTCTGTTCTTTATGGTGCATGGGGCACTGATGCTCGGGCGTGACCTGACCATCCGCCAATCGCTGAAACGAACCCTCTGGATTTTTCTCCAGCTGATCGCCTGGATGACGATCTACCTCGTAATTTCCTTCCTGGCCGGACGCATCACCCTGGATGATCTCACCCTGGGAAATCTGTATCGGTATTATATCAATACGGCATCATTTGTGAATGAAGGCCTGGTCGGGGGAGTGTCCGTTTACCACCTCTGGTTCACCTATGCTTTGATCTTTGTCTACCTATCGTCTACGCCTGTTTGAAACAGAACCCGAAGATACTGCTGTATGTTGCCGTTATCTGTGCAGTATTCTCCTTTGGTAAGGCAGAGCTGAACCACCTTGGCACATATTTTGGCAACCTTCTGTTCGGCGCACCCATCTCAATAAGTACCTTGTCGGATAAGATAACGGTTTTTGCAACCTACAGGGAGTATCTATTTTATTTTATCATTGGATATTTCCTGGCTCAATGGGCTGCCAGGCAGACAAAGGGACAGTTCAGCATTATTTTCCTGTCTGTTCTGGCTGTTTGTGCCGGTCTGTCGCTGATGCTACTGGAGTACTGGATGAATTTTGGCACACTTGCGTATAGCAGCGGAAATGACCTGTCGGATGAGTATCGGCGGCTGGGAACCATGATAGAGGCCATGGGCCTGTTTGTCCTGTTTTCACAGATCGACTTTGAGCACTGTCCTCTGAACCGCTTTGCCGTCTCTCTGTCCAAAAACACCCTGGGTATTTATTACCTGCATATGATTTTCCTGAGCCTGCTGTGCCCCCTGTTCCAGTACAAGCACCCTGAGCTGGGCGGCGTCGCCGCAAACTATGGTAAGGCGGTGGTCGTCCTGGCTCTGGCCTTTGCCGCCTCCTGGCTGCTACACAAGATTCCTCTGTTGAAGAAGCTGGTGTAGCAACCATATCGCCTGTTGAAAGGACGGTGATGATTCCCGTGCCGAATCTGATCGAAAGCCTTATCCGAAAATCATCTCTTTTTAAAAAGCTGAAGGCCCGTCTGGACAAGTTGAAGTCCGAAAACACGAAGCTGAAGGCTGAGCTGAACGCTGTCCGGAAGCAGGTGGCATCCCAGGAGGAGCAGTACCAGGAGTTGCGCAAAGCCCTTGAGAGAATGGCAGGCCAGTATGACAGGCTGTACGCCGACGTGGATAGGCTGGCGCACCAATACGACGCCATGCAGCGGCAGTGTGACGAATTCTCCCACAGACTGACGGATGAAGCCGATGGATTGCGGAAGAACTGTCAGTTTCTGAATGCCGCTGTCGCCGATGTCAGGCAGGAGCTTTCCTCCCGGGAGAAGCGGAATCTGGACGGTTTGCACAGAGAGATGGCGGCCAATCAGCGGGAGATGCAGCGGGAGACATCCCGCCAGGTCGAGTACTATTATTTCATGGGGCTACAGCCTGCCCAGTATCCTGGGGCGCTGGAGGAATGGTATTTCCGTCAGACGGGGCATGTGCTGGATCTGGCCCACTCGCATACCTATAACGAGAAGATCCAGTGGCTCAAGCTGTATGACAGCACCCGGCAGAAGGCCGATTTGACGGACAAGTATCAGGTTCGCAGCTATGTGAAGGAGAAGATCGGGGAGGAATACCTGGTTCCTCTCCTGGGCGTCTGGGATCGGGCGGAGGACATTCCCTTTGACGATTTGCCGGATCGGTTTGCACTCAAGGCGACCCACGGAAGCGGATGGAACATCATCGTCCACGATAAGAGCCGCCTGGATGTGAACGACGCCCGGCAAAGGCTGAATCAATGGCTGCGCACCAACTTTGCCTTCTATGTGGGTCTGGAGCTTCACTACAGCTATATCAAGCCCCGGATCATTGCGGAGGAGTATATCGAAAACGCCCGGGGGGACATCGACGACTATAAGGTGTTCTGCTTCCACGGCAAGCCCAGGTATATCCTGTTTATTACCGGACGACACACCCATATGGAGAAGGCGGTCTATGACACGGACTGGAACCGGATGCCCTTCCTGGACGGCGGACGGCCGCTGGAGCAGGACGTTCCAAGGCCGCCCTTCCTGAGCAGGCTCCTCTCCCTGGCGGAGACCCTCTCTCAGGGCTTTATCCATGTCCGTGTGGACTTCTACTGTCTGAACAACGGCCAGCTTAAGTTTGGCGAGCTGACCTTCACCCCCACCTCCGGGCGGATGCTCTGGAAACCGGAGGAATACGACCGTATGCTGGGCGACCTCATCCACCTCCCCTGTGATGAGAAGCCCCAGGAGTGACGTCGTATCCATTCACGCATAACAAGGCCCGGCGTCGGAAAAGGACGCCGGGCCTTTCAGTCTGGAAAAACACCCCCCCCCCCGCCGGGTTTCCGGCGAGGGGTGTCGGCATGGTTGAGAGCTACATTTGTTTGACAGAGTCCGCTTTCGGGACATAGAATCGTGCCCCAGGAGCGGCCTAGAAGAACGACATCAGGCCGAAACGGGTCTGCCTCTACCGACGATCCGACCAGGTGCTGCGGACGCTGATGAGCATCAGAGCGGCGCAGATGGGAGAGGCGGCGGTCAGAAGCTGAACCACGTAGGTCTTCCAGTCCGGATAGAGAGATCCCAAAAGGGAGTTGATCAGGGAGGAGTCGATCCCATAGAAGCTGGAATACATGCCGAGGTAGGATTGCAGCCCACCGATGACGTTGCTCAGAATGGAGCTTATGGAGGACAGGCTGGCCAGAGAAACCAGCGCCATGATACCGGTGATAAACAGCATGACGATGGGGAACAGCGTCGCCTCGACCCGATCGCCGTAGCCTTCCGCCACAGCTGCTGCGGATTGCGCAGTCTTGCGCAGACCAAGCCAATAGAGCCGCAGAAGCAGGAAAGCGATGACCACGCCCACGAGAAGGAGCAGCCCGATGGCAACAGCCTCATCCCCTGCGCTCATGACCAGAAAGCTTGCAAGCACCACGAGAACCAGAGGGATGCATGCGATGATCAGCTCTGCCAGCAATGCGCCGCTGGCCAGGCGGAAGCCGTTGCTCCTGAGCTGGCCCTTGTTGCTGTCTGACCAGACCTCCCACAGACCGACGCAGAGAACGATGGAGGGGATGGATGCGATGACGGTGAGCAGATTGAACTGGAGCACCACAGAGCAGACCAGCTTCAGAGTCAGCACGACGGTGAAGATCAGGAAAATGCCGCCGGAGCAGAAGCCTGCCAGCGTGCCGGGGGTGGGAGCGCTTCTGTAGGCGGTACCGCCGCCGTAGCCATGAGAGGCCCCGCTGTAGCTGCTAGAGCCTCCGCCGTAGCCGCCGGAGGCTCCGGTGCCGGGGCCGTCTATCGGGCCTGCCTCCGGGCCGCAATAGGCGCAGAACCGGGCGCCCGGCTCCAGCTTCCGGCCGCACCGGGGGCAGAAGCCGCCACCGCCCTGGACGGTCAGGCCGCAATTCCCGCAGACGACGGTTCCGCCTGTCGCAGAGCCACCGGTGTAGCTTCTGTTGTAGCTGCCGGAACGGGCACCGCCGGAGACGCTGTTCCAAACCTTCTGGCCCTGCTCCGACTGGAAGAAGGCACGGAGGAAGAAGAAGGCCAGCACGCCGTAGAAGGCCACATAGACCAGCTTGGAGAAGGTGGCGTAGTTTGCAAAGCTGAACAGGTTTGCCACCGCTTTCAGGGCGAAGGCCAGACCGATGGCCCAGTCAATGTCTGCCGCCAGGCAGAGGATCAGCCCCACCAGATAGACGACAAAGAACAGCCCGGCAGTCTGATTGTAGAAGCTCTGATAGCTGATACTGTGGATCAGCACCAGCACCGGATCGATCAGCACCAGCACCGGATCGATCAGCACCAGCACCGGATCGATCAGCACCAGCACGGCGGCCGCAGGCAGAATGGACGACAGAAACTGCTGGCCATTTACCAGATTCCGAAGCGCCTGTTTCAATTCTCTCATAATTTCCCTCTTTTCTATGTTGATTGACCAGAGGCGTTCCCGTTGGGCAAAGGCCTCCAGACACTTTTATTATACTTTCTTCCCTGTGCCCCGTCAATATCTGGAGAAATTTTCCACGGAAAAGGTCGGAAAGGAGCGAACGGACGCAGGCCTTGACATTCCGATGTGGGCGGATTATGCTGATGGGCAGAGAATACTGACCGGGAGGTGAGCTCATCGTGGAAGAAGCGCCCCGCTATCTGTCGGCGGCAGTGGAGCCGGAGCGGGACGGCCAGCGGGTAGACCGCATCGCCCGAAGTCAGATGGGCGTCTCCGGCACCCTGCTGCGCCGGGTCAAGTGGCTGGACGACGGCATCCGGCTGGACGGCGTCCGGGTCACCACCCGGGACCGGGCCAGAGGGGGACAGACCCTCACCCTCCGGCTCTCCGACCCGGGGGAGGGGGAGAGCATGACCGCCGCGGCCATCCCCCTGGATATCCGGTATGAGGACCGGGACATCGTGGTGGTGAACAAGGCCCCGGGGATGTCCACCCACCCCGGCCCGGGGCACTGGGAGGACAGCCTGGGCAACGCCCTGACCTGGCACTGGCAGCAGAGGGACCCCTTCGCCGCCTTCCACCCCGTCCACCGGCTGGACCGGGGCACCTCCGGGCTGATGGTGGTGGCGGCCCATCCCTTCGCCCAGGAGCGGCTGCGGCAGAGCCTCCACACCGGGGACTTCCGGCGGCAGTATCTGGCGGTGTGTGAGGGAACGCTCACCCCGTCGGAGGGGGTCATCGATCTCCCCATCGACCGCTGCCCCGACTCCATCCAGAAGCGGCAGGTCGCCCCCGGGGGACAGCCCTCCGTGACCCGCTACCGGGTCCTCGCTCAGGCCCGGGGACGGAGCCTGGTGGCCCTGGAGCTGGAGACCGGCCGCACCCACCAGATACGGGTGCACCTGTCCCACCTGGGATGCCCTCTGGTGGGGGACTATCTCTACGGCACCCCCTGCCCGGAGGTCATCGACCGGCCCGCCCTCCACAGTGGACGGCTGGAGCTGGCCCATCCCGTGACCGGGGCGCGTCTGGCTTTTCAGCAGCCACTCCCGGCGGACATGGCGGCGCTGCTGGACGGGCAACATTGTTCATAAATTGACCATAGATTTCCCGGGAAAAACCGGGTAGAATAGGAACCGTCCGAATCACAATCCTGTCTTACCTTTGAAGGAGGGCCTCCCGTGAACAGGCTGAACAATCTCATCGAGCGCTTCTGCTATCAGCACCCCCGGTTCGGCGTCCCAAACCTGGTGTATTATCTCATCGGCGGCAGCGCCATCGTCTACGTGCTGGACCTGATCTCCTACAGCGGAGTGGCGGTGTCCAGTATGCTCTCCTTCGACCGGGCGCTGATTTTCCAGGGACAGGTCTGGCGGCTGATCACCTTCGTCTTTACCACCTGGGGGGAGGGAATCATCTACTTCCTGCTGGGGATGTACTTTCTCTGGTTCATCGGCACCAATCTGGAGCGGGAGTGGGGGACAGCCAAGTTCAACTGCTACTACTTCCTGGGGCTGATCCTGACCGTCGTCGTGGGCCTGTTCACCGGCTCTGCCAGCACCTCCTATCTGGAGATGACCCTGTTCCTGGCCTTCGCCACCCTCTACCCGGACGCCCGGTTCCTGCTGTTCTTCTTCATCCCCATCAAGGCCAAGTGGCTGGGCTATATCGAGGGGGGCCTGCTGGCCATCTCCCTGGTGATGAGCCTGATCTCCCTGGACGTGGGCGGGGCCCTGTGTATCGTCGTCTCGGTGCTCAACTACCTCATCTTCTTCTGGCCGGAGCTGGTCTATCAGGTGAACCGTCTCCGTGGGCGGGCCAACCATGCCCGGCAGCCCAACGTCATCCAGTTCAAGAAGGCCTCCCGG
This sequence comes from Clostridiales bacterium, assembly GCA_021205725.1. Lineage (GTDB taxonomy): Bacteria > Bacillota > Clostridia > Oscillospirales > Oscillospiraceae > Onthomonas. The sequence goes on from JAJPWY010000061.1 coordinate 26,160, forward strand.
GACCTGAAAAAGCAGAACTACACCCACAAGTGCACCGTATGCGGCCGTACCGACGTGGACTATCCCGACCTGGAGTTCCGGTACTGCTCCCGGTGCGCAGGGTATCACTGCTATTGCCTAGACCATATTAACAACCATGTACACATTACGGAGGAGTGAGGGAACACGCTCCGGACAGCAAAAGACCCGGTGACTGCACGAGGCGTCACCGGGTCTTTTGCTGTGAATGGAATCGTGGTCAAATCTCCCGACGCCCCTCCAGCGCCCGGGCCAGAGTTGCGTCGTCGGCGTACTCCAGGTGGCTCCCCACCGGAACGCCGTAGGCCAGCCGGGTGATCTTCACCCCAAAGGGCTTGAGCAGACGGCTGATATACATGGCGGTGGTCTCTCCCTCCGTGTCCGGATTGGTGGCCATAATGACCTCCTGCACCTCGCCGGAGGCCACCCGCTGCACCAGCTGGCTGATACGCAGGTCGTCGGGGCCCACATGGTTCATGGGGGACAGCACCCCATGGAGGACGTGGTACAGACCGTTATACTCCCCGGAGCGCTCCATGGCGATGACGTCCTTGGGGTCAGCCACCACGCAGACGATGCTGTGGTCCCGCTTGAAGCTGGAGCAGAGGGCACAGGGGCCGTCTCCCTCCGTCAGATTCTGGCACACCGGGCAGCAGGTGATGGAGCGCTTGGCCTCCAGAATGGCCTGAGCAAAGGACTCCGCCTCCTCATCCGGCAGGTCGAGGACATAAAAGGCCAGCCGCTGGGCGGACTTGGCCCCGATGCCGGGCAGACGGTTGAAATGCTCCACCAGCTGCTCTAGGGCAGGGGGAAGATACTGCATGGTCAGACGCTCCTTCTCAGCTTGAAAACGGTTCCGGGCTTCACAAAAAAGTCACAGGGCATTGGTGATTTAGCCATATTCCGGCCATATTTTCCTGATATTGTCATAGACAGGAACAGCAAGCGGCGGGGCGGCACAGGATGTGACGCGGCCTCCGGCCCCGGAAAATGCCAGGCTGTCCCACCGCCGCTTTCGATAGATGCTCCGGCAGCGCTCCCTCTTACCCCCGGAGCGCTGTCGGGGTCTGCTTTGTGCTGCGATTCCTGTCGTCACCCGTCATAGACAGACGAGGTGTTGCACTCCACTGCATCGTAGCCGTCCGCCTGGAGCGCGTCCAGGATGGCCCGCTTGTGGGTGGCGCCGAAGGCCTCCAGCGTCACCTTCAGCTCCACGCCGTGCTGACGGTTGATGTTGACGAACTGGTTGTGCTCCAGCTTGATGATGTTGCCGCTCTGCTTGGCCACCAGCTCTGCCACCCGGAGCAGCTCTCCGGGACGGTCGGGGAGATGCACCGAGAAGGTGAACACCCGGCTGCGGTTGATCAGCCCGTGCTGGATGATGGAGGCCATGGTGATCACGTCCATATTGCCGCCCGTCAGGATGGAAACCACGTTCTTGCCCTTGCAGTCCAAATGCTGGAGGGCGGCGGCGGTGAGTAGGCCGGCGTTTTCCACGATCATCTTGTGCTTCTCGGTCATGTCCAGGAAGCAGTTCACCAGTTCCTCGTCCTTGACGGTGATGATGCCGTCCAGGTACTTCTGAATGTAGGGGAATACCTTGTCTCCCGGGGTCTTGACCGCCACGCCGTCGGCGATGGTCTCCACCGTGGGCAGCGTCACCACATGGCCGGCCTCCAGGCTGGCCTTCATGGAGGCGGCCCCCTCCGGCTCCACGCCGATGACCTTTACATGGGGGTTGAGCAGCTTGGAGAGGGTGGCTACGCCTGCGGCCAGTCCGCCGCCGCCGATGGGCACCAGGATCACGTCCACATCCGGCAGGTCGGAGAAGATCTCGTAGGCGATGGTGCCCTGACCGGTGGCGATGCGCAGGTCGTTGAAGGGGTGGATGTAGGTCAGGCCCTCCCCCTCGGACATCTCCGCAGCCTTGTCGGCGGCGTCGTCAAAGCTGCTCCCGTGGAGCACCACCCGGGCGCCGTAGCTCTTGGTGTTCTCCACCTTGATGAGGGGAGTGGTGGTGGGCATGACCACGGTGGCGGGCACCCCCGCCTTCTGGGCGGCATAGGCCACCCCCTGGGCGTGGTTCCCGGCGGAGGCGGTAATCAGGCCCCGCTCCCGCTCCTCCTTATCCAGAGTGGAGATGGTATAGTAAGCGCCCCGGATTTTGTAGGCGCCGGTGATCTGCATATTTTCCGGCTTGAAATAGACCTGATTGCCACAGCACTGGGAAAAATAGGCGGAGTGAATGAGGTGAGTGTCCCTCAAAACGCCCTGCAACGCCCGGCGGGCCTCTCTGAACTCTTCCAATGTCATCATAGCGGGTGGATTCCTTCCTTCTGTTATTCGATACGCACACAGATGTATGTGAAGCACACTCCTGATATTGTAGCCGTCTCACGCCAAAATGTCAACAAAGGGCGGCGGGTTTTGGGAAAAAGGGTAAAATCCTCCCCCTCCCGGAGATGGGAGAGGGAGGATTTGGCATTGACAGGAGAGATCAGCGGGTGATGCTCTTAGCGGTGTAGGAGCTCACGCTGCTGCCCTGGTATGCCTGAACGTAATAAGTATAGGTCACACCCTTCCTGGCGGTGGTGTCCGTCCAGGTTACGCTGTCGGCTCCGGAGACGGTCGTCAGCTTGGTGTAGCTGCCGCTGCCGGTCTTGCGATAGATGCAGTAGCCGGTGCAGCCGGTCACCTTCGTCCAGCTCAGCTTCACGCCCGTGCTGGCAGAGGTCAGGGTCAGAGTGGGATGTCCCAGCCGGACGATGAATTTGGAGGTGTAGGAGCTGGCATACCCGTTGCTCTGGGCCCGGACTGCGTAGTAATACTTCACCCCGGCGCTGGCGGCCTTGTCGGTGTAGGACAGGGTGCCGCTGGCGACCTTGGCGATCAGCGTGTAGCTGCCGCTGGCCGTCCGACGGTAGACGTAGTAGCCGTCCGTGGCTCCGGTGGACTTCGTCCAGCTCACCTTCACGCCGGAGGAGGTGTTGCTCAGGGTGATGGTGGGCTCAGAGAGGAAGCGGATGGTCTTGCCGGTGGAACTGTAGCCGCTCTTGCTGGAGTTGTATACCGCCTTGACGGTGAAGGTGTAGGTCTTGCCGGACTCCACTCCCGTACTGATGTAGCTGGTGGTGGTGCTGGTGCCCACCTTGCTCCAGCTGCCGCCTACAGGCTTCCGGTAGACCTCGTAGGAGGCGGCTCCCTTGACGGAGTTCCAGGTCACTTGCACACCGCTCTTGACGTTGGTGACGGCAATCCCCGTGGGGGTACCCAGACGGGTGATGTACTGGGAGGCGTAGGCGCTGAGATATCCGTTGCTGTAGGCCCGGACTGCGTAGTAATACCGCACCCCTGCACTGGCGGCCTTGTCCGTATAGGACAGGGTGCCGGTGGAGACGGAGGCAATCTTCGTATAGCTGCCGCTCACGGTTCTCCGGTAGACATAATACCCACCTGTGGCCCCGGTGGACTTCGTCCAGGAGATCTTGACTCCGCCGGTGGTGTTGGACAGAGTGACCTTGGGAGTGGCGAGGTAACGAATGGTCAGACCGGTGGCGTTGTATCCGCTGGTGCCGTAGGAGTTGACTGCCCGGACGGTGAAGGTGTAGGTCACGCCGGAGGATACCCCGGTGCTGGTGTAGCTGGTGGTAGTGCTGGTGCCCACCTTTGTCCAGCCGCTGTCCCCGATGGCCTTGCGGTAGACGTTATAGCTGGTGGCCCCGCTGACAGTGCCCCAGGTAATCTTCACGCCGTTGGTCACGTTGGTGATGCTCTTGAGCGTGGGGGTGAGGGGCAGACGGTAGACGTAGTCAGAGGATGCCATAGGGTACTTGGACTGAAAGGAGCTGGTGGTATAGTCCGAACTGCGGACATGGGATGCGTTAAAATTGGCAGGGCATTTCAGAAAATAGTTGTAGGTGGATCGCCCGGCGTCCCAGGTGGAGTCCAGATTATAGTAATAGCTGCCGATCTGGACGATGTTCCAGGCGTGAGGCGAGTCGGAATCTCCCCAGGCATAGCCTATGACCACCCGGGCATCGATACCGGCCTCCAGCGCCATCCGGTAGAACAGCACCGCATAGCCCTGGCAGACGGAGGTGCCGTTGTGGAGAGCGGCGTAAGCGGTGTATTGCAACTTATAGCTGGAATTAGACAGATGAGCGTAGTCATACACCACGTTGTCGCAGATGTAGTCATAGATGGCTTTGATCTTCTCGTAGGTGGTCTTGCCGGTCATGCCCAGAGAACTGACAATGCTGGAGACCTTTGCCTTTGTCCAGGACTCCTGGGAGGAGGTGGTGTAATAGCTCATGCTGTATGTGAGCTTAACATAATATGTGCTGCCACTCAGCTGGTAGCTCTGCGACCATGACATATAGCCCCAGTCCCACAGGAGGGCGTCGCCCTGATTGGAGACGCCGGTGTGAGCCATGGCGTCGTCCTGCATCATACTGATAATAAAATTTTTGCTCGGGTAGCTGCTGCTGTAATAATAAACTGTGAAGGTTGAGGTACGGCTCGTCAGATAGCTGCGGATACGTTTGACGGCGTTGCTGTAGGACTGATAGGTTGCTTGTGTGGTGTCTGCGGAATCGCTGTCACAAACCGCTTCCTGAATGTCCGCTTTTGCGGCCTCCACGTCTATGTCATCTACATCAATGACATCCTCATACAGAGGGTTGACATAAAACTCAATATCACCCTCAGTAAAGGAGTCCTCCTCAGCGGCGGTCTCCTCGTCGGCGGAGGTTTCCTCCTCGATGGAGGTCTCCTCCTCGGTGGGAGTCTCCTCCTCGATGGAGGTCTCCTTGTCGGCGGCGGTCTCCTCGTCGTCGGCGACGTCCTCCTCGGCGGTGGTCTCATCGTCTGCTGCGGCTGCCTCTGTGGTTTCGTCCTCCATGTCAGCCGTTTCCACGGCCTCCACCGCTGTCCCGGAGACTTCTGTGGCCAGGGCTGCGTTGGGGAGCAGAGCCAGCAGGAGCGCCAGGGACAGCAGGAGGGCTGTGATCCTTCTGGTTTTTGTCATGACACATCTTCCTTTTTGAGATTAAAACGGGCATCGAACAGTTACCGTTTCATATGTTTCACATTTCACATTATATCGGATACACGATGATTTTTCAATGCCCGTGAGAGAATCAAATGACTTTTCGGGAAAACAACAGAACCGGCGGGACGCTTCGGGGTATGATAAGGCCGGGCACGGAACAGAACGTTCCATGCCCGGCCGGTGGTCGGTTATTTTTCCTGGAAAAACAGGTCATCGCTGACGCCGTCGGAGATCATCTGGAGGCAGGAGCGCAGACGGCGGAGGAAAATTTTCGGTGGGGTTGGCTCTCTGTCCAGCAGCCACCGCTCCAGGGTGGCGATCAGGGCGTCTGAGCAGAAGTGAATTTGAAATTCCAGCATCCCGGGGTCGTCGTCGCTGGCGTGGTCGGCGATCAGCGGCTCGATAATGGCGGACAGGAAGGGGAACATCAGCTCCCGGAAATGATCCTGGAAGGAGTTTTGGCCCTTGATCTGGAGGGCCTTGCGGTAGAAGCTGCGGTTGGCATAGAAATAGTCTACCAGGTCGCAAAAGACCTCCCCGTTGTGACGATAGTCCCGCTGGCTGGCTGCTGCGATAAACTCTGTGTCAAAGATCCAGTTGACCAGGTTGTATTTGTCCTGGAAGTGGTAATAGAAGCTCTTCCGGTTGAGCTGGCAGCGCTCACAGATCTCTCCCACGCTGATCTTGGCAAAGGGCTCCTCGTCCATCAGCTGCTTCAGGGCGGCGGCCAGCGCCCGCTTGGTGATGTTGGAATCTGACACGCTGCGCACTCCCCTTCCCCGCATATCGCTCATTTTACAGAAAAGTATATCAGAAACCGCCGTTTTTGCAAGGGGTAAGGGCCGGAATTGAGTGAAATTTCCCGTTTTGACAGGTAGGAACGTTTCCAGGCAGGGCGCTTTGAATTTTCTTGCGCAGAGAGGGCAGGGGAAGTATAATGGGGTAGACAAGCTTATCTGACAGGAGGCTCCAGCCATGTCCCATCCCCTGAAAAATACTGAACAGATCGTCACCTTTACCGGCTGCACCAGCCAGGGAGAGGGCGTCGGGCGTCTGGAGGACGGACTGGCCGTGTTTGTCCGGGGCGCTCTGGCAGGAGAGACCGCCAGGATCTCCCTGATGAAGGTGACGAAGCACTGCGCCTGGGGCCGTCTGCTGGAGGTGCTGAACCCCTCCCCTGCCCGAATCGAACCGGATTGTCCTTACTATCCCCGGTGCGGCGGCTGTCAGCTCCGGCACATGACCTATCAGGAGGAGCTACGGCTGAAAACGGAGCGGGTGAACGACGCGTTCCGGCGCATCGGCGGGCTGGAGCTGACCGTCTCCTGTATCCACGGCGCCGTCCGGCGGGACGGATATCGGAACAAGGTGCAGTTCCCGGTGAGCGGCGGCAAGGACGGCCGGGTCAGAGTGGGTTTTTACCGCCAGCGGAGCCACGATGTGATCGACGTGGAGCGCTGTCTCCTCCAGCCGGAGCTGTCCAACCGGGCAGGCAGGTACGTCCAGGCCTGGATGGAGCAATACGCCGTTCCCGCCTATGATGAGGGGACGCATACCGGGCTGGTACGGCACGTTTTCTGCCGTACCAACCGGGCGGGGGAGCTGCTGCTCTGTCTGGTCGTCAACGGGACTTCGCTGCCTCACGCCGCTGAGCTGCTCCAAACGCTGCGGGAGGCGTTTCCCTCCCTGGCAGGCGTGGTGCTCAACTGCAATACCCGGCGCACCAACGTAATCCTGGGGCCGGAGTACCGGGTGCTGTGGGGGCGGGACTATCTGGAGGACGTTCTCTGCGGACTGACCTTCCGGCTGTCGGTGCCCTCCTTCTTTCAGGTGAACCGGGATCAGGCGGAGGTGCTCTATGGGCGTGCGCTGGAGTTCGCCGGGCTGACCGGGCGGGAGACTGTGCTGGATCTCTACTGCGGCACGGGAACCATCAGCCTGGTCATGGCCACCCGGGCGGGCCGGGTGCTGGGGGCGGAGATCGTCCCCCAGGCCATTGAGGACGCAAAGGAGAACGCCCGGAGAAACGGACTGGATAACACGGAGTTTTTCTGCGCCGACGCCGGGGAGGCCGCCAGGCTTCTGGCCCATCGGGGCCTGCGCCCGGACGTCGTCTCGGTAGACCCGCCGAGGAAGGGTCTCTCCTCCCAGGTCATCGACGCCATCTGCCGTATGTCGCCCCAGCGGGTGGTCTACGTCTCCTGCGACCCGGCCACCCTGGCCCGGGATCTGAAGCTGCTGGAGGCGGGTGGATACCGGGCGATAAGGGCCGAGGCGGTGGATATGTTCCCTGGGACGGGGCATGTGGAGACGGTTGTTCAACTGTCCCAACAAAAGCCGGACGATGTGATCCGGGTGGGAC
>JAJPWY010000074.1 GCA_021205725.1 Clostridiales bacterium
CCCGCCGCGCACACGCCGCCGCGCGGCCGACCGCCACGTGGGGGGACCGCACCCTCCGGGGGGCGGAGAGACGGGGATGGTCGGCGGGGATGGGCGGCTCCTGCTCGAACACGTCCACACCGGCCCCGGCGATCTCCCCGTTTTTCAGGGCGGCGGCCAGGGCGGCGGAGTCCACCACCGGACCCCGGGCGGTGTTGATGAGCAGGGCGGTGTTCTTCATCAGCTTCAGCTCCCGCTCCCCGATGAGGCCCACGGTGGCCGGGGTCTGGGGGACGTGGAGGGAGACGATGTCGCACTGGGGCAGCAGCTCCTCCAGGGTGTCGCAGTAGGTCACGCCCTCTACATTCTTTTTCGTCCGGCTCCAGGCCAGGACCTTGCAGCCGAAGGCGTTGGCGATCTTCGCCACCCGGAGGCCGATGGCCCCGGTGCCCACCACGCCGAAGGTCTTGCCCTCCAGTTCGTAGCCCACCAGGCCCGCCTTGGTGCCTCCCTGACGGCAGGCGGCGTCGCAGGGCAGGACGTTCCGGGCCAGGTCGATGACCAGGCCGAACACCAGGTCGGCCACCGCCACGGTGGAATAGCCCGCGCAGTTGCAGACGGCGATGCCGTGGGCATGACAGTAGTCCACATCCACATGATCGGTGCCGGTGAAGGCCACGCAGATCATCTTCAGGTCAGGACACTGGCGGATGACATTCTCCCGGTAGGGGAAGTTGGACAGCACCACCACATCTGCCCCGGCGCTGCGCTGCACCAGAGTGGCCTCGTCCTCCTTCCGGTCAGGGTAGGCGACCAGCTCCACGTCAGGGCCCAGAGCGGCTCTGGCCTGGGCCAGCAGATCCTCATTGGGGATGCCCAGCGGCTCCAAAAATACGATTTTCATCAAAACGACCTCTTTTCTCAGGCGGCGTTTACGCCTGGCGATTAACACGATTATAGCACACGGGGCAGAAAAAGGAAAGCCTTTGGCGAATTCGATGGGAACTGGTACGAATTCGCCGTTAGCCATGTGCTCAGTGGTGGTGCGTGCCGCACTCCCTCAGTCTGCCCTTCGGGCAGACAGCTCCCTCAGAGAGGGAGCCGAGAAGATTCGTGCAGACCCTTGCCTCCCTCCTTGAGGGAGGTGGCACGGCGTAAGCCGTGACGGAGGGAGAGCGGCACGCACTGTCAGCATAACGAAAACCATCGGCGGATTCGCTGGGAGCCAAGATAACTTGCGCAACAGTGCAGTTTCCCCGCCAAAAGGGGAAAATTTTCTCTGAAAAGTTTGTCTATTGCATATCCTTCCCGCGCTCTCCGGTATATGCTGGAGGCGGGAGGAGATGACCGCAATGAAATATGAGCTTTGTCCCCGGCTGCCGGACCCCCAGGCAGTCCTGCCCGCCGGGTACTGCGATGCCTGTGGCGGGGAGGTGTATCCCGGGGACCGGGTGTACCGGGGAGACGGGGTGCTGTATCACTGGGAGTGCCTGGCAGAGGAGGTCATGGAGCCTCCCGGCCCATCATAGGAAATAATCGAAATTGCTGCACAGCACCGGGCCGATGGGGATTCGGAAGCAGGACTGATCCAGCTTGCCGGTGACCAGGTAGCGGTAGAGCAGCTGCACAGCGTTGTAGCTCTGGAGGCTGGGATCCTGCCAGATGGCGGCGTCGATGGTGCCGTCCAGGAGGTAGGGGCGCAGCTCCTCAAACACGTCGGTGCAGACGTACCGCACCTTTCCCGCCAGCCCCATCCGTTTCAGGCACTGGCAGACCGGCAGGGCGTTCCGGGTCATGGAGCAGTAGATGCCGGTGACGTCGTCCAGGCTGAGCAGCACCTTCTCCAGCTCGCTCCGGAGGCTGGAGCGGCTGGAGTTGTTGATCTCCAGGAGGGAGATCTCCGGGTCGTGCTGCTGAATATAGGAGTAAAATCCGGTGGTATTCTCCCGGAGGATGCTCAGGCGCTTGTCGCCCCCCACGATGACGATGCGCCGGTGCCGTCCGTCCAGCTTGACCAGCAGCTCCGCCGCCAGCTCCCCCATCTGCCGGGCGGGAGCGGTGACGCAGGCCAGGCGGCCGGAGGCCGGGGCGTCGGCGTTGAAGGTGACCACCGGGATGTCCCGCTCCCGGAAGCGGCCCAGGACGGTGTCCAGCCGCTCGTCGTCCAGACAGTAGGCCGCCACCCCCTGGACCTTTCCCTCGTCCAGGAGGTTCCGGAACAGCTTTTCCTCCTGCCGCCAGTCCGCGCCGCAGGATAAAAGCTGCACGCTGGCCCCCTGGGAGGCCAGCTCCCGGGCCGCCCGCTCCGCCCCCTGGGTCAGCTTTTCGTGGAAGGAGTTGCGCTGCTCCGGCCGCCCCGGGCAGAGCACCGCCAGGCGGAGGTCTCCCCGTTTCAGGGAGGAGGCGGAGGGGTTCACCGTATAGTGCAGCTCCTCCACCACGGCCAGGACCCGTTTCCGGGTCTCCTCCCCCACGCCCGGCTTTCCATAGATACATTTATGCACCGTGACGATGGACACCCCTGCCCGCTCCGCCACATCCTTTAGTGTACAAGCCATAGTAAACCCTCCGGCGACGGGACTGCTCCCGTCGTTTTCTTCCTTTTTCCCGGAAAAAGTATCCGAAATTCTCCTTGCTTTGCCGATTATACCATCATTTTGCTGTCTCTGCAAGTAAACGTTTACCTGTTTCTCCCGTGTTTTTTCTCTTTTTTACCTGTTTCGTCGTCCCTGACTCCGCCGTTTTCCCCTTTTTGCACCGTTTTTTCGGATGTTTTTCCAGTCTTTTGGTAAAATTGCCAAAAGTGGGATGGGAAATTTGTCAGATAAGAAGAAAACGCAAGCACTTTATTTTAACCTTTGCACTTTTCCTGAAAATATGGTATCCTTATCTCAGCGCAATTTCCGGCTGCGGAGCCTCTCCGCCGCCTGTACCATTCTGACGTGAAAGGAGCGTAGGGCCTGTCTTGACCGCCCGGCCCGTTACAGACTATGAAACCGTTTCTGGACAAGGATTTTCTCCTGGAGACTCCCACGGCGCAGCACCTCTATCATGACTATGTAGAGGGCCTCCCCCTGGTGGACTACCACTGCCACATCTCCCCCAAGGAGATCTATGAGGATCGCCGCTTTGACAACCTGGCGGAGGTCTGGCTGGGGGGCGACCACTACAAGTGGCGGGTCATGCGCTCCAACGGCATCAGCGAGGACTACATCACCGGCGACAAGCCCGCCTTCGAGCGGTTCCAGAAGTTCGCCGAGTCCCTGGAGCTGTGCATCGGCAACCCCATGTACCACTGGTGCCATCTGGAGCTGAAAAACTACTTCGGCTTTGAGGGTCATCTCAACGGCGACAACGCCAAAGAGGTCTGGGACCTGTGCAACGACAAGCTGCGCAACGACCCCAACTTCACCGCCCGGGGCCTCATCCGTCAATCCAACGTAGCCATGATCGGCACCACCGACGACCCGGTGGACTCCCTGGAGTGGCACCAGAAGATCGCCGCCGACCCCACCTTTGAGGCCAAGGTCTGCCCCTCCTTCCGGCCGGACAAGGCCCTGAACCTCCACAAGGCGGGCTTTGCCGACTACATCGCCCAGCTCTCCGCCGTGGTGGGCCGGGAGCTGACCACCGCCCAGGACGTGGCGGACGCCCTGGTGGAGCGCATCGAGTACTTCCACGCCAACGGCTGCCGGGCGGCGGATCACGGCCTGGATTACGTGATGTATCGTCCCTGCACCCCGGAGGAGGCGGACGCCGCCTACCACAAGGCGCTGGCGGGAGAAAAGCTGACCATCGAGGAGATCGAGGGCTATCAGACCACCCTGCTCCTGGCCTGCGCCCGGGCCTATGCCCGGCTGGGCATCGCCATGCAGCTCCATTACTCCTGCATCCGCAACCCCAATGCCCGGATGTTTGCCCAGCTGGGCCCCGACACCGGCTATGACATCATCGCCAACACCAACTGCACCAACGAGCTAGCTGCCCTGCTCAGCGACCTGGACGCCACCGGGGAGTGCCCCAAGACCATCCTCTACTCCCTGAACCCCGCCGACAACGCCCAGCTGGACGTGCTCATCGGCGCTTTCCAGGGCACCGAGGTTCCGGGCAAGATCCAGCACGGCTCCGCCTGGTGGTTCAACGACAACCGGGCGGGCATGGTGGAGCAGATGACCTCCCTGGCCAACCTGAGCCTGCTGGGGAATTTCATCGGCATGCTCACCGACTCCCGCTCCTTCCTGTCCTACACCCGCCACGAGTACTTCCGCCGGGTCATGTGCAACCTGATCGGCGGCTGGGTGGAGAACGGGGAATATCCCAACGACGAAAAAGCGCTGAAAAAGATCGTCCAGGGCATCAGCTATTACAACGCCGCCCGGTATTTCAATCTCTGATCATGTTGTCCCTCTGGCGGAAGCCAGCTTAATAACCGCCGACCGGGCAGGCCGCCCGTCTCCGGCAATCACACAGAAATGGAGTGTTTCAAATGATCGATCTTCCTCTGAACGTTGATTTCTCCGGCAAAGTCGTCGTCGTCACCGGCGCCGGCGGCGTGCTCTGCGGCACCATGGCCCGGGCCTTCGCCCAGGCAGGCGCTAAGGTGGCCGCCCTCGACCTGAACGAGGACGCTGTCAAAAAGCTGGCCGACGAGTGCAAGGCCGAGGGCTTTGTCTGCGAGGGCTACAAGGCCAACGTCCTGGACGCCGAGGTTCTGGAGAGCGTCCATCAGCAGGTCCTGGCCGACCTGGGCCCCTGCGACATCCTCATCAACGGCGCCGGCGGCAACAATGCCCGCGCCCAGACCGACAACGAGTATCAGCACGAGGCCAAGGAGGGCCAGAAGACCTTCTTCGACCTGGATCAAGGCGGCGTGGACTTCGTGTTCAAGCTGAACTTCCAGGGCACCCTTCTCCCCACTCAGGCCTTTGCCAAGGACATGGTGGAGCGCAAGTCCGGCTGCATCCTGAACATCTCCTCCATGAACGCTTACACCCCGCTGACCAAGATCCCCGCCTACTCCGCCGCCAAGGCCGCCGTCAGCAACTTTACTCAGTGGCTGGCCACCCATTTTGCGGGCACCGGCATCCGCTGCAACGCCATCGCCCCGGGCTTCCTGGTCTCCAACCAGAACCGCAAGCTGCTGTTCAATGAGGACGGCACCCCCACCGCCCGCTCCGGCAAGATCCTGGCCGGGACTCCCACCGGCCGCTTCGTGGAGAGCGAGGAGCTGCTGGGCGGCGTGTTCTTCCTGTGCGACGACAAGGCCGCCAGCGCCATCACCGGCGTGGTCCTGCCCATCGACGCAGGCTTCTCCGCCTACTCCGGAGTGTAATTGATGGCGCTCCATGTGATGGAGGAAGCCAACCGGTGCCTGGGCTGTAAAAAGCCCAGGTGCCAGGAGGGCTGTCCCATCCATACGAATATCCCGGAGGTCATCCGTCTGCTGAAGGCGGGCAAGCTGGATGACGCGGGCTGGATGCTCTTTGAAAACAACCCCCTGACCACCGTGTGCAGCCTGGTCTGCAACCATGAGGGCCAGTGCGAGGGCCACTGTGTCCAGGGCATCAAGGGTACGCCCGTTCACTTCTCTGTCATCGAAAACTACATTTCCACCACCTATGCCAACAAGATGGTGAAGGGCCCCGCCCCCTCCAACGGGCGGAAGGCCGCCGTCATCGGGGCCGGGCCTGCGGGTCTGACCATCGCCATTATCCTGGCCCGGTACGGCTATCAGGTGACCATCTTCGACAGCCGGGACAAGATCGGCGGCGTGCTGCGGTACGGCATCCCCGACTTCCGGCTTCCCGATTCGGTGCTGGACGATCTGGCCTATCGGCATCTGGAGCTCAAGGGCATCCAGTTCCGGCCCAACACCTATATCGGCGGAGCCATCACCATCGACGATATGTTCCGGGACGGCTACCAGAGCATCTTTGTGGGGGCCGGTCTGTGGAAGCCCAACAAGCTCCGCATCCGGGGAGAGAGCCTGGGCACCGTGGCCTATGCCATCAACTACTTGGCCAGCCCCGACGCCTTCCACCTGGGGGAGCGGGTCATGATTATCGGCACAGGCAACTCCGCCATGGACTGTGCCCGGACCGCCGTGCGCAAGGGAGCCAGACACGTCACCTGCGTCTCCCGGACGGACGAGATCACCGCCAGCCAGTATGAGTCCAGCTACGCCAAGCTGGAGGGAGTGGACTTCCTCATGGATAAGTGCACTCTGGAAATTCGGGACGACGGCGTGATTTTGGCAGACAGCTTTACAGACGAGAACGGCAAAATTCAGCCTGTCTCCGGCACAGAGAAGCTGTACCCCTGTGATTTCGTCATCATTGCCGTCAGCCAGGGAGCAGAGAGCAACCTGGTCACCTCCACCAAGGGCATCGACACCAGTCACTCCGGTCTGCTCACCGTGGACGAGGACGGACACACCAGCCGTCCCGGGGTCTTTGCCGCAGGCGATGCAGTCAACGGGGCCCGCACGGTGGTGGAGGCCGTGGCCAACGGCAAGCGGGTGGCGGAGGCCATGCATGAGTATATGCAGTCCCTCCCCATGCCGAAAACCACCGATTACCCGGACGCTCCGGTGGCTACCTCTGTCCGCGCCTCCGCCCAGACGGAGCAGCTGCTCTGAGGTATCACCGCGGCTCTATCTCACAAAAAAGGAGAGAATATCCCATGAATGCATTTAACCAGGCCATTTCTGACATCGGCGTCGTGCCTGTCATCAAGCTGAACCACCCGGAGCGGGACGCCGCCCCCCTGGCCAAGGCCCTTTGCGAGGGCGGCCTGCCCGTGGCGGAGGTCACCTTCCGGGCCGCCGGTGCGGACAAGGCCATCAAGATCATGAAGGAGACCTGCCCTGACATGATCGTGGGCGCGGGCACTGTTCTGACCGTGGCCCAGGTGGACGCCGCCGTGGCTGCGGGCGCTCAGTTCATCGTCTCCCCCGGCTTCAACTACAAGCTGGCGGACAAGTGCCAGGAGCTGAACCTGCCCTACTACCCCGGCTGCACCACTCCTACCGAGTACCAGATGGCCCTGGAGTACGGCTATGAGGTGCTGAAATTCTTCCCCGCTGAGCAGTCCGGCGGTCTGGCCAAGATCAAGGCCATGAGCGCCCCCTTCGCCATGTTCAAGATCATGCCCACCGGCGG
>JAJPWY010000075.1:0-31109 GCA_021205725.1 Clostridiales bacterium
TATCCGGTGCTCCCCCGATTGTCAAGCCTTTTTTTGCGGGTTTTTTCAGGTTTTTTCGGGTGGGCTAAGTAAAAAAGCAAGCTCACGTTTTCCGTTTTGTGGTTCACAAAAGCAATTGTACTTCATTTCAATTGATTTGTCAATCTATTTTTCTTTTGTTGTACCATTTTCTGTCTGTGCTTTGTGATTGCATCCACTGTCTCCGGCGACAGAAATAGCAGGGATCCGACCTCTTCAGGTTGTCAGATCCCCGCTTTTCATTGTTCTATTTCAGTGATGTCAAAACATCCGGGTGCTTTTCAGCTCCCCGGTGAGCTTGAAGCCCACCCACTCGCACAGGTTCACCGAGTGATCCCCCACCCGCTCCAGATACTTGATGATCATCAGGTAATCGATCACCTCGTCGATGTCGGCGGGGTGGCCGATGAGGTACTCTCCCAGCTCGCTGCGGAGCCGGACAAACCAGTCGTCCACCACGTCGTCCCGGCGCATGGTGGCCTCTGCCAGGGAGAGGTCGTCGGTGACATAGCTGGTGACAGCGGAATCCACCATGCCGCAGGCCACGGAGGCCATGGTCACCACGTCCTCCCGCAGCTGGGGGATGGAGCACTCCTCATGGCGCAGGGCCAGCTCGGCGATGTCCACCGCCTCGTCCCCGATGCGCTCGATGTCCACCACCATGTTCATGGCAGCGCTGACCTGCCGCAGGTCGCTGGCCACCGGCTGCTGCATCAGCAGCAGCTTGAGGCACCGCTGCTCGATATCCCGCTCCATGGCGTTGATGTCGTTGTCTCCCTGGATGACGGCGCGGGCCAGGCCCTTGTCGTAGCTCTTCAGGGCGGTCACGGCGTGCTCCACCGACTCCACCGCCCGGACGGACATCTGTACCAGGTGAGAGGACAGGTTTTTCAGCTCCAGATCATACTGTTTTCTCGTACTCATTGCAACGTTTTCCTCCTTTTTCCCGCCGGTCTTATCCGAACCGGCCGCTGATGTAATCCTCGGTGCGCTTGTCCCGGGGCATGGAGAAGATCTGGGAGGTGTCTCCCATCTCGATGAGATCGCCCAGGAGGAAGAACGCCGTCTTGTCCGAGATACGGGCGGCCTGCTGCATATTGTGGGTGACGATGACCACGGTATAGTCCTTTTTCAGCTCGCTCATCAGCTCCTCGATCTTCATGGTGGAGCCGGGATCCAGGGCGGAGGTGGGCTCGTCCATGAGCAGCACCTCCGGCTTCACCGCCAGGGCCCGGGCGATGCACAGACGCTGCTGCTGGCCGCCGGAGAGACCCAGGGCGGACTTTTTCAGCCGATCCTTCACCTCGTCCCACAGCGCGGCGCCCCGGAGGGATTCCTCCACCAGCTCGTCCAGCTTGGCCCGGTTCTTGATGCCGTGGATCTTGGGGCCATAGGTGATATTGTCATAGATGGACATAGGGAAGGGGTTGGCCTTCTGGAACACCATGCCCACCTTCCGGCGCAGCTCATTCACGTCCTGCTCCTTGGCGAAGATGTCGTTGCCGTGGAGCTTCACCTCGCCGGTGATCTTCACGCCCTCCACCAGATCGTTCATCCGGTTCAGGGTCTTTAAAAAGGTGGATTTGCCGCAGCCGGAGGGGCCGATGAGGGCGGTGATCTCCCGCTCTCCGATGTCCATGTCGATGCCCTTGAGGGCCTGGAAGGAGCCGTAATACAGCTCCAGGTTCCGGGAGGTCATCACCGGCTCAGTCGCCGCGATCGCTTCTGTTTTCATAAACGCCTCTTACCCTTTCTTCAGCTTTTTCTTGACGAATTTGGCCAGGAAGTTGATGACCAGCACGATCACCATCAGAATGGCCGCAATGGCGAAGGCCAGGTCTACCTCGCCGTACTCCTGGTAGTAAACATACAGCATCACGCTCAGGGAGCCGCTGCTGGTGCCCAGGGCCTGGACGTAGTTGGTCACCAGCTTGTAGCCCGTGCCTGCGGTGTACAGCAGGGCCGCGCTCTCGCCCACGATCTTGCCCACGGAGAGGATGGCGCCGCCCACCACGCCGTCCATGGTGCAGGGGAGGACGATGGTCCAGATGGTGTGCCATTTGGTGGCCCCCAGGCCGACTGCACCCTCCCGGTAGGACTGAGGCACCGTTTTCAGCGCCTCCTGGGTGGTACGGAGGATGTTGGGCAAAATCATAATCGCCAGCGTCAGGGAACCGGCCAGGATGCCGGAGCCCATGGACATCCCCTGGACAAAGACCATCATGCCCACCAGACCGTAGATGATGGAGGGGATGCCCGCCAGGCTCTCGGTGGCAAACTCGATGACCGAGACCAGCTTCCGGTTTTTGGCGTACTCCGTCAGGTAGATGGCGCCCCCGATGCCGATGGGCAGCGCCACCACCAGGGTGGTCAGGATCAGGTAAATGGTGTTGATGATGTTGGGGAGGATGCCGATGGTGCCGTTGATGGCACTGCGCTGGGTGGTGAGCAGCTCCACCGTGATATACGGCACGCCCCGGATCAGGATATAGCCGATGAGCCCGATGAGCAGGGCCACGGTCACGACCACGCAGAACCAGATGATAAACTTGACGGCGCTGTTCCACGCCTTACGGGAAGAGCTCATTTCTTGTCACCGTCCCCCTTCTTCAGCAGTCGTCCCATGATCGTGTTGATGATCATGATAAAGAGGAACAAAATCAGGCCGATGGAGTACAGTGCCTGACGCTGTAAGCCGCCGGAGTAGCTCATCTCCTTGGCGATGGCGGTGGTCAGGAAGGTGACGCTGGTGAACAGGCTGGGCATATTGGCCACGTTGCCCGCCACCATCATCACGGCCATGGCCTCGCCCACGGCGCGGCCCACGCCCAGGACGATACCGGCGGCCACGCCGCTCTTGGCGGCGGGGAGGGACACCTTGAAGTAGGTCTCCATCTCGGTGGCTCCCAGGGCCAGGCTGCCCTCCTCATACTCCGGGGGCACGGCGGAGAGGGCGGTCTCACTGACGCTGATGATGGAGGGGAGAATCATCACCGCCAGCACCAGAATAGCGGCCAGCAGGCAGGTGCCGTTTTTCAGGGAAAAGGTGTTCATGATCAGGGGCACCAGGATGATAGCGCCCACCAGGCCGTAGACCACGGAGGGGATGCCGCTGAGCAGCTCCACCGCTGTCCGGACGACGCCCGCCGTCTTTTTCCCGGCGATCTTGGACAGGAAGATGGCGGTCATCAGGCCCACCGGCACGCCGATGAGGCAGGCGCCCAGGGTGCCGTAGACGGAGGCCAGGATGAAGGGCAGAATGCCGTATTTCGGGTCAGCTGCCGTGCTGGCCCATTCCGTTCCGAACAGGAAATCAATGGGGCCGATCTCGATGATGGCGGGCAGACCGCTGATGACCATGTAGGCGGTGATGAGCACCACCATGGCGATGGAAACCATGCCGCAGACAAAGAACAGCCCGTTCATAAACTTTTCGATCGTATCTCTGACTTTCACAATGCTTCGACCCTCTCTTTGTCGTTGTGGATTGATTATGCCGGAGCGGGAGGTGTGTTCCCGCCCCGGCACTTTGGGGTTCTGTTCCGTTCAATCAGGCCGATCAGGGCTGGATGGCGCCGGCCTGGGCGATGTAGTCCGCCACATCTGCGCTCAGGCAGAAGTCCAGGAAGGCCTGGGCGGCATCGCTGAGGGTGGCAGAGTCGCTGACCACCATGTTGAAGTTACGCTGGATGGCGTAGGAGCCGTCCTTCACGGTGTCCTCGGTGGCCTCGACGCCGTCCACGGAGATGACCTTCACGCTGTCGTCCTCAGCGGCCTCGGACAGGGAGGCGTAGCCGATGGCGTACTGGTTCTGAGCCACAGCGGTGATGACAGAGCCGGTAGAGGTCAGCTCCTGGTCGTAGACACAGGCGTCCTCCACGCCGACGACACTCTCGAAGCCGTCCCGGGTGCCGGAACCGGCCTCACGGCCGATGACAGCGACTTCCATATCCTCGCCGCCGACCTCGCTCCAGTTGGTGATGGTGCCGTTGAACAGACCGGCGATCTGCTCCAGGGTCAGATCCTCCACAGTGTTGGAGGGGTTGATGATGACGGCGATGCCGTCGATGGCCACCACATAGGCGGTCAGGCCGGTCTCCTCGTCCTTCAGGTTGCGGCTGGCCAGACCGATGTCTGCGCTGCCCTCGGTGGCGGCGGTGATGCCAGCGCCGGAGCCGGTGGCGTCATAGGTGACGGTGACGTTGGGGTTCTCCTCCTCGAAGGCCTCGATGAGGATGCTCATGACCTTCTCCATGGAGGTGGAGCCGTTGGTGGAGACGGTGCCGCTCAGCTCGACGGTCTCGGTGTCGGCTTCTTCCTCAGTCTCAGTGGCGTCGGCCTCCTGGGCCTCGTCCTCGGTGGTCTCGGGCTCGGCATCCTCTTCCTCGGTGGTGTCGGCCTCCTGGGTTTCAGTCTCGGCAGTATTCGTGTCCGCCGCCTCAGTGGTGGTATCGCTGCTGCTGCCGCAGGCGGCCAGGCACAGGACCATCATCAGGGCCAACACAAGTGCGCTGATTCTTTTCATACAAAGTGCTTCCTTTCACAATTCATGTGGTGCAGTCGTTCTTCTTCGGCTGCATCCCTATGGGTTTTCTGTCAGACCGTGCCGTTTTCCGGTCCGTCTGACAGTCCCTATTGTAAGGACTGGCTGTGTAAGATACTATCATCGGGGATTCAAATGTGAGTATTGCGGGTGTAAAATTTGGGTAAGGGGTACGCCCCTTGGCTCCCTCTGTGAGGGAGCTGGCTGCCCGAAGGGCAGACTGAGGGAGTGCAGCAGGCACCCCCTACAAACAAAATCTCACGGCGAATTCGTAGTTGGTTGGTGTGGATTCGCCGACAACTTTCTTCTCGGCGAAAGCCCCTGCCGCTCTCCCTCCGTCACGGCTTCGCCGTGCCACCTCCCTCAGGGAGGGAGGCAAGGGGTCTTTGCAATCTCCCCACAAAACCGCCCTTGCGCCGTCCCCATCTCCCGGTTTATAATGGCCTCAAAACCTGGAAAGGGAGTGTTATCCATGTCCAGCCTTCTGGTCAGGCATCTCAGCGCCCTCATCTCCTGCGGCGGAGAGGACCGTATCTATCATAACACCGACCTCTACGCAGAGGACGGCGTGATCCGTTCCATCGGCCCCGGGCCGGAGACCGCCGACCGGGTCATCGACGGGACAGGGATGTTCTGCTATCCCGGTCTGGTCAACGCCCACCACCATCTGTATCAGGCCTTCTCCCGCAACCTGCCCCAGGTGCAGAACCTGGAGCTGTTCGACTGGCTCACCGCCCTGTATGAGATCTGGAAGGGGCTGGACGAGGACGCCGTTCTCCTCTCCTCCCAGGTGGCCATGGGGGAGCTGATGAAAAACGGCTGTACCACCGTCTTTGACCACCACTACGTCTTCCCAGCCGGGGCGGGGAACCTGCTGGGCGCTCAGCGGGAGGCGGGACGGCGGCTGGGCGTGCGGCTCCATCTGTCCCGGGGCAGCATGGACCGCTCCCGGAAGGACGGGGGACTGCCCCCGGATTCCGTGGTGCAGTCGGTAGACGAGATATTAAAGGACAGCGACACCCTCATCACCCGCTATCACGACCCCGCCTTTGGCTCCATGTGTCGGGTGGCCCTGGCCCCCTGCTCCCCCTTCTCCGTCTCCGAGACCCTGCTCCGGGAGAGCGCAGCTCTGGCCCGCTCCCGGGGCGTGCGGCTGCACACCCACCTGTGCGAGACGCTGGACGAGGAGCGGTTCCTGCTGGAGACCACCGGTCTGCGCCCTCTGGCCTATATGGAAAAGCTGGGCTGGCTGGGCCCGGACGTGTGGTACGCCCACGGTATCCACTTCAACGACGACGAGCTGCGCCTGCTGGCCCGGACGGGGACGGGGGTATGCCACTGTCCCATCTCCAATATGAAGCTGTCCTCCGGTGTGGCCCGAGTGCCGGAGATGCTGTCTCTGGGGGTGCCTGTGGGCCTAGGGGTGGACGGCAGCGCCAGCAATGATGGCTCCAACCTGTTAGAAGAGCTTCGAATGTGCTACCTGCTCCACCGGCTGACCTCCAGCGACCGGGCTCCATCCGGGTACGGCGTGCTGAAAATGGCGACCCTGGGCAGCGCCCGGCTCCTGGGAAGGGAACAGGAGATCGGCAGTCTGGAGCTTGGGAAGTGCGCCGACTTTTTCCTGGTGGACAGCCGCCGTCTGGAGCTGGTGGGAGCCGGTCAGGACCCGGGAGCTATGCTGGCCACCGTGGGACTGAAGGGGCCGGTGGACTACACTGTGGTCAACGGGCAAATCACGGTAGAGCACGGTCGTCTTGTGGGCGTGGACGAGGAGCGGCTGGGCTATGACGCCCGGCAGAAGGTGGAGGAGTATTTGGGGAGATAAGAAATTGCCCCGCCCTCTGACTCCCTCTTTGAGGGAGCCAAGGGGGTGTGCAGGCCTCAGGCAAGCAAGGGCAGCAGAAGGCCACCCGGCCCTCTGCTGCCCTTGCTGTATTCCGCTGTCTTGACTCACCCGGCGTCTGTCAGCGCCCCATTTTCGTCCAGCCAGAACTCCGCCGTCATACCGTCCTTGACGATGCGGTAGTGTCCCGCCTCCAGGTCGCCGTAGGCCGTCAGGTCGCAGGTCTCCTCCGCCTGGGTCATGTCCGGGAGGATGTAGGCCATGTCGTCGAATTCCAGCGCCCCCTGAGGCGGCAGGACGTACCATTCTCCGTCCTGTTCTGTCTCCAGAGAGAAAGATTCTCCATACTCCATCTCATAGCCGCTC
This sequence comes from Clostridiales bacterium, assembly GCA_021205725.1. Classification (GTDB taxonomy): domain Bacteria; phylum Bacillota; class Clostridia; order Oscillospirales; family Oscillospiraceae; genus Onthomonas. Next base: position 6,774 of record JAJPWY010000075.1, read on the forward strand.
TGGTTGTCGATGAGGACGGTGACGACGTCATCCGTCACGTCCAGAACGGTCATGGTCATCTCCAGAGGCATGGTGGAGATGCCGCTCTCGTCCACCGCAGACGAGGCCGCCAGGAACCGATCGTTCACCGGGGCCAGATATCCGGCGTTGGGGAAGCTCAGAACGGAGAGCGTGTCATCCTCGTTCTCTCCCTCCAGGGCCTCCCAGCAGGCAGCGAAGTCCGCCTCTCCCGACCAGACATTGCCGTCCCGATCCAGCCACAGGCCGTCGTAATAGGCCAGGGTCAGGTCGTATCCCTCCCCGTCACACGTCCACAGGCCATAGCAGGGAGCCTCCCACTCCGAGAGGTCGGTGCTCTCTGCCGGGGTGACAGAGACGTTGAGGGTATCCAGCAGCTCGTTCTCCGTGGCAGTGGTGTAGCACGTCCGGGAGGTCACCGTCTCCCCGTCATAGCAGTAGAGGATCAGGGCGCTGCTCCCCGTGTCGGCCTCGTCCAGCAGATAGGTGGCGGTCTTCTCCCCCTCGGTGTCGTTGGCTTCATTTTCTGTTTCCGTAATCTCGGCGCTGTCCGAATTCTCCGTCTCCTCCAGAATGTCCGATACAGCGCCATCCCCGCAGGCTGCCAGGCTCAGGGTCAGGATCAACGCCAGCAGGAGATCTAATATCTTTTTCATAGTGGGCGCTCCTTTCTGTACGGATATCTTTTTGCTTTCACTGTTTATACGCATGACAGGAGCATTCTGCTGCGCTCTGCGCCGCCTTTTCTTTCATTTCTCCGCTTACAGTCTCCCGAGCCGTGTCGTGCGGCCAGGTCTGCGCCGGATATGGGATGTTCCTTTTGTGAGCCGATACAATACGACCTTCTGTCGTCACCGGCAGAAGGTCGTATCCTGTGTTTAGACTGTGGGTTTGCCGGACTGCATCCGGGCAAGGGTCGCGTCAATGGCCTGACGGGCCTCCTCCGGCGTCTGTGCGGTCTGTACCGCCTGTTCCATGGGGCAGATGCCGGTATTCGTCCGGTTCCTGATGCACGAAACCAGGGTGTCCCAGGAGGCCCGGATGCCATGCTGTTCCAGCACCTGGCGGCCGCCCTCGCTCATGAGCGAGCCATGGACCGCCTTCACTCCCATCAGGACATAGAGGAACGCCGCCGCCCGGCCCACCACCCGGTCCGCTGCGGAGCAGCCCCGGAGGTCGGTTCCCTGGCGGAGCCAGCCCATCAGGGGATAGACCCCCCGCTCTGTCCGGGAGAAGGTCTCCCCTTCCCGGCACAGAACGCAGGTATATCCCCCCTGCTCCAGGGTCAGACGGGCATTTTCCAGGTCAGTTTTCATTCCTGTCCAGGCGCTCCACACGGTAGACCACCAGCGGGAGCAGCGTCCACTGGAGCACCAGGCCAAAGATCCCGGCGGAGATGCTGGTCCAGATGGTAGCGATGTTGACCCCCTCATAGCCGAAGGCGTTGACGGCCAGCAGGATGGCCACCGCCCGGACAGCCCGGCCGGAGACCTGGGCGATGAGCACCTTGGCGATGGTAGGCACCCGGTTCTCCCGGAGCAGCCCGGCCACCAGGCCGTAGGTGAACAGCTCGATCATCATAAAGGGCAGCATGACCGCACCGGGCATCCCGGTGAGGGCAAAGCTGACCACCGGCCCCAGCAGGCCGGAGATCGCCCCGGCATAGGGGCCCGCCAGCAGGCCCACCAGCAGAATGGGCAGATGCATGGGCAGGAAGGTCTCGCCCAGGGAGGTGCCCACGCCGGAGACGGCACCCAGGACGTGGAAGATCTGGGGAACGACCACCGCGCCAACGATGGCGGCCACGGTGGCCAGGGTCTGGGCCTTGACGGACAGGCGGGGCTTGGTCAGGGCCTGAGAAGCTGCGTTTTGCATGGTGTTTCTCCTTTCACTCGGTCGAATGGTGGTTATTCAAATTCCTGGGCAACCGTCTCCAGCAGCTGCCGGATGGGCAGGTGCTGAGGGCAGGCCGCCTCGCACTTGCCGCACTTGATGCAGTCGGAGGCCTTGCCCCGCTGGGCGGTGTAGACCCCGTAGTAGAAGTCGGCGTTCCAGTTGCGGTAGATCTGCTTGTTGTTCATGCAGGCAAACAGGCTGGGGATGGGAATGTGCATGGGGCAGCCCGCGACGCAGTACCGGCAGGCGGTGCAGGGGATGGTGTTCATCTCCTTGAGAATGGCGCAGACCTCATTGACAGCCTCCCGCTCCTCCGGAGAGAGGGGCTGGAAGTCCTTCATAAAGCCCACGTTCTCCTCCATCTGGGCCATATTGCTCATGCCGGAGAGCACCATCAGCATCCCGTCGAACCCGGCGGCGAACCGGATGGCGTAGCTGGCGGGCTTTCCCGTCCCATGGGCGGCCAGGGCCTCCAGGGCCCGATCCGGCAGGTCGGTGAGCTTTCCGCCCTTGCACGGCTCCATGACGATGACCGGCTTTCCGTGCTTCCGGCAGACCTCATAACAGGCCCGGCTCTGCACCGAGGGGTCGTCGTAGTCCACATAGTTGAACTGGAGCTGGACCACCTCGATCTGGGGATACTCGGTGAGGATACCGTCCAGAACGGCGGCGGAATCGTGGAAGGAAATGCCGAAGTGACGGAGCTTTCCCTCCTTCTTCAGCTCCAGGGCCGTCTCGTAGGCCCTGCACGCCTTGAAATGCTTGAAGTTCCGGGCGTTCTGGGCGTGCATCAGGTAGAAATCGAAATAGTCCACGCCGCAGGCGTCCAGCTGGCTCTGGAAGAAGGGCCGGATGTCCTCCTGCTTTTTGAAGTATTCATCGGTGAGCTTGTCTGTCAGGATGTAGCGCTCCCGGGGGTATCGGCTGGTCAGGCAGGTGCGAAGAGCGGTCTCGCTTTTGCCGTCCAGATAGCCGTGGGCGGTATCAAAGTAGTTGAAGCCGTTTTCCAGGAAGGTGTCCACCATGCGGGAGAACTCCTCCAGGTTGACCTCCTCCCCCTGCATGGGCAGGCGCATACAGCCGAACCCGAATTTCTTTTGAATACGCTCCATATTGACCTCCTTTCCTCTGCTCCGGTCAGGCTGCCGGAGTCAGTTTACCGGGTCATTATAGCACACGCCGACTGAAAATGCAATTCGGCAGAACACCCCGATTCCTGGGTTTGAAAACGTTTTTGCCGTCTGTCAACAAAAACCGGCGACCCCGCTGTTTGGGCGGGGCCGTCGGTATGGAAACGGAAAATCACTCCTGGAGCGCCTTAGCAGCCTCGATGGCCTTCTCCTGGGCGGCAGGGGGGCAGTCCTCATAGCGGACAAAGTGGAAGGTGAAGGAGCCACGGCTCTGGGTCATGGCCCGGAGGTCAATGGCGTAGGAGGACATCTCTGCCATGGGCACCTCGGCCTCGATGACCTGCTCCCCATCCTTGGTGGGGTTCATGCCCATGACGCGGCCACGGCGCTTGTTCAGGTCGCCGATGATATCGCCCATGTAGCTGTCCGGCACGGTGACCATCAGGGAGCCCACCGGCTCCATGAGTACAGGGTTAGCCTCGGGCAGAGCGGCCTTATAGGCCAGGGAGGCGGCGGTCTTAAAGGCGATTTCGGAGGAGTCCACCGGATGGTAGGAGCCGTCGTACAGCACTGCCTTCAGGTTGACCACGGGATAGCCCGCCAGCACGCCATGGGTGCAGGCGTCCCGGAGGCCCTTTTCCACGGCGGGGAAGTAGTTCTTGGGCACGCTGCCGCCCACGACCTCCTCCTCAAAGACCAGCTCGTCGCTGTCGCAGGGCTCGAACCGAACCCAGACGTCACCGTACTGGCCGCTGCCGCCGGTCTGCTTCTTGAACTTGCCCTGCTTGGAGACGGTCTTGCGGATCTTCTCCCGGTAGGCCACACGGGGCTCGGAGAGAACCACGTCCACGCCGAAGCGGCTCTTGAGCTTGGCGACCAGCACGTCGATCTGGATGTCGCCCGCTGCGTGGATCACGATCTGGTGGGTCTCGGCGTTGTTCTCGATGCTGAAGCTGGGGTCTTCCTCGTTGAGACGGTTCAGGCCCATGCCCACCTTGTCCTCCTGGCCCCGCTTCACCGGGGCGACAGCCTTGGCGTAGACCGGCTCGGCAAAAGGAACGGGATCCAGCTTGATGCCCTCCACGGAGAGGGTGTCGCCGGTCTTGAGCCTGTCCATCTTGGCGATGGCGCCGATGTCACCGGCGTTGAGCTCCTTGAGCTCAGAGGCCTTCTTGCCGCAGATGGCATAGAGACGGCCCAGCTTCTCGTTGGCGCCGGTGGTGCCGTTGATGAGGGTCAGGTCAGCGGTCAGCTTGCCCTGGAGCACCTTCACATAGGAGTACTTGCCGTACTGGTCGGAGACGGTCTTAAAGACATAGGCCACAGTGGGGCCGTCGGGGCTGACCTTGACCTGGACAGGCTCGCCATTGGCGTCCACGCCGTCCAGCGGCTCGGTATTGGTGGGATAGGGGCCCATGGTGAGGACACCGTGCATCAGGGCCTCGGTGCCCATGCCGGTAAAGGCGCTGCCGCAGTAGACGGGGGTCAGAGTGGCGTCCTTCACGCCCTGGAGCAGACCCTCGGCCACCTCCTCGGGGGTGAACTCCTCGCCCTCGAAGAACTTCTCCATGAACTCCTCGCTGGTCTCGGCCACGTTCTCCATGAGGGCGGCGTAGGACTCCTCTACGTAGTCCATCTTGTCGGCGGGGATGTCGATCCTGTGGCTCTTGCCGTCCTCGGCGATGCCAAAGGCGCACTTACCCAGGATGTCCAGCACGCCGATGACGTTCTTATGGGCGTCCCACAGAGGGGAGACGACGGGGGTGACCTGGTTGCCGAATTTCTCCTTCAGCTCGGCCACCACGGCGTTGAAGTCGCCGTTGTCCTCGTCCGCCTTGGAGATATAGAACATGGTGGGCAGATGCCGGGTCTGGGCCAGCTTCCAGGCCCGCTCGGTACCTACGGGGACGGAGCCCTTGGCGGGCAGGACGATGACGGCAGCGTCCGCCGCCTCCAGCGCTTCCATGACCTCGCCGCTGAAATCAAAGTTGCCCGGGCAATCGATCACGTTGATGAGACAGTCCTTATACTTGATGGGGATGATGGATGCAGAAATGGAAATCTGCCGTTTGATCTCCTCGGCGTCGTAGTCGGAGACGGTGTTTCCGTCGGCAGTCTTGCCCATGCGGGCGATCTCGCCGGTCTGGTAGAGCATACTCTCCACCAGGGAGGTCTTGCCGGTGCCAGAGTGTCCCAGCAGGCAGATGTTGCGGATTTGTTTTGCGGTGAAGCTCATGTTGACGTTCCTTTCCTGATATGATTACAGGCTGGGAGGCACCACCGCACAAATGCGTTTGCGGCAAGGCCCTGAGAGTCTGCACTATCTGTCGGTCGGCTCCGGTGAAGGAGATTTCCTTTTTCAAAACTCACTGTTGGTCATTATACCTTATTTTGCGCCGCTTGGCAACGGGCCAAAGGCCATTTTTACCAAAAAGTTTTTTTGAAAAGGGAGCCGCTCCTCTGCCGGCGCCGTTATTTCCCTTCTGTGCCCAGGATAAACGCCCCCGCAGCCTCCAGATTGTCCGCTGTGAAGGTGATTTTCAGATCTGCCGGAGCCTTCTGCCCGGAAGGATTAAGCCAGATGGTGTCGATCCCAGCCGCCACGCCGCCCCGGATGTCGCTGGAAATGCTGTCCCCCAAAAGGACGGTGCGCCGCTTTTGGGCCTCGTCCACCCCCAGGGCGGCAAACACCGCCCGGAAATAGGCCGGCTCCGGCTTGCGGCAGCCCATCTGCTCAGAGACGTACATTTCGCTGATATAGGGCCGGATGGCCGCCCGGGACAGTCTCCCCTCCTGGGCGATGGTCAGGCCGTTGGTGACGATGACCAGCTTACAGTGGGGATACAACTGCCTGCAAAGCTCCTCCGCTCCGGGGAGAAGGTAGGGCAGCGTCCCCAGCCGGGTGAGGTAATCCCGGTTCATCTGCTCCGGGTCTGCGTCCGTCCGGCCCAGCTCGTCCAGCAGTCGGGCAAACCGCTCCCGGCCCAGGCGGGGCTGGGGGAACTCCCCCCGGTCGCAGGCGGCCCACAGGCCGTCGTTGATCTCCAGGTAGCGCCCCACCGTCCTCTCGTCCGGGGCAATGCTCCAGTCGGTCAGAGTCAGCCGGATGGCCTCCAGCTCACTCCGGTCAAAGTCGAACAGGGTGCGGTCTGCGTCCAGCAGAACCAGGTCATACCGTGGTGTTTTCATCCGTTTTCTCCTCCTGCTGTTTTCCGCTGAGGATGGTGACATACCGGGGCAGGTTCTCCACCGTCAGCTCCCGGTGTTCGCCGCCAAACTCTCCGTCCAGCGTCCAACTCACCGGCTCCTCGCTCTGAAAGCGGACGCTGGCGGACTGGATGGAGGCGATATACTCGTTGGGCTGACGGCTCATCAGGGCGGCGGCCACCTGGTTCAAGTCCAGCAGATTCTTCGGGGCACGGATGAGCACCACCTCGAACAGGCCGTCGTCCAGAATGACCTGCTGGTTGTTCATCCCCTTGAAGCCTCCTACCGAGACGGAGTTGCTTACCATGCCGTAAATGTACTCGTCCTCCAGCTCGCCTCCGTCCCACGTCACCTTCATATGATAGGTCTTGAGGGTAGCCAGGCTCTTGATGCCGCTGAGGATATAGGCCGTCCGGCCAAATAGGTTTTTCATGGTCTGGGGCGTGGCGTAGGAGGTCTCTGTAAAAATGCCGAAGGCCGCCACGTAGGAGAACAGGTGGTTGCCGTTCACCCGCCCCACGTCGCAGTCCTGGGGATATCCTGTCACCGCCAGCTCCGCTGCCCGGGCCATGTCGTCTCCCGGCAGCTCCAGGGTCTTGGAGAAATCGTTGGTGGTGCCTGCCGGGATATAGCCCAGAGTGACGGGCCGCTCCCTGTCCTGGAGTCCGGTGACCACCTCGCTCAGGGTGCCGTCCCCACCACAGCAGACCAGATGGTCGTACTGGCGGGACAGGGCAGCCGCTGCCCAGACCGGCCCCTGGGTGGCGTAGAGGGTGGGGAGATAGCCGTTCTTATGGAACTGCTCCACCACCGAACCCAGGCAGAGCTGGATCTTTCCCTTGCCCGCATGGGGATTGTAGATAAACAGCAGGGTTTTCATATCTGCTCGCTCCTTTCATCTCATCTCGTCATCTGACAACGCTTTGCCATTATTATGAAAGAGACTGTTGGAAAATACAATGGCGATTTTGTAAATTCGTTCCTTCGCATTGGAATTTTTCGTCTCTCTGCTGAAAAAAATCATTCTTCTCCGCCGAAAAAAATCCGTCTTTGTCCCGCCGGAAGTCTTGCAAGGCGGGATTGCGGCTGATATAATAGGAAATGTACAGGCTCCGGCGGACGACCGCCTGAGTCCTGCCGAAAAGATGTAAGTCGCCAATGGGCAAGGAATCCTGTCCACTGACGGTCACTGACAGGAGGAAAAGCACCATGGATATTCGCATTGAACTGACCAAAACCCCTAAGGCAAAGCCCACTGACGAGAGCGCACTGGGCTTCGGCAAGATTTTCACCGACCATATGTTCCTCATGAACTACACTGACGGACAGGGCTGGCACGACGCCCGCATCGTCCCCTATGGCCCCATCGCTCTGGATCCCTCCGCCATGGTGCTCCACTATGCGCAGGAGGTCTTTGAGGGCATGAAGGCCTATCGGATCGCCGACGGCTCTATCCAGCTGTTCCGGCCCTACGAGAACGCCCGCCGGTTCAACAACTCCGCCAAGCGGCTGTGCATCCCCACCATGGATGAGGAGCTGTTCGTCACCGCCGTCAAGACGCTGGTAAACGTGGACAGGGACTGGGTGCCCCATTCCCCGGAGACCTCCCTCTACATCCGTCCCTTCGTCTTTGCCACCGACCCCCATCTGGGCGTCCACGCCTCCAAGACCTATCTCTTTGCCATCATCGTCTCCCCCTCCGGCTGCTACTATCCCGAGGGGATTAACCCCGTCCGCATCTATGTGGAGTCCAAGGACGTCCGGGCTGTCCGGGGCGGCACCGGCTATACCAAGTGCGGCGGCAACTACGCCGCCTCCATCCGGGCCGGCGAGGTGGCCGAGGAGAAGGGCTACACCCAGGTTCTGTGGCTGGACGGCGTGGAGCAGAAGTACATTGAGGAGGTCGGCTCCATGAACGTCATGTTCAAGATCTCCGGCAAGATCGTCACCCCCGCCCTCACCGGCTCCGTCCTCCCCGGCATCACCCGGAAGAGCTGCATCGAGCTGCTCAAGAGCTGGGGCTACGAGGTGGAGGAGCGGCTGCTCTCCGCTCAGGAGCTGTTTGACGCCGCCGAGAGCGGCGCTCTGGAGGAGGCCTGGGGCACTGGCACCGCCGCCGTGGTTTCCCCTGTGGGTGAGATGGCCTGGAACGACCGCACCTGCATCGTCAACGGCGGGAAGATCGGCCCCACCGTCCAGAAGCTGTACGACACCCTCACCGGCATTCAGTGGGGCAAGCTGGAGGACACTTTCGGCTGGATCGTCAAGGTGGACTGAGCAAAATCAAAGGTAAAAAATCGTCCGAAGGCTGTGGCCTTCGGGCGATTTTTTCTGTCGATGTTCTTTTACCGTTCCTCCCGGAAGTAGGGCAGGCCCAGAGCCGCCGGGGGCTGGTTCTCCCGCTTTTTCCGCAGGGAGGTCACCACCAGAACGGCGATGGTCACCACATAGGGCAGCATCTTGAACAGCTCCATGGAGCTACGGGTCAGGTTGGGGATGTACATATACATCCAGTACAGCAGACCGAACAGGTAGGAGCCCCAGATGGCATTCAGGGGCTTCCAGGTGGCGAAGATGACCAGGGCCACCGCCAGCCAGCCCAGGGCCTCGATGGTGCCGTCCGTGCTCCAGGTGCCCTTAGTGTAGTCCATAACAAAGTACAGGCTCCCCAGGCCGCAGATGCCCGACCCAATACAGGTGGCCAGGTACTTGTTCCGGGTCACGTTGATACCGGCGGCGTCCGCCGTGCCCGGGTTTTCTCCCACCGCCCGGAGGTTCAGTCCCTTCCGGGTGCGCTTCAAAAACCAGTGCATCACAACGGCGATGGCGATGGCCAGATAGACCAGAAAGCCGTAGCCAAAAATCAGGGTGCCGATGGGGAATCCGGCCACGGTCAGCCCGGACAGGGCCGGGATGGTGGTGCGGTAGGCCAGGCTGGTGGTGGAGACGGAGATCTGGCCCACGCCGCCCGCCAGGGTGCTCAGGTTGCCGCCGTAGAAGTTGGCCACGCCTCCGCCGAAGATGGTCAGGGTCAGGCCGGTGACATTCTGGTTGGCCCGGAGGGTGGTGGTCAGGAAGCAGTAGATCAGGCCGCCCAGCGCCGCCGTCACAAATGCCGCCAGGAAGGACAGCACCAGACTCACCGCCCCGCTGGGCTCTGCCACGCTGTTTTCATAGAAGAAAGCGGTAGCCAGTCCTGCAATGGCCCCCAGGTACATCACCCCGGGGACGCCCAGATTCAGGTTGCCGGACTTCTCGGTCAAAATCTCGCCCAGCGCCCCGTACAGGATGACGGTGCCAAAGACCACAGCGGACTGGAGCAGCTGAACCAATTGCGCCTGTGTCATTTTCCCTCACGCTCCTTTCCCCGGAATACCAGCCGGTAGTTGATGAAGAACTCGCTACCCAGGATGAAGAACAGGATAATGCCGGTGATGACCTCCGAGGCATAGTCGTTCAGGTTGAACTGAGAGGCGATCTGGGTGGCTCCCTTCTCCAGAATCACCAGGAGGAAGGAGATGAGCACCATGACGAAGGAGTTGAACTGGGCCAGCCAGGCCACGATGATGGCGGTAAAGCCCCGGCCTCCCGCCGTGGTGGTGGAGATGGTGTGGCTGGAACCGGCCACGGCGATGAATCCCGCAAAGGCGCAAATAGCGCCGGAGATGGCCATGGTCCGGATGGTGACCTTTTTCACGCTGATACCGGCGTACCGGGCGGTGTTCTCCGAGTCGCCCACCACGGTGATCTCATACCCCTGCTTGGAGTATTTCAGGTAAAGGTACATCCCCACCGTCAGAATCAGCACCAGGATGACGTTCAGGCTGTAGCTCTGGCCGAAGATGGCCGGGAACCACCCCGCCTGAGTGGTCTGGTTGATGATGCCCACCGTGTTGGAGCCGATGGGGTTCTCCCACAGGGAGACGCAGTAGCTGGTCAGCTGGATGGCCACATAGTTCATCATCAGGGTGAACAGGGTCTCGTTGGTGTTCCAATAGGCCTTGAACACCGCGGGGACGACGCCCCAGGCGGCCCCCGCCGCCAGACTGACCACCGCCATAATCACCAGCAGCGCCGGGGTGGGGATGGAGTCCCCCACCATGCGCATAATACCGGCGGTCATGATGCCGCCGATGAGGATCTGTCCCTCGGCGCCTACGTTCCAGAACTTCATCTTAAAGGCCGGGGCCAGACCGATGCCGATACAGAGCAGCATCATGGCGTCCCGAATGGTGACCCAGCTCCGGCGGCTGGTGCCGAAAGCGCCCTCCCACATGGCCTCGTAGATGTCGATGGGGTTCAGTCCGGTGATGGCGTAGATAAAGACGCCGCTGACCACCAGGGACAGGAGGACGGCCAGGATACGGATACCGTAGGCCTTGGGCCGTGCGATGCCGTCCCGCTTGACGATGCGCACCCACGGCTCGTGGGCGTGTGTTTCTCTGCTCATCCCTCTGCCCCCTCCTTCCGGAATTTGGTCATCAGCAGGCCGACTTCCTTTTTCGTGGTGGTTCGGGCGTCCACAATGCCGCTGATCTGTCCGCCGCAGAGCACCAGGATGCGGTCGCACAGCTCCAGCAGCACATCCAGGTCCTCGCCCACGTAGATCACCGCCACGCCCTTCTCCTTTTGCTCTGTGAGCAGGCGATAGATGGTGTAGGAGGTGTTGATGTCCAGTCCACGGACGGCGTAGGCGGTCATGAGTACCGACGGCTCCTGGGCAATCTCCCGGCCCACCAGCACCTTCTGCACGTTGCCGCCGGAGAGACGGCGCACCGGGAAGCTGGTGCTGGGGGTGACCACCTCCAGCTCCTGCTTCACGCTCTGGGCCAGCCGCTCCGGAGATTTCCGGTCGGTAAAGAAGCCCCTGCCGTTGCGGTAGCTCCGCAGGAGCATATTGCCGCTCATGCCCAGGGAGCCCACCAGGCCCATGCCCAGCCGGTCCTCCGGGACGAAGGCCAGGGACACCCCCGCCCGGCTGATCTGGAGAGGCGTCTTGCCCACCAGCTCCATGGGAGACCCGTCGCCGTCCGCCGGGCGGTAGAGGATGGAGGCCCCCTTGGTGATGTCCTGAAGGCCCGCAATGGCCTCCAGCAGCTCCTTCTGTCCGGAGCCTGCGATACCGGCGATGCCCAGTATCTCCCCGCCCATGGCGGTGAAGGTCAGGCTGTCCAGCCGCTTGACCCCCATGCTGTCATACACCGTCAGGTCTTTGACCTCCAGCCGGGGGGTTGGGTTCACCGGCTCCGGGCGATCGATGTTCAGGGAGGTGGCGTGGCCCACCATCATATCGGTGAGCTTCTGGGGGTCGGTCTCTCCGGTGGCCACGTCCCCGATGTACTCCCCCTTGCGCAGCACCGCCACCCGGTCGGAGATCTCCATGACCTCATGGAGCTTGTGGGTGATGATGACCAGGGCCTTGCCGTCGGCACGCATATTCCGCATGACCTCAAACAGACGGTCGGTCTCCTGGGGGGTGAGCACGGCCGTCGGCTCATCCAGGATTAGGATATCCGCCCCCCGGTAGAGCACCTTGACGATCTCCACCGTCTGCTTCTCCGAGACGGACATATCGTACACCTTTTTGTCCGGGTCGATCTCAAAGCCGTAGCGGTCGCTGATCTCCCTAATCCGGGCGGCGGCAGCCTTCAGATCCAGCTTGCCGGACTCCTCCAGGCCCAGGACGATGTTCTCCGCAGCAGTGAAAATGTCAACCAGCTTGAAGTGCTGGTGCACCATGCCGATGCCGTACTGAAAGGCGTCCCGGGGGGAGGCGATGGTCACCGGCTTACCGTCCACCAGAATCTCTCCCTCGTCGGGGAAGTAAATGCCCGCCAGCATATTCATCAGGGTGGTCTTGCCGCTGCCGTTCTCTCCCAGCAGGGAAAGCACCTCGCCCCGGCGGATGTCCATGCTGATGTCGTGATTGGCCACCACCTTGCCAAAGGTCTTGGTGATGTGCCGCAGCGCAATGGCTGTGTTCTGTTCCATGGCGTTTCCTCTCTGTCAGGTCAGTGTGGGGAAAGAAATGAAAAGGCCAGAGGGAGCCGCCCCGGAGGGCAGCCCCTCTGGTCGGGGTCACTCAGTTAGCCGTTGTTCAGCTCGGTGATGCCGTCGATCCGGGCCTCAAAGCCGGGAGCGGAGCGGAGGACGGACTCCTGGAACACGCCGTCAACCACGCCTTCCGTCTCACCCACATAGTCCAGATCCATGTCGATGAGGATGGAGGTGGGGTTCACGCCGTCGATGGTGAAGGTGGACACGTCGAACACCTGGAGGGAGCCGTCGGTCAGAGCGGCCTCTACCTCAGCCACCTTCTCCTCAGTGCCGTCGGCACAGGCGGGGCCGAGGGCGGAGATCTGAACTGCGCCGTCAGCATAACCGGCAGCGAAGTCGGTGGGGATGCCGGCGCCGGACAGATAGGACTCCAGGGTCTCACGATAGATGACCGACCAGTTGTTCTGGGCGGAGGTCAGGGCGGTGTCGGGAGCGGAGGTGAGCATGTCGATGTTGTAGCCCACACAGTAGACGGTGGAGCCGCTCTCATAGGCGGCCTGGACAGCGGAGGGTGCGCCGGTGGAGTCGGCGTGCTGACCGATGATGACGCAGCCGTTGGCCATCAGGGTGTTGGCGGCCTCATACTCGCCGGTCCAGTCATACCAGGAGTTGGTGTACTGCACCTGCATGGAGACGTCGGGATAGACGCTCTTGATGCCCAGATAGAAGGCGGTGTAGCCGGAGACCACCTCGGCATAGGGGTAAGCGCCCACATAGCCCACCAGGACGTTGCCGTCGGCGTCATAGTTGTCCTCGGTCAGCTCCCCGTTCTCCACCAGCTCGGCGATCTTCATACCGGCCACCACGCCGGAGACGTAGCGGGACTGATAGACATAGGTGAACAGGTTCTTGTAGTTGTCCAGACCCACCTGGTTGGCCATGTCGCCGGTGTCAGCGATGAAGATGATGTCGCTGTACTCCTGAGCGGCCTGGAGCATGTAGGACTGGTGTCCGTAGGAGTCGGAGATGATGATGTCGCAACCGGCCTCTGCCAGGTCAACGGCGGTGTCGTAGCACTCCTCATCCTCGCCGATGTTGTAGACGAAGGTGACCTGGCTGGACACATCGATGCCCAGCTCCTGGCAGGCCTCGGTCAGGCCGTTGATGTGGGCGGCGTCGTAGCCAGACTGCTCATCCTCGACACAGATCAGGCCGATCTTCAGCTCGGACACGTCATAGGATGCGGTCTCGTCAGTGGAGGTCTCGTCGGCGTTGGCCTCGTCGCCGGTCTCGTCGGCGGCGTCGGTATCGCCGGTCTCCTCGGTGTTGGACTCATCGGAGGCGGTGGTGTCGTCAGTGGCGGTGTCGCCGGTGGTGTCGGTATCGCCGCTTCCGCCGCAGGCGGTCAGGGACAGTACCATTGCCAGGCTCAGGATCAGCGCAAACAGTTTTTTCATGATGCTTTCCTCCTTGCATTGGGGCTTGACTTATTCCGGTTTCTTCCTGCACGGTTTCTCTACAGCCATGTATCCATCCTGTAAAGAACCGTCTTTATTTTATCGCATTCCCGGTTCCGGCACAATTACAAAAAGGGGATAAATGAGCCGGGTTTTCCCCAGTCATTTTGGTTATTTTGGATAATTTTTCATCATATCAGGCTGTTTTACGAATGATTATTGAAAATAACTTGCTCCTTATGCGATGGTGACGGGTACCCCGTCCACCTCCACCCCGTCGTCCGCCCGGATGAGGATATAGGGGATGCCGCCGATGACCTTCATCTCCACCAGCTCGCTTTTCAGGGGATCCACCCGTATGGTCACATCCGGTGTTTTGATTTCCAGCTGCCGGGTGTCCACCAGGTTCCGGGGGCTCAGCTCCGCCCCGGGGCCAAAGGCCTCGTCATACCGGGCGGCGAAGCGCTCCACCCGCTCCTCCTCCACGCCGCTGGAGCGGAGGGCGGCGGTCATCACACCCTGAGATACCGTGAGAGGCTCTTCCTCCCTGTTCAGCTTGTGCTCGGCGATCATGTCCCGGAGCTGGTCGTTCACCGTCTCCACCACCTGATAGCTGCAATCCTCCTCCAGGGCCTCCCCCATGACGCTCTGGAAGGTCTCCATCTGCACCGCCGCCGCCATGGGCGGGGTCTGACGGAAGATAGCGTCCACAAAGGCAGAGCGGGTGTCAGCGATGTCCTTTGTATAAAGGAGTGCGTCGTACAGATTGGTGCTCCGGTCGTCAAAGGCGGGAAAGAGGAACCCGGTGGCCGGAGCGGACACCACCCAGTCCACCGCCAGATGGTGGAACAGGTTCTCGTGGGCGGAGTAGGTCAGGGCGGGCTTGGTCTGCTTCACCGGGCAGACGCTGCACAGGATGTAGCGGTACACCTCCTCGGAGGCGTCCTCCTGCCGCTCGCCGTCCTTAGAGCGGTAGGGCACATCGTAGGCGTCACTGGCCAGGAGGATCATGTAGTTCCCCTCCAGCTCCAGGGAGCCGATGGCTCGCTGGAAAAAGGTCTGTACCGCCTCCTCGTCCTTCAACTGGGAGTCCCGGAGCTTCATCAGCAGTCCGTGCTCCTCCCCCTCCGCCACCTGCCGGGTGTCGAAGCGGATGTCCAGCAGCTGCTTGCCCAGCGTCCCGGACAGGGTCTTGCGGAGGATGGCCAGCAGCCACTCCCCCTCGTCCTGGCTGAGCATGGAGATGGGCTGGTCAAATTCCGAGATGATCTCCCGTTTGTCATTGACATAACACCCACGCACATGGGTGATGTTGCTCCGATCCGCCTTGAATCGGCGGCGCAGCTCGGCGACTTCCTTTTCGTTCATGGTACCTCCTGACACATACGGGCGGCACAGAGCCAGGACAAAAGCCGGAACTGTGCCGCATCAATACCTATTTCTGTAGGCGGAGCTGCTCTACCCAGCAGATCAGCCGTCCGCCCAGCTCAGATTGTACCATTTTCCCCGAAACTGTCAAGTGACCGGATGGCGGCGATCCGGGTGCCTCCTCCCTTCGTCAGCGTCTCAGCTCTGTGCCGTCTGGTTACGAAAAAAACTACTTGACAAGGGAGTGGAGGGGGTGCTATACTATTCAAGCAGTCGAGAGACGGCTTTGCCGGAGTGGTGGAATTGGCAGACACCCGGGACTTAAAATCCCGTGGGAGAAATCCCGTACCGGTTCGAGCCCGGTCTCCGGCATGAATATCGCGGGGTAGAGCAGTTCGGTAGCTCGTCGGGCTCATAACCCGGAGGTCGTTGGTTCAAATCCTTCCCCCGCAACTTAAAAACCGGCTGATTTCGCAAGAAATCAGCCGGTTTTATAACTTTTCGGATGATTTGCATTTTCAAAACATACGACCTGAGCATAGTTTGAGCATAGTTGCCCTCTTTTTTGACCACTTTTTTCGCACATTCTTCTTTGCCTGTCTGCATCACTCATATGATCCTGTTCCTCTGCTTTCTTTTTGTGCATTGCTGTTTTGTAATTTTTTCATCGAAAACGCCGGTGCGGCCGCAGCTTTTTCCTGCGGCCGCACCGGTTTATTTTGGAAGTCTGTTGTCAGATAGCGGAGGCTTTTCTGCGTGTCCGTCGTTTGGGAGGGGTCAGCAGTTCGTCCATCATCTCTGCTGCTGCGGCCTGGGCAGACTGGATGGAGTGGGCATAAATCTTCATTGTGGTGGTGGGGCTGGAATGACCCAGCTGTCCAGCCACCGTAGTGACCGCCACTCCGTTGGCAATCGCCAGGGTGGCGTTCGTGTGGCGCAGGCTGTGGAGGTGTATCTGGGGAAGATCAGTCGTCTGGATAAAGTCGTGAAACCAGCCGGAGAGCACGTCCGGGTGCATGGGGCTGCCGTCCGTGGCGGTAAATATCTTCCCGCTGTCCTGCCAGAGATCCAGGCACTGCATCTGCTGCTCCAGCTGCCAGCGGCGGTACTCCTTCAGACAGTCGATCGCCGCCTGGGGCGCACGGATGACCCGGTCGGAGGAGCGGTTTTTCGTCTCATCCTGGAAGGTGCCCCGGTCGGGCAGGTAGAGGGAGGACTTGTTGATACAAATCGTCCCCCTGGAGAAGTTGACGTCGGGCCACTCCAGACCCAGCAGTTCTCCCCTTCTCATTCCGGTAAACAGCAGCACAGTGACCGCCGTCCGGTATTGAATGGGTGCGCCGTCCAGCAGCTCCAGGAGCCTGACCGCCTGGTCTGCGTCCAGGTACTCCGCCTCCACCCGCCCCACTTTGGGGGCGGACACCCGCTCACAGGGGTTGGAGAGGATGACCTGCCATTTGAC
Source organism: Clostridiales bacterium (assembly GCA_021205725.1). Classification (GTDB taxonomy): domain Bacteria; phylum Bacillota; class Clostridia; order Oscillospirales; family Oscillospiraceae; genus Onthomonas. The sequence continues at coordinate 23,309 of JAJPWY010000075.1, forward strand.
CGCCGTGGCCAGGATGGAGGAGATCAGCCGGTGATAGTGGAGCAATGTCTTGGGCGCCAGGGGCTTGCCATCGCTGGCGGGTTCGAACAGTGCTAACAGAGGTTTTCCCAGTGCGTCACTGAGTTTTTCGGCGCTGGCCGGGTCGATGTTTTTCCCCTGGTAGACGGCAGAGATGGTGGTAACGGACACCCCAGAGTCTTTGGCAAGTCTCTCCTTTGTCATGTGCTCTTTTTTGAGCAGAGCTTTGAGATCGACCTTGCAGTGGTACTTTCCCGTCTGGTGCAGTTCCCCCAGCTCCCGATAAAAAGCCATCAGGTGGGCTGGGGTGATGGATTGCAGGGATAGATGACCGATGGCCGGGTCGATGCGTTCCATCAGCTCCCGGTACCGGGCCACCGTCCTTGGCCGGAGCTGCACCTCGGCATAGTCCCGGAACCAGCGCTCGGCAAAATCGGCGAATCGTACCGTGCCGTCCACAGCCTGACCCGTGCGGATCTCCTGCTCAAAGAGCGCCGCCTGATGCTCTGCCTCCTTATCCGCCTTTCTGGGGGACATTCCCGGCGGCGGAGCCCATGTCCTGCGTTTTGTGATCTGCCTGCCATTGAGGTCGCTGCCCGCGCTGACCCGCAGAAGATAGGTACTCCCACGCTTGGATATATTAGCCATTTTATTCACCTTCCTGATCGCTGTTACAGCAACATTACCGTAAAAAAGAGAAAACATCCATTCACCAAAACCACCAAAATATTGGATGGAAAATGGTGAAATTGGACATTACCTGTTGGGCACATCCCGATTCAGGAACTCCATCAGTCTTTCAAAATTAACAAAATATTTGACTCCGCTGCGAATATAGGATATCTGTCCGGAAAGGCAGAGACGCCTGACACAGCAATAGGTCAGGCCGGTGCGCTCTGCCGCCTCACGTAAGGTTACCATGAGTTTGGGTTGTTTCATGTCCTGCTTTCTCCAAATGATCGTCTGATGTGTCCCAATAGTCCTTACTCTTTTTCTCCAACAGGAACCCCCGCACCGCCGACACCTCCCGGATGACATCCATCTCCGGCAGGGCGGCCATAACCTGGCTGTGGTATCTGCCCTCCGGCGCCGCCCGGCTGTCAAGAAGGGCGATCACACAGGTGTCGTTCTCGCTGCGGATGGCCCGGCCGAAGCCCTGTCGGAGCTTGGTCTGCATCTCCGGGATGGCGACCGCCTGAATGTAGGCGGCAAGACTGGGATAGCGCTCCCGTTCCCGCTCCTTCCGGGTATCCGGGCAGGAGAAGGGCAGCCGGGGCAGGATGAGGAGGGATACCCCGTCTCCGGGGAAGTCCATCCCCTCCCAGGCGGGGCCTGCGGCCAGGAGGACGGCGCCGGGTCGGGCCTTGAACGTCTCCGCCGTGTGCAGGTCGTTCCTGCTCATGGCGTATACGGGGAAAGGTAGCGCCTCCCGCTCCAGCCGGGACTTTACCGCCGACAGGGCGGCATAGGAGGTAACCAGCACCAGAGCGTGGCCCTGGCTGGCGTGGAGCAGCTGGGTGATCTCTCTCGTCAGCCGGTCGTAATAGGCCGTTGCCCGCCCCTCCCTGGAGCGGATGGGCTGCTCCGGGAAGTAGAGCAGGCAGTTCTCCCGGTAGGGATAGGGAGACGGGGCGATGTACCCGGCGACCCCTTCTGTCTCATCCAGGCCTATAGTGGTTCGAAAGGCTTCAAAGCTGCCGCCCACTGCCAGGGTGCCGGAGGTGAGAATGGCAGGTCGGCGGTAGCTCCAGAGCGTGCTATTGAGCTGCCTCCCCAGATCGGGGGGCGTGCCGCAGAGAAGACTGCCGCCGTCCCCGTCCTCCGCCAGATAGACCATCGTGTCCCGGCTGGGGCGGCTGAGATGGAAAACGGCATTCCAGACCTGGGAGAGCAGCGCTTGAGTCTCCGGTGTGACAGCACCTCCGATCTGCCTGCGGATGACAGACAGAATGCTGTGGACAGGCGGGAGCAGTCTCAGGTATGCTCCAATGACGCAGCGCTCCAGCGGCGGCCTTCGGAGCAGACGGAGGAGGGGCCGGGCGGTTTCGCTGAGCCGCTCATAGGCCAGAAGGTAGCACTCGTTTTTCAGACTGTACCGCAGGTCATTGAGCTGTGCCGGAGCGAGCGTTACGCCGAACATCTGCCGGGCGGTCTCCGGGAGCTTGTGGGCCTCGTCGATCACCAGGGCGGCAGCCCTGGGCAGGAGAGGCGACAGCCCCCGGCTCCTGCGAATGGCGTCAGCTAGGAGCAGATTGTGGTTGCAGATCTGAAATTCTATGCGGGAGGAGCTGCATTGCTCCAAGAATCGCCGGTACCGGCATTCCTGCTCTTTGCAGAGGCAGGAGGGCGGCACGCACACATGTGCCTGGTCATAGGGATTGAGGCCGACTGCGGCGTCCAGGTCCAGCTGTGTGGACAAGCTGTTCAGGGCCGTCACCCGGCGCTGGCTCATGTGGGCCAGGTTGGCGGTGCGGAGACGATCCTCCAGCTTCCGGTCGCAGACATAGTGAGCCTTGCCCTTGCGCACCACGGCCCGGACAGGCTCCGTGGACTGTCCGTCCGCCATGAGTGCCTGAGAGAGAAAGGGCAGATATTCTGTGGGGATGGCCCGCTGGAGGGCAATGCTGGAGGTGGAGATCAGGATGGGCTGAGAGGGCAGACCCTCCCGCCGCCGACAGCGGAACAGGGCGTCGCCTGCCACCAGGTAGGCGTAGGTCTTGCCGATGCCGGTGCCCGCCTCGCATAGAGTGATCTCTCCGGATAGCATGGCGTCCAGCATCCTGTGGCAGAGGTCGATTTGGGCAGGTCGTTCCGGCAGACCCTTCGCCGGGAATCGTTCTCGAAAGAGACGGTCGATGTGGGCATGGCCGTCCCGAATGGTTTGTTCGGTAAACATGGTGTTTACTCCTGTGTTGAGATGTGTTTTCTCCGTATTCGCACGCACTCCCCGGAGAGAAAGGGAGCAGTACAGGCGGCTGTCGCCCCTCCAGGCCCGTCTCTCCGGGCCTCTCATTGGGGCGGCAGCTCCACGGGCGTCCCCAGGGTCTCTACTGCTTCCAACCATGGGTCAGCGCCGCCTTGTTTTGATGCGCAGGCCTCGCTTGGTGTGTCATTGTTGCGTTGCCCGTACCGCTGGTATTCTTTTGTCAAGAAACACAGAGGGGAAATTTACCCCTCTATAAATAGCTCACGGGAGAGGTTAAAATATTAGTCCTCAGAGGGAAAATTTTTCAGCTTATGTCGAATATACGAAATCAGCTGTGAAACCCGACCCTGGGTCAGCCCCAGGAGTGCAGAGATCTCTTTCTGCCGGTAGCCCCGGCGGAAGTACAGGTCGCCTGCTACGATCTCCTGGGGCGAGAGCGCCCGACAGAGCGTCTCCCAGGTATCTCGCTCCTCCAGCGGCTCGAAGGGGCTGTGGCGGAGGGGAATACGAGTTCCGTGGGGGTCGTACCGCTCCAGGGAGCAGTGGCGGCGGTTCTCCCGCTGGTCGCTGTTGGCCTCCCGGCGATCCAGCTCCCGAAGGAGCCGAACCCAGGGCTGAGGGAGGGAGAGGGTGACCGTCTCCCCGGTGGCAAAGGTGTAGGGGTATTCTTCTTCCGGTGTTGGCATATTCCTCCTTTATGGTGCGGCGTCCGGCGGAGGCAGCAGTCTCTGCTCTTGCTGCTCCGTCTGCCTGTCCGCATGACCGGCGGCTGCGCACAGGCACATGGCGGCAACTCCGACCATGCCGCCGAGCCACAGTCCGGCAAGAAAAAGAAGTACTTCTTTCATGACATCCACCTCCAGCCAAAGAATAGGATGGGTGCGGTCACTGCCAGGAGCATCAGCTCCAGGGCAGCGGAGATGAGTAAAAACAGGACGTCCAATAAATGCATATCAATCGATCCTTTCACAGTAAACGACCAGCCGTTGGGTGCCGACGGTGTAGGGGTGACAGGTGAGCAGGGTCAGCAGATCCTGTCCCTCTCGGATGAGAATGGCGTCCACGTCATCCGGCTGGATAATGGCGGTCTCCACCACCTGATAGGTCATGGTGTCCCAGAAGCTAGTGAGACAGACCAGGTCGCCTGGCTCCAGCTGATCCAGGTAGCGGAAATAGGGGATCCCCCGATAGCCCCGGTGACCGGCGAGGACGCAGTTCGTGCTCTCCCCGCCGATGGGCAGGCTGGTCTGGCCCAGCACAGCGGCTCCCAGGGCCATGTTGACGGCGTTGGCTCCCAGATAAACGGGTAGCTCCAGGTCGATGGCCGGGATGGTGAGATACCCTACCGGCGAGCCGCTCTCCAGACCGTAGTCCGACAGCTCCAGCGCCGGAGTCTCGTAGGCGGATGCCCCGGTCAGGCCGGACTGATGCTCCAGGAAAATGACCTGGTTGTAGTCCGCCATCGCCTGATAGAGCTCCGGGTAGAGGAGGCTGTTCCCTTCTGTATCGCTCTGGAGCTGACTTCGGGCGGCCTCCGTCTGCTCCTGCCACTGGTCTATGACCAGGGCGCTCTCCCGTTCAAAGGTTGCCGTCTGGAGCTGTGGATAAAACAGCAGCCACAGTCCTGCCAGAAGGCCCAGCAGGATGGCCAGCCACAGCCAGACCGGGTTCTGCCGCCTCATTTCAGCCTCCGGTGATGCCGCCAGGCGGCCCCAAGGAGCTGGCCCAGGAAAAAGACGACCACGACAAGGGCGGCGCAGACGGCCAGAGAGAAGAGATACTCCCGAAGCCAGGTGCTGGGGAGAGTCTCAACCGACTCCGTCTCAGACTCGGCGACAGCCTCCTCCACCAGCTCCACCCTGGTCCCACGAACCAGCAGCCGGTGGGTGTTGACCCCGTAGGGGGTGCAGGTCAGAAGGGTGCAGTAGTCCTTGTCGGGGTCGATCTCCAGCTGGCTCAGATCCTCCGGGCGCACGGTGGTGATCTGATCCACCTGATAGGCCAGGGTCTGGCCCAGCACCTGGAGGGTGAAGCCGTCTCCCACGGTGAGCTGATCCAAATCGGAGAACAGCCGGGCGGAGGACAGGCCGGAGTGTCCGCAGAGGACGGTGTGGGTGCCCTCCCCGCCCACCGGGAGGGAGGAGATCTCCAGCACCCCGATGCCCTGGGTCAGGGTGTCACTGTCGGTGCCGTAGTAGACAGGCAGCTCCAGGTCGAGGGCGGGGATGCTCAGAGTGGCGATGACGCCGGTGCCGGAGAGATCCAGGATAGACCGCTGTTCCCCGTCCTCCTGGGCCACGGTGGGTGTGAGAAAGGGATCCTCCAGAGAGAGGATGCCGGTGGCCAGCTGACGGTTGTAGGCCTGGGCGGCGGCCAGCGCCTCCGCCCGCTCCTGGGCCAGGTCGCTGTCCCCGGCGGCAGCGGTGTACGTCTCTATGACCCCGTCCTGACGCTGCTCATACAGGGCGTTGCTGACCATCGGGTAGCAGAGGAGAAGCAGTCCCAGCAGGACGCCCAGGATACAGCAAAGCGTGGGAAGGTGTTTCCTGATTCCAATATGTTTCATATCGTTTCCCTTGGGGGAGGCGGCAGCAGTTGCCGCCTCCCGTTTTGTCATTCAGGCGGACTTTTTGCGCCGGAGGGTAAAGATTGCCAGAGCAACCATGGCCGCCGTCAGCAGTCCGCCGCAGACGGTGGTGACCAACGTCCCGGCACCGCCGGTCTGGGGCAGGTCAAAGCCCCGGCTGTTGAGGACGGTGAGGGGAACCAGAGCGTTGGCGGAGTCGCCGTCGCTCTCCATATCCACCTCGTTGCCGTCCACCGTTGCGCTGGCGGTGAGACTGCCGCAGGCGCCGCCGGAGGTGTAGTCCGTGGAGATAACGATGGTGATGCTGTCCTTCAGCAGGGTATAGCCGCTGGCGGTCTGTACCTCGGTGAGCACATAGGTGTCCTCTTCCAGACCGTAGATGCGCAGCCTGCCGTCGCTGTCAGGGGAAAGGCAGGTGGCGTCTCTCTCCAGGTCGGTACCGCCGGTCACATAGTAAACGCCAGACTCGGCGGCGCTGGCGACGACGTAATAGGCCCCGGTGTCGTTGGAGGTGTTCTGGAGGACAAACTGGACGGAGGAGAAGTCCGTGCCGCCCTCGGAAAGTACCTTGGTCAGGTCGATGCCGTAGCTATAGACGATGGCTTCGTCCTCCAGGGTGTCGTAATAGCCGTCCGTCGTCCGGCTCCAGGTCAGCGTGACCTCGTTGGGGTTGCCGTCGTCGCCGTAGGTGACGGCTTCGTCTGCGTGGACGGTGGCATTGTAGTAGATGACCATCGTCCAGCAGGAGTACTTGCCCTCCTGGTCATCCGAGCTGGCGGGGGTATTGACCTCCTTCAGCCCGGCAGCGGTCAGCTCTACCGTCATGGTGGTGGCGTCCTCAGAGGCGGTTCCATAGGAGACAGAGAAGAACTCGCTGCCGTATTCCCAGGTGGCGTCGGCATTGCCGCCGTTGACCGCCTCACTGTTTTCAGTGGCGGCGGAGTAATCGGCCAGGGCGTCGGCGTAGTCCCGATACCAGCAGATCTTCACATCCCCTTCGTTGTATTCCAGCCCTTTGGACAGGGTGTCTACGAATGTATACTGGGTGAGATAGGTGGCGGCAGAATGGACGCTGGGGAGGGTGGAGAGGATGCGGTAATTGACCAGGTCATTGTCCGAGACCGTGGCCACGTCCTCATACCCCTCGCTGGCGTCGGAGAAGGACAGGCCGTGGGCGGTGTCGGCCACCTCTTTTTCCAGGGTGGGGTTGCCCGTCTGGTTTTTGGGGTAGACCGTCACGTCATAGAACCAGCGGTTCAGCGTCTGGGTGTCCGTCATGGGGACGGAGACAAAGAAGGGATCCACGGTGTAGGTGACGTTCTCCGGCACCGAGGTCTCCACCACCAGGTAGAGGCCCAGCTCCAGGCCGGAGACGGAGGTCTTTCCCGTGCTGTCGGTCAGGGACATAGAGACGGCTGCGTCATTCTCCGAGATAAGGGCTTCCAGAGCGTCCTTGGTGGAGGTGTTGTTGGAGGAGAGCCTGTCAGACAGGGCGTCGATGAGGGTATCGCTGGCATAGTAGCTGACGCCGTCCTTCACTGTCACCCGGTCGGAGGTGGTCAGACCCAGGGCGGAGAGCAGATCGTCGTCCTCCACGCCGTAGATCACCTGGATGGTGTTGGTCGTCCCGTCGCTGACAGTATAGGTGTCGATGGCGCCCACCCGCAGATAGGTGAACTCCACGCCGGGAATGGCGTATGGGGCAAAGGCGGCGGCCGCCTCATCGTTCGCCTGCCCAGTGGAGAGGTAGACCTGGTCGGTCAGGCCGTCCGCCTGGGCGGAGGTCAGGTCATACTTATAGATGGTCAGGCTGCCGGTCTTGCTCTGGTCGATGGTCGGCAGAGAGGACTCTGCAGCAGCGGAGGCGGAGAGGCACAGGCTCATTATCATGATGAGGGTGAGGAAGAGAGAACAGATACGTTTCATTGGGGAAGACTCCTTTTGTCATTAGAATTTGGTTTTTTAGCCTGGGTACAGGGCAGAAACAGCAGGGCCAGGGCCAGCACGGCAAGGCCCAGAAAGACCAGGTCACCTGCACCGCTGCCGCCAGTGGCGGGAAGGGCGAAGGCGGAGCTGTTGACCACGGTATAGGTCAGCTCGTCCTCGCCGGAGGAGAGGGGCAGCGTCACGGAGAAGGAGGTGGGCAGGAGAGTGTAATTCCCCTCTGCGCCCTCCACCTCGGTCACCAGGTAGGTGCCATAGGGGAGGTCGGTCGCCTTGATTTGTCCCTTGCTGTCTGTGGTGAGCTGTGCGCTGCCGGAGGTGCTGGG
>JAJPWY010000075.1:31209-32704 GCA_021205725.1 Clostridiales bacterium
CCTTGATTTGTCCCTTGCTGTCTGTGGTGAGCTGTGCGCTGCCGGAGGTGCTGGGGACATAGCTCCCGGAGCTGTCCTTTTGAAACAGCACAGGGTTCCCGTCTCCGTCGGTGACGACGAAGGACACGGAATCCAGTGCTTGCCCGTCTCCGTCCCGCTTCTGGATGGTGAGACTGCCGGTCTTGACCAGGGGTTCATTGTAGGCGGTGAAGGAGAAGGTGAAGGCGTATTCTCCAGAGGTGTTCTTCTCCTGTGTCCCGGAGGTCTGACTGGCGGTGGCGGAGGTGTAGGCGTACCATTTGCCGGTTGCCACAGAGAACAGGGCCACATAGTGATTGGTGTAGATCTCGTGGGTGTCGGAGCTCTTCTCGAATACCTTGAACAGGCCGGTGTTGGAGGCAGAATACTGGAGCCCGGTGAAGGAGGCGACGCCCTTGGCGTTCGTGACCGCCGTCTTGCCGGCATCCACATACTCAGAGCCGTTGTACTCATAGAGGGCAAACACCACATTGGAGACTGGCTCCCCGGTCTGGCTGTCATACTTGGTAATGGTGACGCTGCCTTTGGGGAGAGCGGGGACGGTGCGGGTGACGCTGCCGGTTTTGGGAACCACCGTCAGGGTGCCGCCAGAGTAGAGGATGCTTTGGTAGGAGCTGCTGCCGGACTGGAGGAAGCCCACAGCGCTGTTAGAGCTGTACTGCCGGATGACCGGGGTGGCGGTGGCGGTTAGGGTGAAGGTCTGACTGGCGGAGGCCTTTGGCACCGTGACGTACAGAGTGTCCGTGCCGGTGACCTGGCTGCTGGTGTAGCCGGTGGCAGAGGCGGCAGAGAGATCGCTGTCGCTGGTAGACACGGTGGTTCCACTGGGGAGCCCGGAGAGGGTCATGGTGTACCCGCCGTAGTAGTTGACCGTCTTGACGGTCAGCAGATAGCGGACGTAGGTGTTGGTCTCGCTGTAGGTGGTGAAGGACAGGGAGCAGGAGATACCGTCCTCATAGACCGACTGGACAGCGTCTGCCAGAGCCAGGGCAAAGTTCCTCGCATTGGCGGACTTGCCGGAGGGGGTGGCTACCTTCCAGTAGCTGACCACGCCGTCCCGGATGCTGCTGGGAGCAGAGGCGATATAGGTCCACTGCTCCTCCCAGGCCTGAGCAGCCCAGAGGACTGCCTGGGTGGCCTGGTAGGCCTCATAGTTGTTCAGGGAGTAGCCGAACATCTGCTCCAGCCGGGAGACATTGTTGTCCCCAAAGCCCAGCTGCATGGCTACCTTCTGCACCTGGTACAGCCCGCTGGTGGGGAGCGACTGCTGGGTGTAGTTGGAGTAGCTGCTCCCCGGCCAGTCCTTCCGGCTGTCGGCACAGTAGGCCCAATAGGTGGAGCCGCTGAACTTCACCTGATGGATGGGAATGGCATGGGTGCCGCTGCCGCCGGTGTAGTTCAGGTAGTTGTTGGCGGAGGAGATCTGTGAGGCGGTGAGGATGGAGAGAAAGGTGTA
>JAJPWY010000057.1 GCA_021205725.1 Clostridiales bacterium
AGCGTCAGGACGGGGTCATAGAGACGTACACCGCTGCCGCCGGGGACAGCGACCTAGCCCAGGAGCGGGCGGAGGCGCTGGCCGCCGCCCAAGCCTACAACCGTCAGCTGGCCACCGGCATCCTCTCCCTGGAAGATCCCTTTCTCACACCCACCGTGGCCCAGGAGGACGGGGAGCAGAGGTCTATCCTGGATCTCTCCGGCACCGGCGTCATCGCCACCCTGAGCATCCCCACCCTCAACCTGGAACTGCCTGTCTACTACGGCACCGATAGCGACACCCTGGCCCAGGGCATCGGGGTGCTGGAGATCTCCTCCCTCCCGGTGGGCGGGGAGGGTACCCACACCGTCCTCTGCGGACACTCCGGCCTATCCTCCGCCCGGCTGTTCTCCGATTTGGATCAGCTCACCGTGGGGGATGTCTTCACCCTCCAGGTGCTGGGCCAGACCCTGGCCTATCAGGTGGATCAGATCACCACCGTGCGCCCGGAGGATCTGAGCCAGCTGGAGATCGACCCCGACAAGGACTACTGCACCCTTCTGACCTGCACCCCCTACGGGGTCAACACCCACCGGCTGCTGGTTCGTGGGACCAGGGTGGAGCTGGTGGAGGAGGCTGTCGCCGAGTCTGAGACGGAGTCGGTTGAGACTCTCCCCAGCACCTGGCTTCGGGAGTATCTCTTCTCTCTGGCCGTCTGCGCCGCCCTTGTCGTGGTCGTCTTTTTCCTGGGCCAGCTCCTTGGGGCCGCCTGGCGGCATCACCGGAGGCTGAAATGAGGCGGCAGAACCCGGTCTGGCTGTGGCTGGCCATCCTGCTGGGCCTTCTGGCAGGACTGTGGCTGCTGTTTTATCCACAGCTCCAGACGGCAACCTTTGAACGGGAGAGCGCCCTGGTCATAGACCAGTGGCAGGAGCAGACGGAGGCCGCCCGAAGTCAGCTCCAGAGCGATACAGAAGGGAACAGCCTCCTCTACCCGGAGCTCTATCAGGCGATGGCGGACTACAACCAGGTCATTTTCCTGGAGCATCAGTCCGGCCTGACCGGGGCATCCGCCTACGAGACTCCGGCGCTGGAGCTGTCGGACTACGGTCTGGAGAGCGGCTCGCCGGTAGGGTATCTCACCATCCCGGCCATCGACCTGGAGCTGCCCATCTATCTGGGAGCCAACGCCGTCAACATGGCCCTGGGGGCCGCTGTGCTGGGCCAGACCAGCCTGCCCATCGGCGGAGAGAGCACGAACTGCGTCCTCGCCGGTCACCGGGGCTATCGGGGGATCCCTTATTTCCGCTACCTGGATCAGCTGGAGGTGGGCGACCTGGTCTGTCTCACCAGCTTCTGGGACACAATGACCTATCAGGTGGTGGAGACCGCCATTATCCAGCCGGACGACGTGGACGCCATCCTCATCCGGGAGGGACAGGATCTGCTGACCCTGCTCACCTGTCACCCCTACACCGTCGGCACCCAACGGCTGGTCGTTTACTGTGAAAGGATCGATTGATATGCATTTATTGGACGTCCTGTTTTTACTCATCTCCGCTGCCCTGGAGCTGATGCTCCTGGCAGTGACCGCACCCATCCTATTCTTTGGCTGGAGGTGGATGTCATGAAAGAAGTACTTCTTTTTCTTGCCGGACTGTGGCTCGGCGGCATGGTCGGAGTTGCCGCCATGTGCCTGTGCGCAGCCGCCGGTCATGCGGACAGGCAGACGGAGCAGCAAGAGCAGAGACTGCTGCCTCCGCCGGACGCCGCACCATAAAGGAGGAATATGCCAACACCGGAAGAAGAATACCCCTACACCTTTGCCACCGGGGAGACGGTCACCCTCTCCCTCCCTCAGCCCTGGGTTCGGCTCCTTCGGGAGCTGGATCGCCGGGAGGCCAACAGCGACCAGCGGGAGAACCGCCGCCACTGCTCCCTGGAGCGGTACGACCCCCACGGAACTCGTATTCCCCTCCGCCACAGCCCCTTCGAGCCGCTGGAGGAGCGAGATACCTGGGAGACGCTCTGTCGGGCGCTCTCGCCCCAGGAGATCGTAGCAGGCGACCTGTACTTCCGCCGGGGCTACCGGCAGAAAGAGATCTCTGCACTCCTGGGGCTGACCCAGGGTCGGGTTTCACAGCTGATTTCGTATATTCGACATAAGCTGAAAAATTTTCCCTCTGAGGACTAATATTTTAACCTCTCCCGTGAGCTATTTATAGAGGGGTAAATTTCCCCTCTGTGTTTCTTGACAAAAGAATACCAGCGGTACGGGCAACGCAACAATGACACACCAAGCGAGGCCTGCGCATCAAAACAAGGCGGCGCTGACCCAGGGTTGGAAGCAGTAGAGACCCTGGGGACGCCCGTGGAGCTGCCGCCCCGATGAAAGGTCCGGAGAGTCGGGCCTGGAGGGGCGACAGCCGCCCGTACTGCTCCCATTCTCTCCGGGGGGCGCGTGCGAATACGGAGAAACCATCTTTCAACATTTCAACACAGGAGTAAACACCATGTTTACCGAACAAACCATTCGGGACGGCCATGCCCACATCGACCGTCTCTTTCGAGAACGATTCCCGGCGAAGGGTCTGCCGGAACGACCTGCCCAAATCGACCTCTGCCACAGGATGCTGGACGCCATGCTATCCGGAGAGATCACTCTATGCGAGGCGGGCACCGGTATCGGCAAGACCTACGCCTACCTGGTGGCAGGAGACACCCTGTTCCGCTGTCGGCGGCGGGAGGGCCTGCCCTCTCAGCCCATCCTGATCTCCACCTCCAGCATCGCCCTCCAGCGGGCCATCCCCACAGAGTATCTGCCCTTTCTCTCTCAGGCACTCATGGCGGACGGACAGCCCACGGAGCCTGTCCGGGCTGTGGTGCGCAAAGGCAAGGCTCACTATGTCTGTGACCGAAAGCTGGAGGAGCGTCTCCGCACCGCCAACCTGGCCCACATGAGCCAGCGCCGGGTGACGGCACTGAACAGCCTGTCCACACAGCTGGATCTGGACGCCGCAGTCGGCCTCAACCCCTATGACCAAGCACATGCGTGCGTGCCGCCCTCCTGCCTCTGCAAGGAGCAGGAATGCCGGTACCGGCGATTCTTGAAGCAGTGCGGCTCCTCCCGCATAGAATTTCAAATCTGCAACCACAATCTGCTCCTGGCCGATGCCATCCGCAGGAGCCGGGGACTGTCGCCTCTCCTGCCCAGGGCTGCCGCCCTGGTGATCGACGAGGCCCACAAGCTCCCGGAGACCGCCCGGCAGATGTTCGGCGTAACGCTCGCTCCGGCACAGCTCAATGACCTGCGGTACAGTCTGAAAAACGAGTGCTACCTTCTGGCCTATGAGCGGCTCAGCGAAGCTGCCCGGCCCCTCCTCCGTCTGCTCCGAAGGCCGCCGCCGGAGCGCTGCGTCATTGGAGCATACCTGAGACTGCTCCCGCCTGTCCACAGTATCCTGTCTGTCATCCGCAGGCAGATCGGAGGTGCTGTCACACCGGAGGCTCAAGCGCTGCTCTCCCAGGTCTGGGACGCTGTAACTCAGCTCAGCCGTCCCAGCCGGGACACGATGGTCTATCTGGTGGAGGACGGGGACGGCGGCAGTCTTCTCTGCGGCACGCCCCCCGATCTGGGGAGGCAGCTCAATAGCACGCTCTGGAGCTGCCGCCGACCTGCCATTCTCACCTCCGGCACCCTGGCAGTGGGCGGCAGTTTTGACGCCTTTCAGACGACCATTGGCCTGGATGAGACAGAAGAGGTCGCCGGATACGTCGCTCCGTCTCCCTATCCCTACCGGGAGAACTGCCTGCTCTACTTCCCGGAGCGGCCCATCCGCTCCAGGGAGGGGCGGGCAACGGCCTATTATGACCGGCTGACGAGAGAGATTGCCCAACTGCTCCACGCCAGCCAGGGCCACGCCCTGGTGCTGTTTACCTCCTATGCCGCTCTGTCAGCGGTAAAGTCCCGGCTGGAGCGGGAGGCACTGCCCTTCCCCGTATACGCCATGAGCAGAAACGACCTGCACACGGCGGAGACGTTCAAGGCCCAGCCCGGCGCCGTCCTCCTGGCCGCAGGCCCCGCCTGGGAAGGGATGGACTTCCCCGGAGACGGAGTCTCCCTCCTCATCCTGCCCCGGCTGCCCTTCTCCTGCCCGGATACCCGGAAGGAGCGGGAACGGGAGCGCTATCCCAGCCTTGCCGCCTACATTCAGGCGGTCGCCATCCCAGAGATGCAGACCAAGCTCCGCCAGGGCTTCGGCCGGGCCATCCGCAGCGAGAACGACACCTGTGTGATCGCCCTCCTGGACAGCCGGGCGGCGCCGGAGGGCAGATACCACAGCCAGGTCATGGCCGCTCTGCCGGAGATGGATGTCGTCCGGGAGGTGTCGGCGGTGCGAGGGTTCCTGTTGGAGAAGAAACGCTCCGATTATTGGAACCCGCCTGAGCTGCCGTCCGAAAAAGACAGCCAGGAGCGGTAACAACCGTTTTCCTGACCATATATCTGGTCACCTTTTACACCGTTCATATGAGGGAACAATACTATGAAATCACGTCTCGTTTATACCTCTCTGGATGACCTGCCTGTCACCCTGAGAATGGACGAGGTGGCCGCTGTGCTGAAGGTCAGCCGCAACACTGCCTATGCCCTGGTGCGCCGGGGCGTTCTTCCCAGCCTCCGTATCGGCAGATGTCTTCGTGTCCCCAAGCAGTCACTGCTGTCCTTTCTCCGCCTCCCGCCGCCGTCTCTGTGAGCGCTTTTCATTCCAAACTGTCTGTCGATTTCGGTTGACTTCTCAGCTGCTTTCCGGTATCCTTTGTCGTAATACCCGGAAACGGGCATTATATCCCCCGTTGGTAAGGATGAGGAAGGGAGGCTCGAACGATCATTTAACAGGAGATATCAAATGAAGCCAAGGAAAAAAGGAAATCAATATGAGATCGTCTACCGCTGCCCAGGTTATGAAAAGCCCATCTGTGAGCGGTTCGAAACAGAGGAAGAGGCCGCCTTTCGTATCGCCCAGGTCAAGCTGGGGAAAAAGCGTAAGGATCTGTCTATGGTGCTTCCCACCCAGAGCCAGGAGTCGCCCAGGCTCCCGAAGGTCATCACCCTAAAGCAGCTGCTGGAGGAATATGTGGAGATCTACGGCCTGAACACATGGGGTGATTCCTCACTCAGTGGCCACAAGACACGTATCCGGCACTACATCCTCCCCTATCTGGGAGATCGAGACATCCGTACCATCACCACCAGAGACCTGGACGGCTATTATGACCGCCTCCAGTTTGAAAAAGCGGTCGTTCAGAAGGGACACCCGGACGAGGGAAAGACCATCGGATTCAGCGTCATTCAGAAAATCCACGCTCTGCTCCGCTGCGCCTTCGACCATGCGGTCAAATGGCAGTATCTGGAGCGTAATCCCGCCGACTATGCCACCCTGCCCCGGCACCGTTCAAAGAGCCGGGAGGTGTGGACGCCAGAGGAGGCATACCAGGCGGTACAGCTGTGCGACACTCAGCCCCTGAAGCTCTGTATGCAGCTGGCCCTCGGCTGCTCCATGCGGATCGGCGAGATCCTGGGGCTGACCTGGGACTGCATCGACATCACCCCGGCTCTGATGGCGGAAAACGCAGCCATGCTCCATGTCAACAAGGAGCTGAAGCGCTGCGAGAACAGCAGCCTGAATGCCCTGGATGCCAAAGGACATCTGAACATTCTCTATGCCTTCCCGCACCAGAAGTCCACTCCTGCGACCACGACACTGGTGCTCAAGCCGCCCAAAACGGAGAGCAGTGTCCGGGACATCTTCATCCCCAATCAGGTAGCCCAGGCCATCCTGGAACACAAGCGGGAGCAGGATGAGGCGAAGGCACTGCTCGGCCCCGCCTATACCGACTTCCACCTGGTATTCACCCAGAGCAACGGCTACCCGGTGGAGGCCCGGTATGTGGCGGAGCAGCTGAAAGACTTCATCCAAGAACACAATCTGCGTCCTGTGGTGTTCCACAGTCTGCGCCACAGCAGCGTTTCCATGAAGCTGAGTATGTGCGGCGACATCAAGGCTGTCCAGGGTGACACCGGTCACAGCCAGGCTAATATGGTGACGGATCTCTACGCCCACACCAACCTGAAGGATCGGCAGAAGCTTGCCGTAATGGTCAATCAGAACTTCTTCCTGTGCGGAGCACAGGAGACTCCTGTGACCAATATGTCCAGAACAGTCAGAGGCAACGAATCTCCGGAGATTGCACAGATTGTTGATCTGCTGGAGAGCCACTCAGAGATGGCCGCAGCGATGTTGAGTATGCTGCAATGCCTCCAATAAAAGCACATACGTCTCTGATATGAAAACAAATGTTGGAAACTGTTGGAACGCTTACCATTCGAAGTATTAATCCACAAAAAAAGTTCCGTGATTCGGCTAAAATCACAGAACTTTGAGAGCTGCTATCCGGATTCGGACCGGAGACCTCATCCTTACCAAGGATGCGCTCTACCGACTGAGCTATAGCAGCATATTCACTTTTCTTCTCACAAGAGAAGTGAGCGACCCGGATCGGGCTCGAACCGACGACCTCCAGCGTGACAGGCTGGCGTTCTAACCAACTGAACTACCGGGCCATATATGTAAACGAGATTTCTCTCGGTTACAGCAAAACAGGGGCAGAAGGATTCGAACCCTCGGCACGCGGTTTTGGAGACCGCTGCTCTACCAGCTGAGCTATACCCCTATATCAGGAGGTCCATCAGCTTGCCCACAGTAAACCATGATGGGCCTTCACGGGCTCGAACCGTGGACCGTCCGGTTATGAGCCGGATGCTCTAACCAACTGAGCTAAAGGCCCATAACCTTCTCAGAAAAAGCGCCGCCCTGCACACCGCATGGCGGCTCAATTTCCAAAGCTCCCCAAGTAGGACTCGAACCTACGACACCGCGGTTAACAGCCGCGTGCTCTACCGACTGAGCTATTGAGGAATATTGAAAGGCCTTATGACCTTTCAGGTGTTGGCACTACCGATTTTCCCGGGCCGTCTCCAGCCAAGTATCGTAGGCGCAG